>DATMDS010000046.1:0-50300 GCA_035557575.1 Pseudonocardia sp. | reverse complement strand
GTCCCCGGAGCCACCAGGACGCACATCAGGTCGGGGATGGCCCCGTCGAGGCGCTCCAGCACCTGAGCGGTGGCCGCCTCGGCCGCGGCCTCCAGGTCGTCGCCGACCCCCAGGCCGTCGGCGAAGCGGGTCCCGACGGCTGCCCCTTCCGCCTCGTTCATGCCGCCCTCCCGCCCGCACCGATGCGTTCCAGAGCGTCGACGACGAGCGCCCAGAACCGGGCGTGGTCCAGCTCGGTCGCCACCGACGTGGTGCAGCCGATCGGGGCCGGCCCGCGCAGGTCGGTCACCGTCATGCCGGTGGTCAGCGCGCCGGACAGCTCGATGTCCACCGGGGCGGCGCGCACCCGCACCACGGTCGGGTCGATCAGGTAGGCCACCGCGCACGGATCGTGCACCGGCGGTGCGGCGAACCCCTGTGCGGTGGCGTAGGCCTTGGCGAAGAAGTCGAGGATGTCCAGCACGACCTGCGCCGGGCGGGTCCCGACGGCGGCGATGGCCGCGATCACGTCCGGGGTGGCCAGCGCCTGGTGGGTGAGGTCCAGCCCGACCATCACCAGCGGCCACGGCTCGTGGAAGACGATGTGGGCGGCCTCCGGGTCGATCGCGATGTTGAACTCGGCCACCGGCGTCCAGTTGCCGGTGTGGAAGCCGCCGCCCATCAGCACGACCTCGCGCACCCGCTCGGCCAGCCGCGGCTCCTTGCGCACCGCCAGCGCGATGTTGGTCAGCCCGGCCGTCGGGACGATCGTGATCTCACCGGGCTCGTGGGCCAGCACCGTGTCGATGATCAGGTCGACGGCGTGCCGCGGGTCCAGCGGCACCGCAGGCTCCGGCAGGTCGGGGCCGTCGAGACCGGAATCACCGTGCACGTGCGCCGCGGTCTGCACCTCGCGGACCAGCGGCCGCGGGCAGCCGGCCGCGAACGGCACCCCCTCGATGCCGGCCACGGTGGCCACGGCCAGCGCGTTGCGGGTGACCTTGTCCAGGGTCTGGTTGCCGACCACGGTGGTGACCGCCACCAGCTCGATCTGCGGGCTGCCGTGCGCGAGCAGCAGGGCGATCGCGTCGTCGTGCCCGGGATCGCAGTCCAGGATGATCTTTCGGGGCGACGGATCGGGCATGGCTCGCCTCCCGGGGCGGCGACGGACGCCGCCGTCGCTGCGCGGTCCGCCGGCCCGCTGCCGGCGGCCCTGGCACGGTCGTCGAGCCATCCTCGCCGAGCCGGGCTCGCCGGAGCAAGGCGAGCCCGGCCCGGGACGGCCCCGGAAGGGGGTTCGGGGCCGTGCGCGGGGTGCGCCGGGGTGGAGCCGGCGGCCGTCGGGGCGGTCAGGCGGCCGGGCGCTGCCTCGCCGCCTCCGGTTCGGCCGGCGCTCCGGGTGGGCACCCGTGGCCCGGCGCACCCGGGATCGGTTCGGCCCCGACGTCGGCTCCGAGATCGGCTCGGGCGTCGGCTCCGGAGGTGAGCCCTGGCTGGGCGGCCGGCCGGCGCCGCAGCCACGGCGCTCCCCGGCGCAGCCGGTCCCAGCCGACGCGGACCACGCGGTCCGGGCGGAGCAGTCCCTCCGGTCGGTCCAGCAGCCCGATGACCCGGACGAACGCCGCCCCCAGCGCGGCGTCGGTCGCCGCCGCCGCGTGCAGCCGAGGCAGGTAGGCGTTGACCAACCGCACCTGCAGCGTCCGCCGTCCGGCGACCTCCGGATAGGCCAGGTCGGCGCCCACCGCCACCTGCCAGGGAGCGTCGACGACACGGGCCACGGCGCGGAACCAGCGGCGCCCGTCCGGCACGCGGTCGCGGGCCAGCTGCCCGCGCAGCAGCTCCGCCTCCATCGCCGCCACGGTCATCCCCTGCCCGTAGACGGGGTTGAACGAGCACACCGCGTCGCCGGTGACCAGCAGCCCGGCCGGGAATGCCTCGAGCCGTTCGTAGCGGCGCCGCACGCTGGCCGGGAAGCGGAACGCCGCCCCGTCGTCCAGCGGTTCGGCGCCCTCCAGCGCGTCGGCGATGTCGTCCATGGCCAGCGTGCGGGTGAACGCGAGGAAACCGTCGAGATCGGTGGGCGGATGATCCCCGAGGATGCCGGCGACGCTGACCATGTGCCGTCCGTCCTCCTGCGCGGCCAAGAAGCCGGACCGGGGCCGGGCCGGGGTGCCGCCGCAGATCGTCAGGAAGTTGTCGGATCGCGCGTCCGGGCGCAGCCGGAACGCGCGGGTGGCGTAGCCGATGCCGATCTGCACCCGCTCCTCGGCCGGCCGCGCGTACCCCAGCCCCTCCAGCCAGGCCGGGGTGCGCGAGCCCCGCCCGGTCGCGTCGACCACCAGGTCGGTGGCGATCGTGCGCTCCTCGCCGTGGCTCGGCCAGACCCGCACCCCGGTGATCCGCCGCCGGTCCGCAGAGCTGGTCAGCCCGGTGATCGCGCAGGTCAGGAAGCGCACCTGGGGGAGCGCGCGCACCCGGGCCCGGACCTGGGCCTCCAGCAGCGGGCGGCTGCACACCACCCCGCGCAGCCCGATCGGAGCCTGCCGGAACCGGTGCCCGGACATCAGGTACCGCGCGTCGCCCAGCATGTCGCCGCGCACCGCCCCGGCCCGGTCGAGCTGCTCGTCGAGCCCGGGGAAGAGCTCGGTGAGGATCTGCTGGCCGCGCGGGTGCAGGCCGTGCAGGTGCCGGTCCTGCGGGACGCCGTGGCGGTGCTGGGGAGCGGCCGGCAACGGGTCCCGGTCGACCACCACCACGTGGTCGTAGTGGTCGGCGAGCACCCGAGCGGCCAGCAGCCCGGCCATGCTGGCGCCCAGTACGACGGCGTGCGAACGGCGCTCGGTCATCACAGGTCTCCGGGAGGTTCGGTCGGCGGCGTCAGGTCCACCGGCAGCGCGGTCAGGCCGTTCATCAGCAGCATGGGCAGCCAGGTCAGCTCGGTCACCGGGACGCCCAGCCGCAGCCCGGGAAAGCGCTCCAGCAGGGCCCGGAAGGCGATCCGGCCCTCCAGCCGGGCCAAATAGGCCCCGAGGCAGTGGTGGACGCCGTGCCCGAACGCCAGGTGCGGCGCCGGTTCCCTGGCGATGTCGAACACGTCCGGGTCCGGCACCCGGGCCGGGTCCCGGTTGGCCGCCAGCAGCCCGAGGAACAGCACCGCGTCGGCCGGGATCGACTGCCCGCCGAGCTCGATCGGCTCGGTGGTCACATACGGCAGGGTGACCTGCAGCGGCCCGTCGAAGCGCAGCATCTCCTCGACCGCGGCCGGTAGCCGCTGCGGCTCGGCGCGCAGCAGCGCCAGCTGCTCGGGAGAGCTCAGCAGCGCCAGCGTGCCGTTGCCGATCAGGTTCACGGTGGTCTCGTGGCCCGCGGCGACCAGCAGGAAGGCCATGCCGATCAGCTCGTCGGTGCTCAACCGGTCGCCACCGTCGCGTACCGCCACCAGCGCCGAGAGCAGGTCCTCGGCCGGGTCGGAGCGCTTGGCCTCCAACAGCTCGCGGATGTAGCCGACCATCGCCGTCACCGAGGCGACGTAGTTCTCGGCGCCCGCGAACGGGCCGGCGATGGCCACCGTCGTCCAGCGCCGGAAGTCGGGTCGCGCGGTCTCCGGGATGCCGAGGAGCTCACAGATCACCGTCATCGGCAGCGGGTAGGCGAAGGTCGCGATCAGGTCGACCTGCTCCCGTCCCTCGATGGCGTCCAGCAGCTCGGCGGCGATCCGCTCGATGCGGGGCGCGAGGGCGTCCATCCGGCCCCGGGTGAACGCGGCCAGCACCAGCCGACGCAGCCGGGTGTGGTCGGGCGGGTTCTGGTAGAGCAGGTGCTGCTGCATACCGACGGCTTCCGGCGGCAGGCTCGCGGCCAGCGCGCCGTGGATCGGCGGGCCCTTCCGCACGCGCCGGTCGGTCAGCGCGCTGCGGATCTCGTCGTGGCCGGTGACCAGCCAGGCCGGGCTGCCGGTCGGCGTGGTGAACCGGTGCACCGGGCCCATCGCCGCGAGGGTGGCGTAGACCGCGTGCCGGTCGCCGGTGACCGCGGTGAACGGGTCCGCCGGCAGGCTCGGCGCCGCCGCGCTGCTGGCCGTCGTTGTCATGCCACCGTTCTACGGAGCGCGAACCCGCCGGCCATCGGCAATCGCTACCGATTCATCCCGTCCTCGTCGGCCGTGAGTGCGTAGCCGTGCTCTAACACGGCCGCGCACTCACGAGCAGCTTGCCTGCGGTTCTTCACGCCCAGCTTGGCCAGCACCGCGGCGACGTGGCTGTCCACGGTGCGCACGGAGACCACGAGGTGTTCGGCGATCTCGGCGTTGGTCAGCCCCTCGGCGAGCAACGCCAGCACGTCGAGCTGGCGGCGAGTCAGCCCGGCCGGGTTCGCGCGGGTGCTGGCGTGGCTGCGGCGCGGCACCCGGCTCACCCCGAGCGAGCGCAGCCGGCGACGCACCATCCGGGCGGCGGCGTCGGCGCCGAGGTCCTCCAGCGTCCGCAGCGCCTCCAGGGTCGGCTCCACCTGCCGGGACTCGGCCAGCTCCAGGGCCTGCTCGTACGGGTCGCCGATGGCCGCCCAGCCCTGCGCCGCGGCCCGCCAGTCCCCGCCCAGCCCGGCTGCCCACGGCTGCGGGCAGCCGGGGGGCGCCGCCACCGGCAGCCCGGCCCGGGCCGCGTAGCGCAGCAGCTCGGCGGTGGCCGGCTCGGCACCGGGACGGGCGGCGTGCGGCTCCCAGGCGCGCAGCACCTCGGCGGCCCGGTCCGGCCGGTCGTTCAGCCACGCCCACTCGACCATCGCGGCGCCCGCGAACGCCAGGCCGAGCAGCAGCCGCTGCTGCACGGCCCGTTCCCACACCTGCTCCAGCAGCGGTTCGGCCTCGGGCCCGCCGCGGCGGGCCAGCAGCCGGGCGTACGGCGGCAGGCTGTACACCGCGAGCATGCCGGGGTCGGTGTCGCCGGTGACGATGTGCTCCAGCTCGGACCCGCCGCCGGCCCAGTCGCCGCGACGCAGCCGCAGCAGGCAACGGTGCACCTCCAGGTTGTAGGAGTGCGACGGGAACCCGCGCTCGCGACAGAACTCCACCCCGTCGGTGAGCACCCGGTCCAGCTCGTCGAGCCGGTTGTAGCGGTAGAGCAGCTCCCCCAGGTTCGTGTACGCGCGGGCGGCGGTCTCGTGGTAGCCGTGCTGCAGGGCCAGCGCCAGGCTGCTGCGCAGCAGGTCCAGCCGCTGGTCGGGGTCGAGGCCGGCGTCGGCGATGCTCTGGTAGTTCAGGCAGAGCGCAACCAGGTCCAGCCGGTGGGCGCGGCGCGCCAGCTCCAGCGCGCGCCGCAGCGCCGCGCTGCCGGCGGCCGGGCGGTCGCCCAGCGCGAGGATGGCGCCGTAGTAGGTGGCGGCGTAGGCCGTCCCGTCGGAGCCGGGGCTCGGCCCGGCCGCCGCGAACTCGGCGGCCGCCAGGATCCGCAGCGCCTCCTCGGCGGCCCGCTCCGCGCCCGCCGTGTCGCCGACCATGTAGCGGTGCCGGGACAGCCGCACCAGCGACTCGCCCAGCCCCCGCGGGTCGGCCAGCTGCCGGTACAGCTCGATCGAGCGTTCGGCCTGGGCCAGCGCCTCCGGGTAGCGGTGTGCGTTGTAGAGCTCCCAGGCGTGCTCGTCCAGCACCCGGGCCAGCTCGTCGGGCTCCAGCCGGTGCGCGTGCCGCAGCGCCGCCGCGAAGTGCGCCAGCGCCTGCCGGTGCGACCCGGCCGCCACCGCCTCCCGGCCGGCCCGCGGGGCGAAGCGGCTGACCGCGGCGGCGTCCCCGGCCTCGGTGGCGTGGTGCACCAGCCGGGCCAGCGGGGGCTCGGGGGTGCCCTGGAGGGCGGCGGAGACCCTGCGGTGCAGCCCGCGCCTGCGCAGCCCGGACAGGCTCTGCTCGACCGCGCGCCGGGCCAGCTCGTGCCGGAACACCAGCCCACCGCCGCGAACCCGCAGGATGCCGTTGGACTCGGCCTCGACCAGCACGTCCATCCGGTCCCCGAGCATCGCCTCGGCCAGTTCGAAGTCCACCGGGGTCGGCACCACCGACAGCTGCTCGACGGCCTCCCGGCACTCCGGGCTCAACCGGCGCAGCCGGGCCAGCACCGCGTCGGCCACCGTCACCGGTACCTCGGCGCCCGGCGCGGCCAGCGCCTCGGTGACGTAGAACGGGTTGCCGCCGGACAGCTCGTGCAGCACCCGGGAGTCCCAGCCCGAGTCCGCGGCCAGCCGGTCGACGGCCCGCAGCGACAGCGGCGGCAGCGCCAGCCGCGCCAGCGGCACCTCGGCCAGCACCCCGAGCAGCCGGCGCGCCGGGTGCTCGGCCGGGATCGAGTCGTCGCGGTAGGTCAACACCAGCACCGCGGGCAGCCCCTCCAGCCGGCGCGCCAGGTGGGCCAGCACGTCGACGGTGGCGTCGTCGACCCAGTGCAGGTCCTCCACCAGCAGCACGTTCGGCGCCGGCCAGCTCAGCTCCTCGACCACCGCGGGATAGACGGCCTCCGCGGCGCCGGAGCGGAGCGCGGTCTCCAGCCTCCCGGCCGAGCCCGCCGCGGCGTCCCGCAGCGGGCCGAGCGGCCGCGGCGTGAGCAGGTTGTCGCAGGCCCCGGCCAGCACCTTGACCCGGCCGACCGCGCCGCCTGCCGCACCCTCGGCGCCAGCACCACCGAGCCGCTCGACGAACTCGCGCATCAGGCTGGTCTTGCCGATGCCGGCCTCGCCGGTGACCAGCACCGCCGACCCGCGGCCCGCGGCCGCCCCGCGCACCGCCTCGCTCAGCACGTCCATCGCGTCGGCCCGCTCCAGCAACACCCGCCGCGGGCGCCCGTTGGAGCCGCGGTTGCCGGTGCGCGGCAGGGCCGCGTCGGAGGCACGCGCCGGCCCCGCGCCGGGTCCGTCCGGCGTCGAGCCCGTCGGTGCGCCGCGGCTCGCCACGTCCCGCCTCCGCATGTCCCGATCCCGCGCGTGGGTCGCCGTCGCACGCTGGGACACCACATGCTGAGGCATCGGCCGCCGTTCCGTCACCCCGCTGGTCGTTACGGTTTGGGTCAGCACGCTGCGCTTCATCACCGTCCCCCTGCCGTACACAGGATGCGCGGGCACCGCGCCGGGATACCGATCTCGGCGAACTGGCACGAATCCGGCGCGGCCGCTCGGGTACGCATCCGGGGAAGAGCTGGTCGCGGTCACCCGGTCAGGACAGCGGACCGGGCCGCGCGGCACATCCGGAATTCACCCCCGTACGCGCCCGCCGGGCAGGGGGTGATCCCGCGCCGGCCCCTGCCCGCCCGTGCGTCGGCCCGCCGGGTGGAGCAGGATCGGGGTGGTCCGATCACGAACAGACGGAGGAGCTCGATGGCTGCCTACACCCTGCCCGACCTGCCCTACGACTACGGCGCACTCGAGCCGCACATCTCGGGCGAGATCATGCAGCTGCACCACGACAAGCACCACAACACCTACGTCACCGCACTGAACGAGGCGCTGGAGAAGCTGGCCGCGGCCCGCGACAAGAGCGACTTCGGCCCGGTCGTCGGGCTCGAGAAGACCCTGGCGTTCAACCTGGGTGGGCACGTCAACCACTCGGTGTTCTGGAACAACCTCTCCCCGGACGGCGGCGACAAGCCCACCGGCGAGCTGGCGGCCGCGCTGAACGAGAGCTTCGGCTCGTTCGACGGGTTCCAGGCGCACTTCACCGCGGTCGCCACCACCATCCAGGGCTCCGGCTGGGCCATCCTGGCCTGGGACTCGGTGGGAGCGGCCCTGCACATCGTGCAGCTCTACGACCAGCAGGCCAACGTGCCGGTCGGCATGGTGCCGATCGTGATGCTGGACATGTGGGAGCACGCGTTCTACCTGCAGTACAAGAACGTCAAGCCGGACTACGTGAAGGCCTGGTGGAACGTGGTCAACTGGGCCGACGCCAGTGCCCGCTTCGACGCGGCGCGCACCAAGACCGCAGGCCTGATCGTCCCTGCCTGAGCTCGGCACCCGCAGCCGCCGAGACGGTGATCACCGGGTCGATCCGGCCCGGTGATCAGCGGGTGGCGGCCACCCGCAGCAGCAGGTGCATCCCGGCGTCGGTCGAGCGCTCCCGCACGTCGGTCCGGCCACCCGGCAGGTTCAGCTCCCGCGGCCGCACCACGCCGTCGGCGGTCGTGACGCACACGCACACGAAGCCCACCGGCTTGGCCTCGGTGCCGCCGTCCGGGCCGGCCACCCCGGTGATCCCGACGCCGACATCGGCGCCGAACCGGTTCCGCGCCCCGTCGGCGAGCGCCCGGGCCACTTCCGGCGACACCGCCCCGTGCGCCTCGATCAGTTCCGCGGGCACCCCGAGCAGCGCCGACTTGGCCGCGTTCGAGTAGGCCACCACCCCACCGGCGACGTAGGCCGAGGAGCCGGCGCGGTCCACCAGGCGGGCGGCGAGCATCCCGCCGGTGCAGGACTCGCCGGTGGCGACCGTCCAGCCGCGCTCGACCAGTGCCCGGGCCAGCAGCTCGTCGGTGCTGGTGCCGTCGGCGCTGACCAGCTGCCGGGCGTGCCGCGCCGCCAGCTCGGCGTGCACCTGTTCGCCCACCTCCTCGGCGCCCGGCCGCGGCCGCAGGTCGACCTCCAGCTCGGAGCGACGCAGGCACGTGGTGATCTCCACCCCGGACAGGTCCCGGGCCGCGCCGATCTCGCGCAGCGACGCCGCGATCTCCGACTCCGGCAGCCCGGTGAAGCGCAGCGACCGCGACACCGCCGCCGGCACCGTCGCCAGCAGCGCGCGCACCGGCTCCGCGGCCAGCGCGGCCGGCCACATCCCCTGCAGCTCCCGGGGTGGTCCGGGCAGGACCACGACGAGCGGCCCGCCCGGCCGGGACACCACCAGGCCGGGCGCGGTCCCGACCGGCCGCAGCGCGAGCCCGCCGCGGGGCACCATCGCCTGCTTGCGGTTGGCCGCGTCCAGCGCCGCCCCGCCGAACCCGGTGCGCGCCGCCCAGCCGGCCAGGATGTCGGCGATGTGCGCGTGCATGGCCTCGTCCAGCTCCAGCTCCACCCCGGCGAAGCGGGCCACCACCTCGGCGGTGAGGTCGTCGGCCGTCGGGCCCAGCCCACCGCTGGTGATCACCAGCGCGCTGTCGGACACGAACCGCAGCGCCGCCTCCAGATCGTCCGGCCGGTCCCCGACCACGACCAGGTGCGCCACGTCGAAACCGAGCTCGACCAGCTCCCGGGACAGCCACGGCCCGTTCCGGTCGGCGATGGCCCCGGTCAGCAGCTCGCTCCCGGTCACGACGACGGCCGCCCGCGGCCGGCCCTGCACGCTCATGCCGCAGACGCTATGCGGTACCCGCCGGGTCCCGCGCCCCGGCGGGACCCTCCGCCACGGCGGCGAGGGCGGCCACCACCGCGGCGTCACCGATGTCGACGGCCTGGGCCACCGGCCCGCGCTCGATCGTCAGGCCGCCCACACCGACCGACCGGGACGGGCCGATCGCCGCCAGGTGGCGCGGGCCCCGGTCCGGGTGCGCCGCGTCGGTGATCAGCCGCAGGTCGCCGCCGTAGCGCCGGGAGCCCTGCGCGACGGTGCCCAACCCGGGGACCAGCCGATCCAGCGTGCGCGCCCACAGCGACAGCCCGGCGTCCGGGTCGGGGTGCAGGTCGTCGGTGCCCCGGCAGAGCATCGCCAGCACGTGCGTCGCTCCCCCGCGCAGCGCCCTGGCCAGCGCCAACGGCTCGGCGACCGACCCGTCCACCCAGTTCCGGCCGGCCCACCCGACCGGCGGGCCGGCCAGCAGCGGGATCGTCGCGCTGGCCCGCAGCACCCGCTTCCAGTCGTCCACCGTCGACATCCCGGTGAGCGTGTCCGCGCTCATGTCGGCCACGTCGGTGGCCACCACGTGCAGCTGGGCGGCGGTGTGGCCGAGCTCGGCCCACTTCATCGGCTTGCTGGTCTCCATCACCCGCACCAGGTGCTGCAGCGCCACCACGGGGCGGCGGGTGCCGAGCCGGCGCATGTTGATGAACACGTCGGTGCACAGGTCCTCGGTGTAGCAGGCGGCGCACGCGGCGGCGTCCCCGGTGAGGAACGCCGCGGCGCTGAAGGAGCCCGAGGAGGCGCCGTAGACCTCGTCGAAGGAGGCGGTCAGCCCGGCCCGCTCCAGCGCCCGCAGCATCCCGGCCACGTAGGAGCCGCGCATCCCGCCACCGCCGATGACCAGCGCCACCCGGTGCTCGTCGCGGCGCCGGCCCGGAACGCTGCCCACCTCGCGACGCGACAGCAGCGCGTGCAACACCTCCAGGTCACCGTGCAGGAACGAGGGGCGGGCTGCGGTGGCCACCGCAGGAGGGTAGCGGCGCCGGTGGCGCGTTGCGCTGGCCGGCCCTTCTGATCTGGGCGTTTGTCCAGAGCTCGGCAGCCGGGGGTGTTGTTGCCGGGCCGAGTGGCCCACCGTAGGGTCGTGCAGCGACGGATCGACCAGCCGGTCCGGCACGTGATCTCGACCCCGAGACCGAGGAGCCGGTGGTGACCTACTCCGACCCGCCCAGCGACGGCAACGCTGCGGCCGACGACTTCGCCGACATCGGCGAGGTCGTCCGCTTCGACGTCGTCGGCTACGGGGACCGGGCCAGCGTGCTGCACGTGGTCGGTGAGATCGACACCCTGACCGCGCCGCTGCTGCGCGCCCAGCTCGACGTCCAGATCCCGACCAACCCGCTGCTGGTGCTGGACCTCACCGAGGTGACGTTCCTCGGCTCGGCCGGGCTCGCCGTGCTGGTGGCGGCGAAGGACGAGGCGGAGTTGCGCGACCACCGGCTGCGCATCGTGCCGGGCTCCCGGATCGTGGTGCGGGCGCTGCAGGCCACCGGGCTGCTGAACATCTTCGACATCGCCGACGGAGTGCCGCAGGCGCTGGAGACCACCGGGTAGCCTCGCCCGCGGGTACGGGGAGGCGTACAGGTGCCTGGTGGCCCTCGCGGTCTTCAAAACCGACGTGGCCGAGCAACTCGGCCAGGCGGGTTCGATTCCCGTCCGCCTCCGCCATCCTCCGCCACTGCGTGACGCCCGCCCCGGCTCCGCCGGGCGCGTCGCACGGCCGGCGGGCGACGCCCGATGCCAAGGTGGTCGGATGCCCGACGAGCTCGACCTGACCGCGCTGGGCGCGGTCGAGATCGCGGCACGGGTGCGCGACGGGCGCAGCTGTGCCGTGGACGTCGCCCGCGCGCACCTGCGCCGGATCGCCGAACGCGACCCGGGGATCGGCGCCTTCCAGGCCCACGACGCGCCCCGGGTGCTGGCCGAGGCGGGTGGCGTCGACTCCCGCGCCGACCGCTTCGCGTTGCCGCTGGCCGGCGTGCCGGTGGCGATCAAGGACTCGATCGACGTGTCCGGCTACCCGACCCGGCACGGCTCGCCGGCCACCCCGGACGAGCCGGCCCGCCGCGACGACGAGCTGGTCAAGCGGCTGCGCGCGGCCGGCGCGGTGATCGTGGGCAAGACGCGGATGCCGGAGCTGGGCATCTGGGGGTTCACCCACTCCGCGCTGGGCACCTGCCACAACCCGCTCGATCCCGCGCTCGACCCCGGGGGCTCCAGCGGCGGCGCCGCCGCGGCGGTGGCCGCCGGGATGGCGGCGCTGGCCGTCGGCACCGACGGCGGCGGCTCGATCCGGATCCCGGCCGCCCACTGCGGGCTGGTCGGGCTCAAGCCCGGCGTCGGGGTGCTGCCGCTGCCCGGGGGCGCCGACCAGCTCTGGTGCGGGCTGGGGGCGACCGGGCCGATCGCGCGCACGGCCGAGGACGCGGCGCTGGCGTTCGGCGTGCTCGCCGGCCGTCCGACGCCGCTGGACGAGGTCGACGGGCCGGCCCGGATCGTGTTGTCCCGGATCGTGTTGTCGCTGCGCAACCCGTCGCCCCTCGGCCGGCTGCACACCGATCACCGGGCGGCCGCGATCGGCGCCGCCGCGCGGCTGCGGGCCGGCCCGGGCGGGGCCGCGGTGACCCTGGCCGACCCCCCGTACCCGCGCGGCCTGGCCACCCAGTGGTTGCGCCGCTGGCAGGCCGGGGTGGCCGAGCAGGCGGCCGGCCTGCCACGCGCCGAGCTGGAGCGCCGCACCGCGGTGCTCGTGCGCAAGGGGCGCCGGGTGCTCCGGTTCGCCCCGCCCGGGATGGACGCGCCGGCGGCCTGGCGGGAGGCCGTGGTGGCCTGGCTGGACGAGGGCCGCTACGACCTGCTGGTGGGCCCGGCGGTGGCCGCTCCGCCGCTCCGGGCCGGTGCCATGGTCGGGCGCGGCTACCGGCGCACGCTGCTCGACGGCGCTCGCCGCACCGGGTACACGCAGGCCTGGAACCTGGCCGGGCTGCCGGCGGTGGTGGCGCCGGTGCTGGTCAGCGGGCGGCCGGTCGGGGTGCAGCTGGTCGGGCGGCCGGGCGCGGAGGCCACCCTGTTGGCCGCGGCGGCCCGGCTGCAGCGCCGCGTGGTGCCCGCGACGGGTGCCGCCACCCCCCGCCTCTACGTCTAACTCCCCTCCCTCCCCTCCCCCCGGCCCCCGGATCGCATTTCGGAGCCAAACTGCAGTTTCTGAGGCCTCAGAACTGCAGTAGGGCTCCGAACGGCGCAGAAGGGGGTGGGGGGTTACGTGAGGTGGATGCGGCCGTGGCCGGGGCGGACGCGGCCGATCACGGCGGCCGGCGGGCCTAGGGTGGCCACTGCGGCGGCCGCCCGGTCCGGGGTGGCGCCGAAGAGCAGGCCGCCGGAGGTCTGCGCGTCGGCCAGCAGCTGCACGTCCAGCTCGGTGCACCCGCCCGCGTCCAGCACCGGCAGCACCCAGTCCCGGTTGCGCCGCGAGCCACCGGGTACCGCGCCGGCGGCGGCCAGCTCCCGGGTGCGGGGCAGGAACGGCACCGCGGCCACGTCGATCTCGGCGTCCATCCCGGACGCGGCGGCCATCTTGGCCAGGTGCCCGAGCAACCCGTAACCGGTGACGTCGGTGCAGCCGGTGGCGCCCGCGGCGACGGCGGCGCGGGCGGCCGGCGCGTTGCTCGCCGTCATCGAGGCCACCGCGGCCTCGAGCACCTCGGGTCCGGCCGCGCCGGTCTTGATCGCGGTGGTGGCCACCCCGACGCCCAGGGCCTTGGTCAGCACGAGCGCGTCGCCGTCGCGCAGGCCGGCGTTGGTGAGGATCCGGTCCGGGTGCACCTCGCCGATCACCGCCAGCCCGTACTTCGGCTCCGGATCGTCGACGCTGTGCCCGCCCACCACGGCGAAGCCGGCGTCGGCGCCGATCTCCGCGCCACCGGCCAGCACCTCGGCGAGCAGCTCGGTGCCCAACTGCTCGACCGGCCAGGCCACCAGGTTCAGCGCGAACAGCGGGCGCCCGCCCATGGCGTACACATCGGACACCGCGTTCTGCGCGGCGATCCGGCCCCAGGTGCGGGCGTCGTCCACCACGGGGGTGAAGAAGTCGGTGGTCGCGACGAGCGCGCGCTCGGCGTCCAGCCGCCAGACCGCGGCGTCGTCACCGGTCTCGGTGCCGACCAGCAGCTGCGGGGCGCTCGGTGGGGCCAGCCCGCGCAGCAGGTCGGCGACCACCGCCGGGCCGAGCTTGCAGCCACAGCCCGCCCCGTGGCTGAACTGGGTGAGGCGGGGCAGTGTCGACGGTTCGGGCATGCTCCGAGCGTAGGCAGGGGCGCCGGAGGTTGCCCGCCGGATGGCAACGATCGCGTCGCATGCGACGAGCGGAGAGCCAGGATCACACCGCCATTCGGGGGTATCACCGCCGAACGCACGGGAAGCTCCGCCCGGCGACCCCCGATTGAGTGACATCCTTCCGACCGACAAGCTACCCGCCGTGACGATCAGCACCCCGAAGAACACCGTCTCGACCGGCGGTGGCGGTTCGATGACCGGCGGACCGGCGTTCGAGGTCGTCCGGCGCGGCTACGACCGCGACCAGGTCGACGCCCAGCTCCACGACATGCGCGAGCGGCTGGCCAGCGCCGAGGCCGCTCGGCAGGCGGCCGAGAAGCGGGCCCAGGCCGGCGAGGCCGAGCGCCGCTCCGGTCGGGGCGACGCACCCGCGCCGGCCGCCGAGAGCTTCGGCTACCGCGCGGAGAAGATCCTCCGCCTGGCCGAGCACGAGGCCGCCGATGTGCGCAGCCGGGCGGCCAGCGAGGCGACCACGTTGGTCGAGCAGGCCCGGGCGGACGCCGAGCGGCACCGCCACGAGGTGGAGCAGTCGCTGATCTCCCGCTCCGCGGAGCTGGACCAGGAGGCCGCGCAGCGGAACGTCGCGCTGCAGGAGCGGGAGGCCCAGGCCGCCGCCACCCTGGCGGCCGCGCGCGAGGACGCCGCGCGGATCGCCGACGACGCCCGGCACTCGGCAGAGGCGCTGGTGAACGAGGCCCAGTCCCGCGCCGACGAGCTGCGGCACCGCAGCGAGCAGGAGATCCGGCGTCGGCGCGAGGCCGCCGAGCACGAGCTGCGCCGCATCAGCGGGCTGCACGAAGGCGTGCGCGGCGAGATGGGCCGGCTGCACACGCTGCTGACCACGGACCTGGCCGGGCCGAAGAACGGCCGTCCCCGAGTCGAGACGGCCGGCCCGCGCCACTGAGCCTTCCGGGCGGCCGGGACCGGCCGCCCGCCGTAGGGTGCACCCGTGACCACGGTGGATCCGCGGCGTCGGATACCGCGCACCGACGCGGTGCTGGCCGAGCCGCGGCTCGTCGACGCCGCGCACCGGCTGGGCCGCCCGCTCGTGAAGGCCGCGGTGGCCGCCGCCCAGGAACGGGCCCGGCGCGGCGAGCTGCCCGTCTCCCAGGACGCGGTCGCGAAGGCCGCGCTGGCGGCGCTGCCGGCCACGGCCTGCACACCGGTCCCGGTGCTGAACGCCACCGGCGTGCTGCTGCACACCAACCTGGGCCGGGCCCCGCTCTCGGCCACCGCCCGGGCCGCGCTGGACCGGGTGGCCGGCACCTGCGACATCGAGCTCGATCGGCACACCGGCGGGCGGGGAAGGCGCGGCGCCGGAGCGGTCGACGCGCTGCTGGCCGCGGTGCCGGCGGCCGCGGCCGGGCACCTGGTGAACAACGGTGCCGCCGCACTGGCGCTGGTGGCCACCGCCCTGGCCGGCGGCGCGGACGGCCGCGAGATCGTGATCGCCCGCGGCGAGCTGGTCGAGATCGGCGACGGGTTCCGCATCCCGGACCTGCTCACCTCGACCGGGGCCCGGCTGCACGAGGTCGGCACCACCAACCGGGTCACCCGCGCCGACTACGCCGCGGCCGTCGGCCCGCACACGGCGATGATCCTCAAGGTGCACCCGTCCAACTTCGTGATCTCCGGCTTCACCCGGGCGGCCGGTATCGCCGAGCTGGCCGGGCTGGGCGTGCCGGTCGTGACGGACATCGGGTCCGGGCTGCTGGCGCCGCATCCGCTGCTGCCCGACGAGCCGGACGCGCAGACGGCGCTGGCCGCAGGCGCCACCGTGGTCACCGCGTCCGGGGACAAGCTGCTGGGCGGCCCGCAGGCCGGGCTGCTGCTCGGTGGCCCCGGCCCGGGTGCGGAGCTGGTGGCCCGGATCCGGCGGCACCCGCTGGCCCGGGCGCTGCGGGTGGACAAGCTCACGCTGGCCGCGTTCGAGGCCACCCTGCGCGGCCCGACCACGCCGACCGCGCTCGCCCTGGACGCCGAACCGGCGGCGCTGCACGCCCGCGCGGACCGGCTGGCGGCCCGGTTGGCCGGGCACGGGATCGAGGCCGCGGCCGTCGTGTCGGAGGCGACGATCGGCGGCGGCGGCGCGCCCGGGGTGACCTTGCCCAGCGCCGCGGTCGCCCTGCCGGAGCGGTTCGCCGCGGCCCTGCGCACCGGGACGCCGGCGGTGCTCGGGCGCCTCGAACGCGGACACCTGCTGCTGGACCTGCGCGCGCTCGCCCCCGAACAGGACGAGGAACTGGCCGTGGCCGTGCTGGCGGTCGCCGGGGCCGGGACCACGTAGCCCGTGCACGTCGTCGCCACGGCCGGGCACGTCGACCACGGCAAGTCGACGCTGGTCCGGGCCCTCACCGGGATGGAGCCGGATCGGTGGGCCGAGGAGCGCCGCCGCGGCATGACCATCGACCTCGGGTTCGCCTGGACCGCGCTGCCGGCGGGTCCGGACGGGCCGCCGAGCACGGTCGCGTTCGTCGACGTGCCCGGGCACGAGCGCTTCGTGAGCACCATGCTGGCCGGAGTCGGGCCGGTGCCGGCGGTGCTGCTGGTGGTGGCCGCGGACGAGGGGTGGATGCCGCAGTCGGACGAGCACCTGGACGCCTGCGTGGCGCTGGGCGTGCGGTACGGACTGCTGGTGATCACCCGCAGCGACCTGATGGAGCCCGGTCCGGCGGCGCTGCAGGCCCGCGAACGGCTGGCCGGCACGGCGCTTGCCGGGGTGCCCCAGGTGGCCGTGTCGGCCGCCACGGGCGCCGGCATGGGCCAGCTGCGGACAGCCCTGCGGGCCCTGGTCGGGCGGCTGCCGGCACCCGACCCGACCGCGGACGTGCGGCTGTGGGTGGATCGGGCGTTCACCATCCGCGGCGCCGGGACGGTGGTCACCGGCACCCTGGGCGCCGGCCGGATCCGGGTCGACGACGAGCTGGAGCTGGTCACCGCGGCCGGCTCGCGGCCGGTGCGGGTGCGCGGGCTGCAGGCACTGGGCGCCCCGGCTGCGGAGGTGACCGGGGTGTCCCGGGTGGCGTTGAACCTGCGCGGGCTGCCCCGGGAGGCGGTCGGACGCGGCGACCCGCTGCTCACGCCGGGCCGTTGGCTCGCCGCCGACGCCATCGACGTGCAGCTGCACGGCGTCCGGGGCACCGAGTCGGCGGCACCCGATCCGCTGGCGCTGCCGGAACGGATGACGCTGCACGTCGGAGCGGCCGCGGTGGCGGTGCGGATCCGTCCGCTCGGCCCGGACACCGCGCGGCTGCGGCTGGCCCGGGCGCTGCCGCTGCGCATCGGGGACCGCGCCGTGCTGCGCGACCCCGGCCGCCATCAGGTCCCGGCCGGGCTCACCGTGCTCGACGTGCGACCACCCGCGCTGCGCCGCCGCGGCGCCGCTGCCCGCCGCGGCGCCGAGCTGGCCGCGATGGACGCCCGGCCGAGTGCCGCCGCGGAGCTGCGGCGGCGCGGCCTGGTGCGGGGGGCCGAGCTGGTCGCGATGGGGGTGCCGGCGCCGCAGGTCGAGGCCCTCGCTGCGACCGTTCCGGCGGCGGCCGGCTGGCTGCTGGACCCGCTGCGGGTCGGCCCGCTGGTTGCCGAGCTCGCGGACGCGGTGGCCGTGCACGACGCCGCGGACCCGCTGGATCCCGGGCTCCCGATCGAGGCCGCCCGGCGCGCGCTGGCGCTGCCGGAGCCGCGGCTGGTCGCGGCCGTGCTCCGGCACGCCGAGGCGGAACGCCCGGGGCGGGTCGAGCTGCGGTTGCGGGACGGGCGGGTCACCCGGGCCACCGGCGGCGGGCTGCCCGCCGACGTCCGCCGGGCCATGGACCAGCTGCGTGCCGACCTGCAGCGCAACCCGTTCGGAGCCCCGGAGTCGGCCCGGCTGGCCGCGCTCGGGCTGGGGCCCCGCCAGCAGGCCTCACTGGTCCGGGCGGGCGAGCTGATGCGCATCGCCGACGGCGTGCTGCTGCTGCCCGGTGCCGACGAACGGGCGTTGGCCGTGCTGGCCGGGCTGGGCCCGACGTTCACCCTGAGCGCCGCCCGGCAGGCGCTGCACACCAGCCGTCGGGTCGCGGTGCCGCTGCTGGAGTTGCTGGCCAGGACCGGGCGTACCGCCCGCACCCCGGAGGGCGCCCATCGCCTGCTCTGAGCAACCGGCTCGCCGCTGATCGGGCGACAGCGGGGCCCGGAGTGGCAGTCGAGCCCGGGTGGCCCTACGGTGAGCCGCAATGTCCGAGACACGCGAGAACTCTGGATCCGCCGCCGCGCCCGCGGCGCCGGGCGGTGAGGCCGACGACCAGATCCGGTTGCGGCTGGACCGGCCCGCGCCCGGGCAGGCCGTGCTCGAGGTGGGCGGTGAGGTCGACATGTTGACCTCCCCGCAGCTGCGGGTGGCGGCGCTCGAGCTGCTGGGAAGCGGCGCCGGGGTCGAGCTGGTGGTGCTCGCGCTCGACGACATCACCTTCCTCGGCACGAGCGGGCTGGCCGTGCTGATCGAGCTGCGGGACACCGCACACGAGTCCGGCGTCGAGTTGCGGTTGGCCTGCACCGCCCGGCGCGTGCTGCGTCCGCTGGCCATCGCCGGGCTGGTGCCGCTGTTCGACGTGCACCCGACCGTCGAGGAAGCGCTGGCCGATACCTAAATGTGATGTAGCTCACGGCTGCGCTGCCCTGCTGCCGTCGATGCTTCGCTTCGACACCATCGGGCCCCGTGAACTGCGGTAACGACGATCACACTCGGGACCGCGGACGGTCGTCCCGCCTGGGCGCGAATCCAGGTGTGCCCGGATTGCCGGGCCTTCCGACGAATGTCCGGGCGCCGGAGTTTGACGCCCCCACCCCCCGGGAAGTAGCACCTCGATCGCCCGGCCTGCCGGGCCACTCACGGACACGAGGTGACGATGAGCGACGTATCTCGGCTTCCCGGGCCCATGGATCACGCCTGGCAGTGGCAGCGGCTCGGTGCCTGCCGCGGCATGGACTCCGCCGTGTTCTTCCACCCCGACGGGGAGCGCAACCCCTCCCGGGCTCGTCGCACCGCCCAGGCGAAGGAGGTCTGCCACCGCTGCCCGGTCATGGACAAGTGCCGTGAGTTCGCGCTGCAGACCCGCGAACCGTTCGGCGTGTGGGGCGGTCTGGCCGAGGCCGAGCGCCGGGTCATTCTCGAGCGCCGGGGGATCCCGATCGCCAGCTGAGCAGCGGCGGCTTCAGTCCTCGTCGCCGGCGCGCTGCCCGGGCACGACCGCCAGCTCCAGGCAGCGGTACCGCAACAGCGGCAGGCCGTAGATCCGGGCGATGCGCTGCGCCGCGGTCGCGATGGGCGCGAGGTCGTTCGGGGTGGCCGCCGGGGCCAGGCAGTAGACCCCGGGCTCCGGGTCGAAGCCGACCAGCTCGCTCAGCGCGGCGACCAGATCGTCCTCGGCGCCCGGACCCAGTGGCGGCCGCAGGTCGAGGTGGTGCACGTGCAGCCCGGGCAGGCCCAGCCGGGCAACCTCGACATCGACCTCGCCACGGTGCCCGTCCTCGACGTCGTCCACATCGTCCGTCCCCTCCGCAGCGAGATCGGAGTACGGGTCGACGTCGGCGGTCCACAACAGCTCGGCCCGGTGGTCCACAGCGGACGGCGGAGCGGAGATCACGTGCAGCGGGGTGGCGCCGGGCGGGCTGTCGATCGAGGCCACCAGCAGGTCGACGTGGGACACCCCGGCGATGATGCGCAGCAGGTCGGACTCGGGGCGCAGCAGCTCCATGGCGGTGTCGACGATCGCCACCAGCCGACGACACCGGGATGCATCGGCCTGCGCAGTGGCGCCGATCACCGCCACCGGCTCGGCGCACACCTCCGGAACCGCCACCATCGACCTACGTCCCCCTTGACGCACTGACCGGCCCCGGGGCGGGGCTTGTCGTTCCTCAGTACAAAGTGAACCCGGAGCAGCACCGCCAGATCCACCGGAATCGACTCCGAACGGTAAACGGGCGGTCTTGGTACGTGAGCGGGCGGCCAGCGCCGCGGATCGCCCCGTCGATCTGAGCCGCGACCGGTCGTCGCGCCGCCGAACGCCCCGCCCGTGAACGGGTAACGGTGCAGCTCAGGAGTCCAACCGCAGTACCAGCAGTGCCACGTCGTCGCGCAGCCGGGAGGGCGCGCAGACCCGCAACACCTCCTCGGTCACGGCCTCCGCGTCGACCCCCGGCGGCAGCCCCGCGACCGTGCGCTCGAGCAGCTCGGTGCGCTCGTCCGGGTCCGCGCCGGCGATGTCGGTCAGCCCGTCGGTGTAGAACACCAGCAGCGAGCCGGGCCCGCAGCGCACCGCGGCCTCGGTGCGGCCCGGACCGTCCCGGCGCCCCAGTCGGGGCACCGCGCCGATCATGGGCGAGTGGTGCTCGTCGAGCCGGCACAGCTTCCCGTCCGGGTCGAGCAGCAGCGGGGTGGGGTGCCCGGCGTTCGCGTAGCGCACCAGCCGCTCGCCGCGCTCGTCCGGCGGCTCCATCCGGGCGTAGACGGCGGTGGCCATCGCCGCCATCTCCAGGCCCTGCACCAGCTGGTCGCAGCGGTCCAGCACCGATCCGGGCGGACCGCCGTCCCAGGCGTAGGACCGCAACACAGCGCGCAGCTGCCCCATCGCCGCCGCGGCGCGCAGGTCGTGCCCGACCACGTCGCCCACCGCCACCCCGACCGCGCCGTCGGGCAGTTTCAGCACGTCGTACCAGTCGCCGCCGACCTGGTTGCCGTCCATCCCCACCAGGTAGCGCGCCGCCACCTGCAGCCCGGTCACGGTGGGCACCGCCGGCAGCAGGCTGCGCTGCAGCGTCGCCGCCGCCGCGTGCTCCACCTCGTAGAGCCGCGCGTTGTCGAGCGTCAGCCCGGCCCGGCCGGCGATGTCGGTGGCCACGTGCAGGTCCCGCGTGCGGTAGCGGCGGCCGTAGGGATGCTGGCTGAGCAGGGTGAGCGAGCCGAGCACCTGTCCGCGGGCTCGGATCGGCACGACCAGGGCCGACCGCAGCCGCAGCCCGTCGTAGGCGGCGGCTGCGGTGGAACGGTCCAGGAACCGCTCGGCGCCGTGCGCGGGTAGCTCACCCATCAGCACCGGCTCGCCGCCCGCGAGGACCTGCTCGGTCCGGCTGTCGCCGCCCGCCGCGTTCTCGCGCAGCGCGCCCAGCTCGCGCAGCCGCGCCTCGTCCGCGGCGTCGCGTGCGGCGACGGCCAGCCGCTGCGCGCTACCCCCGCCCGGGCGGTCCAGCACGTCGACCGCGCACAGGTCGGCCAGCTCCGGCACCAGGCTGCGGGCCAGCCGCGTGCAGGCGTCCAGCACGTCCAGCGCGCCGGTCATCTGGGTGGTCGCCTCGGCCAGCAGCCGCAGCTCGTTGCGGGCCTGCTCGGCCTCGTTGAGCGCCGCGCGGCGCTCCTGCTCGACCATCACCCGCTCGGTGACGTCGTTCTGCACCCCGACGAAGTTCACCAGGTCACCGACACCGTCGTACACCGGCGAGATCGACACCTGGTTCCAGAAGGCGGTGCCGTCGCGGCGGTAGTTGAGCAGCACCTCGGTGATCGGGCGGCGGGCGGCCAGCGCCTGCCGGATCCGGTCGATCGCGGCCGGATCGGTGTTCGCGCCCTGCAGCAGCCGGCAGTTGCGCCCGACCACCTCCTCCGCCGAGTAGCCGGTGAGCCGGCTGAACGACGGGTTCACCCAGACCAGCGGATGGTCCGCCAGCCGGGGGTCGGTGATGGTGAACGACATGTCGGTGGCCACCACCGCGCGGTCGCGCAGCACCTCCAGCCGCCTGCGGTCGCCGTGCTCGGTCCCGGACAGCTGCTGGAACACCACCATGGCTCGGTCGCTCAGGTCGAGGTCGGCCGCGGCCGGCTCGTCCGCGCCGGCCAGCGGGAAGCCCGTCACCCACAGCAGCCGTCCCTCGGTGGCGTCACGCTGCCGGTCGCTGGCGGTGGAGCCGCGGCGGGCCGCGTCGCGCACCGCGACCGGTTCTCCGGCCACCGGGATCCCCCGGGCCAGCAGCGACAGCGGGGAGCTGGTCTCGCTCACCCGCCGGCCGCCCAGGTCGGTGAGCCCGGCGGCGTCGCCCCAGGTGTCGATGTCGACCGGCAACCGCAGCCGGTCACCGGTCAGCTCGATGGCCGCGGCGTTCGCGTACACCACCATGCGGTGCACGACGTCGATCATGAGCACCGCGGCCGGCGCGGTGTGCAGCACCCGCGGCAGGTCGGCGGCGAAGGCGCTGCCGTCGGCCGGGGCCAACTCCAGCGCGTCAGCGAGCTCGCCGGTGTCCACCACCTGTTCAGCCTAGGACGGACCGCTGGCTCTCGCGCCCCGAGCTCCACCGACCGGCCGGCGACGGTAGGGTTCGCTCCGCGGTTGAGCAACCAGCCGCCCGAGCCGGAGCGTGCCCGGGAGCCGGGCGGACACTGCGCGAGCTCCGGCCGGGATGTCGCGCCCGATTCCGGCCGGAGGTGACCCGACCGTGTCCGAACCCACACCACCGCGGCAGACCGACAGCTTCGAGCTGTCCGGCGAGCTCGGTGTCGAACTCAGCCGCCCAGGCCCGGACGTGGCCGTACTGGCCGTGACCGGGGAGATCGACTCCCTGACCACGCCCGCACTCGAGCGCGGGTTGGGCGAGCTGCTGGCCGTGGCCGAGCCGCTGCTGGTGATCGACCTGAGCGACGTCTCGTTCCTGGCCTCCAGCGGGCTGGCCGCGCTGATCCGGGCGGCCCAGCGGCTGGAGCCACGCGAGCAGCGGCTGCGGCTGGTGGCGACCGGGCGAGCGGTCCGGCGACCGCTGGAAGTCACCGGATCGGACCAGCTGTTCGACCTGTTCAGCGCACGGGAGAGCGCAACCGGCGACCGCGTTTGATCCGAGATCGGGTGGGAGAGCAAGATTGGGCCTCACGGATGCCCGGCCGCGGGCGCCCACCGGAAGGAGCCTGACAGCGTGCTCGTCCTGGACCCACCCCGATCGCCGTGACGCTGAACGGGGAAGCCACCGTCGAGATCAGGACGTCGGCCAGTGCCGCCCTCATCCCGACGATCCGCGCCGTCGCATCCGACCTTGCCGCGCGCGCCGACTTCGACCTCGACGCGATCGCCGATTTGCGGATGGCGGTGGACGAGGCCTGCGCCACGCTGGTCGACATCGCCGCGCCGTCCGCCATCCTGCGCTGCGTGTTCCTCGTGCACCACGAGCGGATCGAGGTGCACGCCGAGGTGCAGACCGGGCGGCCGGACGCGGTGCTGTCCACCGACACCTTCGGCTGGCGGGTGCTGCAGACGCTGGCCGACAAGGTGTCGGTGCAGCACAACTCCGACACCGACGGGTCCGGCCCGGTCGTCGGCATCCGGCTGGCCAAGAACGCGGGCGACCTCACCCGGTGAGCGGTGCCGACCCGGAATACGGCCATCTCGCCCCCCTGCTCGAGCGCTATGCGGCGCTCGAGCAGGACGACCCGGCCCGGGACGAGCTGCGTGACCAGCTCGTCCGCGGCTACCTGCCGGTGGCGCAGCACATCGCGCGCCGCTTCGCCAACCGCGGCGAGCCGCTCGACGACCTGGTCCAGGTGGCCACCGTGGGACTGATCAACGCGATCAACCGCTTCGCACCCGACCGCGGCTCGGACTTCTTCTCCTTCGCGGTCCCGACGATCAGCGGCGAGGTGCGCCGGCACTTCCGCGACCTCGGCTGGTCGATGCGGGTGCCGCGGCGGCTCAAGGACATGCACGTCTCGATCAACGGCGTGGTCTCGGATCTGTCGCAGACCCTCGGCAGGGCGCCGAAGCCGACCGAGATCGCCGACCGGCTCGGCGTCCCGGTCACGGAGGTGCTGGAGGGCCTCGAGGCCTCGGAGGCGTACCGCAGCTCGTCGCTGGACGAGATGCTCTCCTCCGAGCAGGGCAGCGCGACCGTCGGCGAGCTGGTCGGGGAGGCCGACTCGGAGCTGGCCCGGATCGACTTCCAGCAGTCGCTGCGACCGCTGCTGTCCGAGCTGGCCGAGCGTGAGCGCACCATCGTGCTGCTGCGCTTCTTCGGCAACATGACCCAGACGCAGATCGCCGAGCACGTCGGGATCTCCCAGATGCACGTCTCCCGGCTGCTGGCGCAGACCCTGGACCGACTGCGCTCACGACTGGACCCCGAGACCCGCGCGGGGTGAGAGGGAGGCGATGACGGGTCAGCCGGAGCACGTGCTCGTGATCGGGGCCGGTCTGGGTGGCGTGCGCACGGCCGAGCAGCTGCGGGCGGCGGGCTACCAGGGCCGGATCAGCCTGGTCGGCGCCGAGCCGCACATCCCCTACGACCGCCCGCCGCTCTCCAAGCAGATCCTGACCGGCGAGTGGGCGCCGGCACGGGCCGTGCTGCGCACCCTCGACCAGCTGGAGGATCTCGGAGTCCGCGCCCACCTCGGGCAGGCGGCGGTGGCGCTGCGGCCCGGTGAGGTGGAGCTGTCGGACGGCTCGACGTTGCACGGCGACGCCGTGGTCGTCGCCACCGGGCTGGTCGCCCGCCGGTTGCCCGGCCAACCCGCGCAGGTGCACACGCTGCGCACCCTGTCGGACGCGCTGGCGTTGCGGGAGCGCCTGGAAGGGATCGGCTCGCTGCTGATCATCGGGGCCGGCTTCATCGGGGCCGAGGTGGCCACCGCGGCCCGGGCGCGCGGGATCGAGGTCACGGTGCTGGAGGGGCTGGCCGCGCCGGCGGCGCGGGCGCTCGGCCCGGCGGTCGGGGAGTTGGTCAGCCGGTTGTACGCCGAGGCCGGGGTGCGGCTGCACACCGGCGTCAGCGTGGCCGGGTTGACCGCGGACGCCGCTCGGGCCCGGGCGGAGCTGTCCGACGGGCGCGTGTTCGAGGCGGACGCCGGGCTGGTGGGCATCGGCGGTACGGCCCAGCTGAGCTGGCTGGACGCCCACCTCGACCCGGCCTCGGAGCTGCGCTGCGACAGCCGCGGCCGGGTGCGCGGTCGGCCGGGGATCTGGGCGGTCGGCGACGTCGCGGTCTGGGAACGCCCCGGGTCCAGCGTGCCGCGCCGGGAGGAGCACTGGACCAGCGCCGGCGATCAGGCCGCGGTGGTGGCCCGGGACATCCTGGGCGCGCCGGCGCCGCCTCCGACGGTTCCCTACTTCTGGTCCGACCAGTTCGGCTTGAAGATCCAGCTGCTGGGCCGGCCGGAGCGGGCCGACGAGGTGATCGCCCTGCACGGCGACGGCCTCGCGGGCGGCGCGGTGCCCGGCACGGTCATCGGCTACCTCGCGGGCGGGAAGCTGGTCGCCGTCGTGGGGTTCGGGGCGGCGCGGCTGATCGTGCGCTACCGGCCGCTGGTCGCCGGGGCGGCGGGCCCGGAGCAGTTGCGGGCGCTGGCGGCCGAGCTGCAGCCCGGGCGGGCGCGGCAGGAGTGACGGTCAGCGGAACATCTTGCGCAGCACCGCGATCGCGATCAGCGCGCCCACGGCGATCAGGCCGTAGCGGATCCGCGGGTCCTGCATCCGGTTCTGCACGCTCTGTCGGCCCGAGTCGGCCAGCCGCCGCGGGCTGGCCCGCTCGCTCAGCACGTCCAGGTTCTCGGCCAGCGCGGCCCGGGCCTTCTCGATCTCACGTTCAATGGTCTCCGGATCGCGCGCCACCGTTCCTCCTTCAGCTCACGCCGCCGGACATCGCGGCCAGGGTGCCCAACTTAGATCACCCGGGTCCCGTCGGTCCGGTGGGCCGTGCCGTGCCAGGATCGGTTTCATGAGCACCCGACTCTCCCCCGGCGACGTCGCGCCGGACTTCACGCTGCCCGACGCCGACGGCAAGCCGGTGTCGCTGTCCGACTTCCGCGGCCGGCACGTGATCGTCTACTGCTACCCGGCCGCGAGCACCCCGGGCTGCACCACGGAGGCCTGCGACTTCCGGGACAACCTGGCCGAGCTCGACGAGGCCGGCTTCACGGTGCTCGGGATCTCCCCGGACAAGCCGGCCAAGCTGGCGAAGTTCCGGGACGCGGAGGGCCTGACCTTCCCCCTGCTGGCCGACGAGGATCGGGCGGTGCTCACCGCGTGGGGCGCGTTCGGGGAGAAGCAGATGTACGGCAAGACCGTGACCGGGGTGATCCGCTCCACGTTCGTCGTCGCCCCCGACGGCACGCTCGAGCAGGCCCTGTACAACGTGCGCGCGAGCGGCCACGTGGCCAAGCTGCGGCGCGACATGAAGGTCTGAGCCGGCCCGGCTCCGGGCCCCTACGATGGGCCCGGAGCCGGCGTGGCCCAACGGCAGAGGCACTTGGTTTAGGTCCAAGCCAGTGCGGGTTCGAATCCCGCCGCCGGCACCAGCAGGATTCCCGGCTCAGCCGGCCTCGACGAGCGCCGCCAGCTTGCCGAGCGAGAGCCGCCAGCCGAGCTCGTTGTCGGCGGGTGGCACTCCGGGCGGCACGTCCGCGTGCACGGCCAGCAGCTCCGTCCCGCCGTCGGCGGCCTCGGTGAGCTCGAAGGTCGCCGTCATCTCCCCGCGCAACGCGGGGTCGTCGGTCTCGAACTCCATGACCTGCACGACCCGGGTGTCCTCGACCAGGTCCACGAACCGGCCGTGGTAGGTGTCGGTGCGGGCCTCGGACTTGCCGGTCGCCTCGACGCCCGGGTCGTAGGTCAGCGAGATCCGGAAGGGGCCGTCCACCCTGGGGTCGAACGAGTGCACCCGGGAGGTCATGCCGTCCGGGACCATCCAGCGGGCCACGGCGGCGGCGTCGATCAGCGCGCGGTAGACCGCGTCCCGTGGGGCGTTGATGTGCAGGCGCAGACGGGTGGTGGTCACGGCCGGGCTCAGTCGGTCGGCTCGCGGTCGTCCGGCACGGGCCCGGCCGGCGCGGGCACCCGGCGGGCGGCCAGCACCGACCCGGCCAGCCCGATCAGACCGCAGACCAGGGAGACGGCGAACATCGCCGGGTGCGGGTTGCCGCCCACCGCGGCGTCGCCGAGCACGACGACCGCGACCGTGCCGGGCAGCACCCCGAGCACGGTGCCGAGGACGAACGGCGGGAAGCGCACCCCGGACACCCCGGACGCGTAGTTCAGCACCGAGAACGGCACCGCCGGGATCAGCCGCAGCGACACCATCGCCAGCAGCCCGCTGCGGTCCAGCCGGGCCCGTATCCAGGCGACCAGCGGCCGGCGGGCGTACCGCTCCACGACCCGGCCGCCGAGCAGGCGGGCCAGCCAGAACGCCCCGGCGGCGGCCAGCGCGGTGCCGGTCACGGTGAGCAGCAGGCCACTGATCGAACCGAACAGCACCCCGGCGGCGACGGTGAAGAACGTGCGCGGGACCGGGGACACGGTGACGACGGCCTGCAGCAGCACGAACAGCAGCGGCGCCCACAGGCCGGCCGACTGCACGGTCCGGCGCAGGTCGGGCAGGCCGGCGTCGCGCAGCAGGAACAGCGCGACCGCGAGCGCCGCCAGCGCCGCGAGCCCGCCGACGACCCACCGTCCCGGTTTCACTCCGACCACCGTACCGGTGCGGTGCTCACCGCACCCCGCTCAGCTGCGGCAGCAGGGCGCGCAGCGCCCGCCCGCGGTGGCTGGCCGCGTCCTTCTCCTGCGGGCTGAGCTCGGCCGACGTGCGCTGCTCGCCGTCCGGCACGAAGATCGGGTCGTAGCCGAACCCGCCGGCGCCGCGGGCTGCGCGCGCGATCCGTCCCCGCCACTCGCCGTGCACCACGGTCTCGGTCCCGTCGGGCAGCACCAGCGCCGCCGCGCACACGAACGCGGCACCGCGCCGCTCGTCGGGCACGTCGCGCAGCTGGGCCAGCAGCAGCTCGGTGTTCGCGACGTCGTCGCCGTGCCGGCCGGACCAGCGGGCCGAGAGCACGCCGGGCATCCCGTTCAGCGCGTCCACGGCCAGCCCGGAGTCGTCGGCCACCGCGGCCAGTCCGGTGGCCGCGGTCGCGTCCCGGGCCTTGGCCAGCGCGTTCTCCGCGAACGTCGCCCCGGTCTCGGGGGCCTCCGGGAACTCGGGGACGTCGGCCAGCCCGATCACCGCCAGTCCCCCGACCGCACTCAGCATCCGCTGCAGCTCGGCGAGCTTGCCCGCGTTGCGGGAGGCGAGCAGCAGCGTCATGCCGGCCCTCCC
The DNA here is from genome assembly GCA_035557575.1 of Pseudonocardia sp. Taxonomy (GTDB): domain Bacteria; phylum Actinomycetota; class Actinomycetes; order Mycobacteriales; family Pseudonocardiaceae; genus Pseudonocardia. Next base: position 22,528 of record DATMDS010000046.1, on the reverse strand, counting down.
ACGTCAGGACCGACCCGGGTAGGGCTGGGCCAACGCCTCGGCCTGGAGCTGCAGCAGGACACCGATCCCGGCGGTCGCCGCGTCGAGCATGGCGTCCAGCTCCTTGCGGCTGAACGTGCCGCCCTCCCCGGTGCTCTGCACCTCGATCAGGCGCCCGGTGTCGGTGCCGACCACGTTCGCGTCCACCTCGGCCCGGGAGTCCTCCTCGTAGGGCAGGTCGAGCCGGACGGCCCCGTCCACCACTCCGACGCTGACCGCGGCCACCGCCGCCGAGAGCGGGCGGGGGCCGGCGAGCTGCCCGCGCCCGGCCAGCCAGCCGACCGCGTCGGCCAGCGCCACGTACGCGCCGGTGATCGCCGCGGTCCGGGTGCCGCCGTCGGCCTGCAGCACGTCGCAGTCCAGCGCGATCGTGTTCTCCCCCAGCGCGCGCAGGTCGATGCAGGCCCGCAGCGAGCGGCCGATCAGCCGGCTGATCTCGTGGGTGCGCCCGCCGACCCGGCCCTTCACCGACTCCCGGTCGCTGCGGGTGTTGGTGGCCGAGGGCAGCATCGCGTACTCGGCGGTCAGCCAGCCGAGCCCGGAGCCCTTCCGCCAGCGCGGCACCCCCTCGGTCACGCTCGCCGCGCAGAGCACCCGGGTGTCGCCGAACTCCACGAGCACCGACCCGGCCGGGTACTTCTGGAATCCACGGATGATCTTCACCGGGCGCAGCTCGTCGTCGCGCCGTCCGTCTGCTCGCGTCACCCGGGCAGCTTATGGGCCGCCCCCGACGCGCACGTTCGCCCCCGATAAGGTGCCGCGCACGTCACGACACCCGGAGGGGCGAATGCCAGCACGTTCCGTAGTCGTCGGCGCACTGGTCGCGGGCCTGGTTGGGCTCACCGGGTGCTCGGTCCCCGGGCTGGGTGGCGGCAGCGCGACCGGCACCCCCGCCGTCCCGGCCACCGCCGCCGCCACCGCCACCGCGCCCGCCCCCGCCACGGCCCCGCCGCTGGTGCCGCCGGACGGGTTCCGCAACGCGCTGGCCACCGTCCAGGTGCCGATGTCGCTGAACAACGACCAGCAGGCCCTGCTCAAGATCGACGTGCTCGGGCTGAAGCGGCAGGGCAAGGTGCTGGTCCTCACCGCCGCGCTGACGCCCACCACGTCGCAGACCGATGAGCTCAACCTGTACGAGATGCTGGGTCAGCAGAGCTGGCAGCCGCAGCTGATCGATGTGAACAACCTCAAGCTGTACCGGGTGGCCACAGCCGGGTCCGGCGAGCTGCGCTCCAAGGACATCGGGGACCGGGTGCCGTCGGGGTCGACGCTGCTGGTCGAGGCCACGTTCGCCGCGCCACCGGCCGGCGTCGACGCCCTCAACCTGCAGTTCGCCGACCAGGTCCCGACCTTCGAGGGCGTGCGGATCCAGTGACCCGCCGCGGCGTGGCCGTGCTGGTCGCGGCGGCCGCACTGGCCTGGCTGCCGGCCGCGCCGGCGGCCGCGCAGCCCGCGGACGTGGCCGACGTGAGCGCGCCGGTCGACGACATCCAGCTGCCCGTCGCCGACATCGACGCGCGCATCGCCGACGTGGAGTCGACCACCGAGCAGGGCGCGGAGACCGTGGTGTCGCTGAGCACCGACGTGCTCTTCGCGTTCGGCAGCGCGGTGCTGCCGGCGAGCGCGCCGGCCCGGCTGGCCGGCCTGATCGGCCCGGTGCCCCGGGGTGGGGCGCTCAAGGTGCACGGCCACACCGACAGCGTCGGCACCCCGCAGGCCAACCTGGAGCTGTCCCGGGCCCGGGCCGACGCGGTGGCGACCGCAATCCGCGGTGCCCGCCCCGATCTGGCCATGGACGTGCAGGGATTCGGTGAGGACCGGCCGGTGGCGCCGAACGAGCGGGGCGGCGAGGACGATCCGGCGGGGCGGGCCCAGAACCGCCGGGTGGAGCTGCGCTTCACCGGCTGAACGGGCGGTCCCGTCAGATGTCGTAGCAGCCGTCCGGCTCGACCAGCTCGACCGGCCCGTCGAACACCTCCTTGGCCTCGGCGAGCAGGTCGACGCCGTCGAACCAGGAGGGCACGTGCGTCAGCAGCAGCCGGCCCACCCCGGCGGCCGCGGCGTGCTCGCCGGCCTGCCGCCCGGACAGGTGCACCCCGGACGGCGGCTGCCCGTCCGCACCCCAGACCCCGGCGTGCGGCCAGCTGGCCTCGCAGAGCAACACGTCCGCGCCCCGGGCGATCTCGATCAGGCCGGCGCACGGGCCGGTGTCGCCGCTGTAGGCCAGGCTCCGGCCCTCGTGCTCGACGCGCAGCGCATAGGCCTCGCACAGGTGATCGACGGCGCCGGCCCGCAGTCGCAGCCCGCCGCCGAGATCCACCTGCACGCCGTCGACGAGCGACCGGAAGGCGAACGCGTCGGTCAGGTCGGTGTCGGCCCGCTCCGCGGCCGAGGGCGCGTAGGCGGCGGCGAACCGGTCGGACGCCTCGCCGGGCGCGAACACCGGCAGCGGCCGCGACAGGGGGTCGAACGGGGGCTGCGGGTGGTAGCGACGGTGCACGACGAGCGCGGTGAAGTCGGCGCAGTGGTCCGGGTGCAGGTGCGAGAACGCGACCGCGTCCAGCCGCCAGGGATCGAGGTGGCGCTGCAACGGGCCGAACGTCCCGTTGCCGAGATCGAGGGTGAGGTGGCGGTCCGCGGCCGACACCAGGTAGCCCGACGCCGGCGCGAGCGGACCCGGACCGCTTCCCGAGCAACCGAGGACTGTCAGCCGCATGCGGAACGCTAGCGCGGTCGGGTGTGCCACAGCCACCAGAGCCCCACGAGTGGCAGGACCAGGGGCACGAAGCCGTAACCGCGGCCGAACACCGACCAGACGGTGTCGTCCGGGAAGTCGCCCGAGTCCAGCACGGTGACGGCACCGACCGTCAGCACCCCGACCAGCTCGAAGATCACCGCGGTCCAGGCCAGCCGGCGGGCGGTCCGGCCGCGGCCGGCCAGCCCGACGGTGGCCACGATGTAGACCACGCCGGCGAGGGCCGAGAGCAGGTAGGCCACCGGGGCCTCGGCGAAACGGGTGGCGATCTGCACCCCGGCCCGGGCCGTCGCGGACAGCGCGAAGATGCCGTACACCGCGATCAGCACGCGGCCCGGACCCGACGCGGTGGCGCGGGCCCGCTCACCCACCCGCGGCCGCCCACAGCCCCTGCAGGCGCAGCACCGCCACCGCGGTACCGACGGCGGCCACCGCGACCACCGCGCCGCCCCACCGGCTGTTCTCGTCGGCGCTCGCCCACTGCAGCGCGATCGGCAGCACGCAGACCGACACCCCGAGGTAGATCAGGAACGTACCGGTCTCGGGCAGCGTCACCCCGCCGAACACCCGGGCCGCGGCGATCACGGCCTGCACCGCGAGCAGCGCGACCACGACGCCGACGGCGATCGTCAGCTCGCGCCCCGGTGGGCGGCCCGCAATGGTCAGCCCGATCCCGAACAGGGCCAGCGCGGCCGTCGCGATCAGCACGACCAGGGCCAGCGCGTCGATCACGGTCGGGGACGCTACCCGAGCGGCGTCGGCGCCCCGGCCGGGGACGGCCGCTGCCGCAGCGCGATCAGCAGCATGACCAGCCCGGCCAGCGCGATCACGCCGGCGACCAGCGGCAGCGCCTGCACCCCGAACCAGGCGATCACCAGCCCGCCGACCACCCCGGAGAGCCCGGCCCCGAGATAGATGGCGGACGCGTTCAGCGACAGCACCAGGCCGCTGCCGCCCGGCGACAGCTCGATCAGCCGGCTCTGCAGCGGCGCGTTCGTGGACCACCCGATCATGCCCAACGCGAACAGCGCGATCGCCGCCCCGACCGGGCTGCTCGCGGTCCAGGGCAGCGTGGCCAGCGCGAGCACGAACAGCGGGATCGCCACCAGCAGCGGGCGCCGGTTGCCGAACCGGTCGGCCAGCCGCCCGCCCACCGAGTTGCCGACCAGGCACCCGGCGCCGTACCCGAGCAGCACCAGCCCGAGCCGGCTGCCGCGCACCCCGGCCGACGCGTCCAGCAGCGGTGCGATGTAGGTGTAGACGCTCATCACGGCGAGCAGCCCGAGCGTGGAGACGGCCAGCACGGTCAGCACCCGGCGGTCCGCCGCCACCGCGAGCCGGGCCCGCAGCCCCACCGCGTCCGGCGCGGACACCCGCGGCAGCAGCAGCCGCACCCCGATCGCCGCCAGCACGCAGATCGCGGCGACCAGCGCGAACACGCCCCGGAATCCGATCAGCGGCTCCAGCAGGGTGGCGGCCGGCACCCCGATCACCAGCGCCAGTGTGAGCCCGCTGAACACCGCGGCCACCGCCTGCCCGCGCCGCCCCGGCGGGCTGAGCTGGGTGGCGACGAGGGTGGCCGCCGGGGTGAACACGGCGGCCCCGAGCGCGGCGAGCACCCGGGCGGCCAGCAGCAGCGGATAGTTCGGGGCCAGCGCGGCCAGCGTGTTGCCCGCGGTGGCCACCAGCAACGCGACCAGCAACAGCCGGCGCCGCTCCCAGCGGCCGGTGAGCACCGCGAGCACCGGCGCGCCCACCGCGTAGGCCAGGGCGAACGCGGTGGTCAGCTGACCGGCGGCGGTCAGCGACACCCCGAGATCGGCGGCGACCGCCGGCAGCATCCCGGACACCACGTACGCGCTGGTGCCCACCGCGAAGCCGCCGCCGGCCAGCAGGTACACCCGGCCCGGCATCCGCTCGACCGTCCCGGGGGCTGTGAGTGCTGAGCCGTGCTCTAACACGGCTCAGCACTCACAGGCCGCGCCAGCGGCCCCACAACCCCGATCTCCGGCCCCAGGAACCGCCGACCCAGCCGCCGGAACGGCTCCGGATCCCCGGTGGCCAGGAACTGGTGCGGCCCGGGCGGCGGCCCGCCGGGGTCCCGGGCCAGTTCCCGGGTCATCAGCATGCGGACCAGGTCCTTGGCCGTCTCGTCGGCACTGGAGACGAGCGTGACGTCCGGCCCGAGCACGATCTGCAGCACGCCGGTGAGCAACGGGTAGTGCGTGCAGCCGAGCACCACGGTGTCCACCCGGGCGCGCTGCAGCGGCTCCAGGTAGCCCTGGGCCAGCCCCAGCACCTGCCGCCCGCTGGTCATCCCCCGCTCCACGAAGTCGACGAACCGCGGGCAGGCCACGCCGGTCACCTCGACGTCGCGGGCCGCGGCGAAGGCGTCGGTGTAGGCCCCGGACGCGATGGTCGCCCGGGTACCGATCACCCCGATCCGGCCGTTGCGGGTGGCCGCGGCGGCCCGGCGCACCGCGGGCAGCACCACCTCGACGACCGGCACCGGGTAGCGCTCGCGGGCGTCGGCCAGGCAGGCGGCCGAGGCCGTGTTGCACGCGATGACCAGCGCCTTCACCCCGCGCTCCACCAGCGCGTCACCGACGGCCAGCGCGTGCCGGCGGATGTCGGCGATGGCCAGCGGGCCGTACGGGCCGTGTGCGGTGTCCCCGACGTAGACGATCTGCTCCGCGGGCAGCTGGTCGAGCACCGCGCGCGCGACGGTGAGGCCGCCGACCCCGGAGTCGAAGATGCCGATCGGGGCGTCGAGGTTCACCCGCGCAGCGTAGGCGGCACCGCGCGGGCGGGCCGGTCCGCCCGACCGACCAGGCGCGCCGCGAGCAGCCCGGCCAGCGCCCCGAACAGGTGCCCCTGCCAGGAGACGTTGGGGTCGCCGGGCAGCACGCCCCACAACACGCCACCCCAGATCAGGAACAGCGCAACGGCCAGCACGAGCTGCGCCACGCTGCGCGTGTAGAAGCCGCGGACCAGCAGGAACACCAGCCAACCGAAGATCAGGCCGGAGGCGCCGATGTGGTTGGTGTCGGCCGGGCCGAGCAGCCACACCGCGAGTCCGCCGAGCAGCCAGACCGTCGCGGTGACCACCACGAACTGGCGCATCCCGCCGGCCATGGCCAGAAAGCCGAACACCAGGAACGGCACCGTGTTCGCGACGAGGTGCGCGAACCCGCCGTGCAGCAACGGGGCGAACAGCACGCCGTCCAGCCCGTCGAGCTCGCGTGGCTCGATGCCGCCCTCGGCGTCCAGGACGCCGCCGGTGACCGTGTCCGCCGTCTCGATCACGTAGAGCAGCGCGGTGAACAGCAGCATCGTGAGCAGCGCCCGCACCGGCGAGGCCGGCAGCACCCGGGCGGTCGGCCGGCGGGACCCCGGCACCGAAGCAACCATGTCCTCGAATCTACGCGTGCGCAGCCGGGCCGCGCCGGAACTCGCATTCCCCGACCGCCGCCGCGGGCCGCGCCCGCAGCGGGTCGTGAGTGGCGCGCCGCGTTCTAGCACGGCCCGCCACTCACAGGGGCCGTCAGGCCCAGAGGTGGCCGTCGATGGCGGCGGCGGCATCGTCCAGGTCGCCGGAGTAGGCGCCGGTCGACAGGTACTTCCAGCCGGCGTCGCACACCACCAGCACGATGTCCGCGGTCTCCCCCGCCCCGGCCGCCTTCTCGGCCACGGCCAGCGCAGCGTGCAGGATGCCGCCGGTGGAGATGCCGGCGAAGATGCCCTCCTGCTCCACCAGCTGCCGGGTGCGGCGCAGCGCGTCGCGGCTGCCGACCGAGTAGCGCGCGGTCAGCACGTCCGGGTCGTAGAGCTCGGGGACGAAGCCCTCGTCGAGGTTGCGCAGCCCGTAGACCAGCTCGCCGTAGCGGGGCTCGGCCGCCACGATCTGCACGTCGGGCTTGTGCTCGCGCAGGTAGCGCCCGGTCCCGACCAGCGTGCCGGTGGTGCCCAGGCCGGCCACGAAGTGGGTGATCTCCGGGCAGTCGCGCAGGATCTCCGGGCCGGTGGTGCGGTAGTGCGCGTCCGCGTTGGCCGGGTTGCCGTACTGGTACAGCATCACCCAGTCCGGGTTCTGCGCGGACAGTTCCTTGGCCATGGCCACGGCCTGGTTCGAGCCACCGGCCGCCGGCGAGGAGATGATCTCCGCGCCGTACATCTCGAGCAGCTGGCGGCGCTCGATCGAGGTGTTCTCCGGCATCACGCAGATCAGCCGGTAGCCCTTGAGCTTGCAGGCCATGGCCAGCGAGATCCCGGTGTTGCCCGAGGTCGGCTCGAGCACGATGGCGCCCGGTGCGAGCAGCCCGTCCGCCTCCGCCTTCTCGATCATGGCCAGGGCCGGCCGGTCCTTGATCGAGCCGGTGGGGTTGCGGTCCTCGAGCTTGGCCCACAGCCTGACGTGCGGCGCGGGCGACAGCGAGGGCAGGCCGACCAGCGGGGTGTCCCCCACGGCGGCCAGCAACGAGTCGTACCGGGCCACCGGGGATCAGCCGCCCGCGACCGCAGGCAGGATCGTCACCTGGGAGTTCTCGCTGACCGGGGCGTCCAGCCCGCCGGCGAACCGGACGTCCTCGTCGTCGACGTAGATGTTGACGAAGCGGTGCAGGTTGCCGCTGGTGATGAGGCGGCCGGCGATGCCGGAATGCCGCGACTCCAGGTCGTCGATCACCTCGGCGACGGTGCTGCCCTTGGCCTCGACGGTCTTCTCGCCGCCGGTGTGGGTGCGCAGGATGGTGGGGATGGACACGGTGACTGCCATGGATGTGCTCCAGCTCGATGGGTGGTGACGGTGCGCGGAGGAACGTCAGGAGTGGTCGGGACTCAGTCTTTGGGAGGAATGGCGTCCGCGCCGGTGTGCGCGAACATGTAAGTCTCCACGACCTGAACTTCTTCCTCGGTGACCGCGCCGTCGACGATCCGGAACGACCGGAACTCGCGCTGCTCGGAGCGCGTGGAGACCAGCACGTAGTGCGCCTCGGGCTCGGACGCGTAGGCGATGTCGGTGCGCGACGGGTAGGGCTCGGTCGCGGTGTGCGAGTGGTAGATGACCACCGGCACCTCGTCGCGGGAACCCATGTCGCGGTAGAGCCGCAGCAGGTCGCCCGAGTCGAACTCGTAGAACGTGGGCGAGCGGGCGGCGTTGAGCATCGGGATGAACCGCTCCGGGCGGTCGGAGCCCTCGGGGCCGGCGATCACCCCGCACGCCTCGTCCGGATGGTCCCGGCGGGCGTGGGCCTCGATCTCCTCCACGAGATCGGCTCGGATCACCAGCACAAGCCCCAGCGTACGGGGCGCGGAGGGTGCCGGCGCGGTCCGGCGGAGCAGCGTCACACCGCCCAGCGCGGTTCGTCCCGACCTGAAGCCCCGGGCCGGGCTCCTACCGCGTCGAGCGCAACACGGTGGTCGTCCGACCGCCCCGCAACGACCGTGGTGTCCCGCTCGACCCGCACCCGGTCGGCTCCCGGGCGGCTCAGTGGGTGCCCGGCCGCACCAGGCAGGTGGCGTCCGGCGGCGCGAAGCCGAACCGCTCGTACAGCCCGTGCGCATCGCCGGTGAACAGCACCCAGCGCACCCGCGGGTCGTCGGTGATCGACTCCACCAGCGCCACTCCGAGCCCGGCCCCGCGCGCCGCCGGCAGCACGAACACGTCGGCCAGGTAGCCGAAGGACACCCCGTCCGACACGGCGCGGGCGAACCCGACCAGCTCCCCGGTCGACCGCCGGTAGGCCCCGACCACCCGCCAGGCCCGGTCCAACTGGGTCTCCACGTCGGTCCGGCTCCGCCAGCGCGACCAGTACGCCGCGGTGGACAGGAACTGCCAGACCACGTCGCGGTCGATCCGGGCCGGGTCGTCGTCCAGCTCGTACTCGCCGCAGGACGAGGCGGACGCGGCCGCCGGGGCGGCGCGGGCGCTGAGCTCCCGCAGCGCGGCCATCGCGGCGGCGGCGCTGTCGTACGGCACGAACAGGTGGTCGTGGTGCACCGCCGAGACCGGGTTCACGCTGATACCGCGTCCGGCCAGGACGGCCGTCACCCGGGCCAGCAGCCCGACCCCGGCGAGCTGCGAGTCGACCCGCAGCGTGATCCACGCGCACGGGTACTGAGCGGCCAGGCCCAGCCGGTCCGCGGTGGCCGCCGGCACCACCACGGTGCGGCCCTCGTCCTCGGCGAAGGAGGCCACCGCCTCGGCCGGGACCGGAGCGTCGAGCGGCCCGGTGGCGAACACGTAACGGCCGGGTCGCAGCAGCGGATCCAGCTCGGCCAGCAGGCGGGGAAGGCCGGTGGGCGCTGCCGCACTCACCTGACCTGCATGCGGGTCTGCACCAGCGCATCCTGCACGAACGTCAGCCAGTGGTAGACGCCCAGGTGCGGGGCCCGCGGGTCCTCCGGGGACAGCTCCTCGGGCATGTCCTCGCTGACGTCCAGCGCGGTGCCCAGGGCCAGCCGCACGTCGTTCAGCGCGGCCAGCCAGGTGTCGGCCTGCTCCGGTGTCAGCTCGATCTTCCCGCCGCCCGCGGGCAGCATCTCCAGCACGGCCGACGCGGCGGCGTTCTTGGCCTCGATCAGCTCCGGCTCGTGCAGCGAGCGCAGGCCGGCGGCCAGGTCGGCGTCCTCGGTGGTGAAGTCGGGCAGCAGCCGGGCCAGCACCCGGTCGGTGGGCCGGCTGGTCGGGCCGGTGCGGATACCGGTGAGCACGGACAGCTCGTCGGTCGGGTTCTCCTCCCCGCGGCCGCTGAGCATCTGCTTCACCTCGACGATGAGGTTGCGCAGCACCACGACCTCCTGGGCCTCCAGGGAGGTCACGAGCCGCTGCTTGGCGCCGCGCCCGGAGCGCTTCCAGCCGTTCACGTCACGCGTGCTGCATGGTGGCCCAGAGGCCGGCGGCGTGCAGCTTGGCCACGTCGGCCTCGATCTTGTCCTTGTCCCCGTGCGACACCGCGGCCTTGCCCTTGTGGTGCACGTCGAGCATCAGCGCGGTGGCCTTCGGCTCCGGGTAGCCGAACAGCTTCTGCAGCACGTAGGTCACGTAGGACATCAGGTTGACGGGGTCGTTCCACACGATCGCCTGCCAGGGCGTGTCGGACTCGGAGTCCTCGACGACGACCGGATCCACCTGGCGGGTGGGTGCGGCCTCGCGCATGTCGACAGAATGGGGCGCGGCCATGTGGACCATGGTGACATTCGGGGCACCGGCTGCGCACGCCCCATAGGCTGTCGTGCCATGACAGGTGGCAGTCCGTCGACGGCCGGTGTCAGCACCGCGCTGATGACCGACCGGTACGAGCTGACGATGGTGGCGGCGGCGCTGGCCGACGGCACCGCGACGCGGCGGTGCGTGTTCGAACTGTTCGCCCGCCGGCTGCCGGACGGGCGCCGCTACGGCGTGGTGGCCGGCACCGGACGGCTGCTGGAGTCGATCGAGCGCTTCCGGTTCGGCGAGCAGGAGCTGGCGGCGCTGGCCGGCGTGGTCGACCGGGACACCCTCGAATGGCTGGCCGACTACCGCTTCGCCGGCGACATCGACGGCTACCCGGAGGGCGAGCTGTACTTCCCCGGCTCCCCGGTCCTCACCGTCACCGGCAGCTTCGCCGACGCGGTCATGCTGGAGACCCTGGCCCTGTCGATCATGAACCACGACAGCGCGGTGGCCTCGGCCGCGGCCCGGATGGTCACCGCGGCGGCCGGCCGGCCACTCATCGAGATGGGCTCGCGACGCACCCACGAGGCGGCCGCGGTGGCCGCAGCCCGGGCTGCCTACCTGGCCGGCTTCGCCGCCACGTCCAACCTGGAGGCCGAGCGCCGGCACGGCATCCCGACCGCCGGCACCGCGGCCCACGCCTGGATCCTGCTGCACGACGACGAGCTGACCGCGTTCTCCGCGCAGGTCAAGGCGCTGGGGCCGGAGACGACGCTGCTGGTGGACACCTACGACATCCGGCGCGGCGTGGAGCTGGCGGTGCAGGCCGCCGGGCCGATGCTGGGCGCGATCCGGATCGACTCCGGCGACCTGGGCGTGCTGGCCCGACAGGCCCGCGAGCAGCTCGACGTCCTGGGCGCCACCGGCACCAGGATCGTGCTCTCCGGCGACCTGGACGAGTACGCCATCGCCGCGCTGCGCGCCGAGCCGGTGGACTCCTACGGGGTGGGCACGGCGGTGGTCACCGGGTCCGGGGCGCCGACGGCCGGGATGGTCTACAAGCTGGTCGAGGTGGACGGCCGGCCGGTGGCCAAGCGCAGCGCGGCCAAGGAGTCGCGTGGCGGGCAGAAGTCCGCGCTGCGCCGCTTCAAGCCGACCGGCACCGCGATCGAGGAGGTCGTCCACGACGCGGACCGGCCGGTCGAGGCGGGCCCGCACGACCGGGTGCTGCCGGTGCCGCTGATGCGCGACGGCGAGCTGGTGCCCGAGCTGCCCACCCTGGACGGGTCCCGCGAGCACCTGCGGGCCGCACTGGTGGCGGTGCCGTGGGAGGGGCTGAAGCTCTCCCGCGGCGAGCCGGCCATCCCGACCGTCTTCGAGGGGACCTGACGATGACCCGCGCGTTGATCGTGGTTGACGTGCAGAACGACTTCTGCGAGGGCGGCTCGCTGGCCGTGGCCGGTGGCGCCGCGGTGGCGGCGGGGATCTCCGACACGCTGCACGCGGATCCGGAGCGCTGGGACCGCGTGGTCGCCACCCGGGACCACCACATCGACCCCGGCGCCCACTTCTCCGACCGGCCGGACTTCGTCGACTCCTGGCCACCGCACTGCCGGCGCGGCACCTGGGGTGCCTCGTTCCACCCCGAGCTGGACGTCGCGCCGATCGAGGCGGTGTTCGACAAGGGCGCGCACACCGCCGCCTACTCCGGGTTCGAGGGCAGCGAGCCGGGCGGGGCGACGCTGCGCGACTGGCTCGCCCAGCGCGGGGTGACCGAGGTGGACGTGGTGGGCATCGCCACCGACCACTGCGTGCGGGCCACCGCGCTGGACGCCGCCACGGCCGGCTTCGGCACGACCGTGCTGCTGGACCTGTGCGCCGGCGTCGCCCCGGAGACGACCGAACGGGCGCTGACCGAGATGCGCGCGGCCGGCATCGCGGTCTGAGCGACATGGCCGGGCTGGCCCGGCTCGCCAGGCTTCGCCACGGGCGTTGACTGAATCGTTGAACGATCCTATCGTGCTCCTATTCAACGTTTGTGGGGGCCGGGATGACGACTGCGGCAAGCGCAACGACTCCCCAGCAGGCCCGCGCCATGTTCCGGGCCGGCCAGGTCTGTCCGACCGCCGGCTGGGCGCCCGGCTTCACCCAGACCAACCTCATCGCGGTGCCGGCGGACTGGGCCTACGAGAGTTCCTGCTGTTCGCCCAGCGCAACCCGAAGCCGTGCCCGGTGCTCGACGTGAGCGACGCCGGTGCCACCGGCACCGTGCTCGCCCCGGACGCCGACCTGCGCACCGACCTCCCGCGCTATCGGATCTGGCGGGACGGGGCGCTCGTGGCCGAGCCGACCGATGTCGTGGAGCACTGGCGGCCGGACCTGGTCGCGTTCCACATCGGCTGCTCGTTCACCTTCGAGGCCATGCTGGCCGCGCACGGCATCCCGCTGCGACACATCGAGCAGGGCCGGAACGTGCCGATGTACCTGACGCGACGGCCGTGCCGTCCGGCCGGCCGGCTGCGCGGCCCGCTGGTGGTGTCGATGCGTCCGGTTCCGGCCGGGCTGGTGGCCTCCGCGGTGGAGCTGTCGGGCCGCGTGCCCGCCGTGCACGGCGCCCCGGTGCACGTCGGTGATCCGGAATCGCTGCTGGTCGGCGACCTGGACGCGCCCCAGTTCGGGGACGCGGTCACCCTCAGCGCGGGCGACGTGCCGATGTTCTGGGCGTGCGGGGTGACCCCGCAGGCCGCGGTGATGGCGTCGCGGGTGCCCTTCGCGATCACCCACGCCCCGGGGCACATGTTGATCACTGACGTCGAGCAGCCCAGCTGATCCCGAGCGCCGCCGGAGGTGGGAAGTGGACGTCGTCGCCGTTGTGGCCGCCACCGCGTTGATCCTGCTGGCCGTCACCATCGGCTACCTGCTCGCCGATCGCTCCGCTCGGCGCAGCGCCTGGCGCCGGATCGCGGCCGAACGTCGCCTGAACCGGGAACGCGACCCGGACGGGATGGGCCCCGACTCCTAGGCGGGCGGGCCGCTCGTCAGCTTCCCCGCCTGCCCCACTCGATGGCCGGGCAGGTGTCCATCACCATCGGCACGCCGGCGGCGACCGTCCGCGCGAACGCCGCCTCGTCGATCACCCCGAGCTGGAACCACACCGCCCGCGCCCCGACCGCGACCGCCTGGTCGGCGAACTCCCCCGCCGCGGCCGACCGCCGGAACACGTCCACCACGTCCACCGGGAACGGGACGTCGGCCAGCGTCGGGTACCCCTGCTCGCCCAGCACCACCGGCGCGCTCGGGTGCACCGGCACGATCCGCTTCCCGCGGCGCTGCAGCAGCCCGGCGATGGAGTACGCCGTCCTGCTCGGCTTCCCGGACAGCCCGACCACCGCCCACGACTCGCAGTCGTCGAGCATGAACCGAACGGCCTCGTCGTCCTGCCAGGACCCACCCACGCCCCCACGGTAGTTCGCCGGCGCGGAAACGGCCGTTCGCCCACGGCGCGGATCAACCGCCCGGTAGCCTCCAGCGATGCCCACCACCACTCAGCCGCCCGGAGTGGTCGAGCTGCTGGACGCGGCGGTGGGCGCGGTCGGCGGGCAGCGCCGGGAGGGCCAGGACCGGATGGTCGAGGCCGTCCGGGCGGCGATCGCCACCCGGGAGCACGTGGCCGTGCAGGCCGGAACGGGGACCGGGAAGTCGCTGGCCTACCTGGTGCCGGCCATCCACCACGCGGTGGCCACCGGGCACACCGTGGTCATCTCCACGGCCACCATCGCGCTGCAGCGCCAGCTCGTGGACCGGGACCTGCCTCGGGTGGCGACGGCGCTGGCCCCCGCGCTCGGCCGGACCCCGACCTTCGCCATCCTCAAGGGCCGGCGCAACTACCTGTGCCTGAACAAGCTGCACGGCGGCGACGACGTCGACCCGGCCGACGAGCTGTTCGACCCGTTCCAGATCTCCGCGATGGGCCGCGCGGTGAAGCGGCTGCACGAGTGGGCCGACACCTCCACGACCGGCGACCGCGACGAGCTGGTGCCCGGCGTGCCCGACGCGACCTGGCGGCAGGTGTCGGTGACCGCTCGCGAGTGCCTGGGCGCGGCCCGCTGCCCGGTCGGCGAGGACTGCTTCGCCGAGCGGGCCAAGGCGGCCGCCGGCCGGGCCGACATCGTGGTCACCAACCACGCGCTGCTGGCCATCGACGCGCTGGACGGCCGTCCGGTGCTGCCCGAGCACGACGTGGTGGTGGTCGACGAGGCGCACGAGCTGGTCGACCGGGTCACCGGGGTGGCCACCGCCGAGCTGACCTCCGGCCAGGTCGGGGCGGCCGCGCGTCGGCTGGGCAAGCTGGTGGACCAGGCCGTGGCCGACCGGCTGGCCGAGGCAGGCGAGGGCCTGGCCCTGGTGCTGGAGGACCTGCCGCCCGGCCGCTGGGACACGCTGCCGCAGGCCGCGGCCGGCGTGCTGTCCGCGGTGCGCGACGCCGCCGCGAGCTGCCGGCAGTCGCTCGGCGGTGAGCGGCGGGAGGACCCCGATGGCGCGGCCGGCCGCAAGATCGCCCAGGCCGCGCTGGACGACGTGGCCGACACCGCGGTGCGGCTGCTCGGGGCGTTCGACGAACCCGATCCGGCCAAGCGCCGCGACGTGGTCTGGCTGGCTGAGCAGGGCCCGGACGGGTCCCGGTACAAGGTGCTGCGGGCCGCCCCGCTGTGGGTGGGCGGGCTGCTGCGGGAGCGCCTGTTCGGGCGGTCGACGGTGGTTCTGACCTCGGCGACGCTGGCGCTGGGCGGCAACTTCGACGCGCTGGCCCGGCAGTGGGGGCTCCCACCCTCGGCGACGGCGGCCGGCGGCGTGGACGACCCGGTTCCGGACCCGGACGCCCCGAAATGGTCGGGGCTGGACGTCGGCTCCCCGTTCGCCCACGCCCGCAGCGGCATCCTCTACGTGGCGCGCCGGCTCCCGGCGCCCGGCCGGGACGGGCTGCCCCCGGCCTACCTGGACGAGATCGCGAGCCTGGTCGAGGCCGCCGGCGGGCGCACCCTCGGCCTGTTCTCCTCGATGCGCGCGGCCAAGCAGGCCACCGAGGCGCTGCGCGGGCGGCTGGACACGCCGCTGCTCTGCCAGGGCGACGACGCGACGATGCTGCTGGTGAAGCGGTTCGCCGAGGACCCGGAGACGTCGCTGTTCGGCACGCTGTCGCTCTGGCAGGGCGTCGACGTGCCCGGACCGTCGCTGTCGCTGGTGATCATCGATCGGATCCCGTTCCCCCGCCCCGACGATCCGCTGGTCGCCGCCCGGCAGCGGGCCACCGACGCGCGCGGCGGCAACGGCTTCCTCGCCGTCTCGGCCGCCCACGCCGCGCTGCTGCTCGCGCAGGGCGCCGGCCGGCTGCTGCGCGGCATGGACGACCGCGGCGTGGTGGCGATCCTGGACCCGCGGCTGGCGACGGCCCGCTACGGCGGCTTCCTGCGCGCGTCGCTGCCGCCGTTCTGGGCGACCGAGGACCGCGAGAAGGTGCACGCCGCGCTGCGCCGGCTCCGCCAGGCCTGACGACCGCGAAACCGGCGCGAACCGGCGGTCAGCGCGGCAGCGGTTCGGCGCGGCCGCGGTTCGGCGCCGCCTCCGTCCCCTCACCCCCGGTCTGCGGGCCGAACGCGCTGAGGAAGCGGTCGCGGAAGGCGTCCATCCGCCAGATCGGCGCCTGCGGCCCCGGCCGCAGGCCCTCGTCCCAGCCCCAGCCGGAGATGCGGTCGAGCACGGCCCGGTCGCGGGCGACTAGCGTGATCGGCACCTCGCGCCCGGTGGTGGCCCCGGTGATCACCGGGGCGGCCTGGTGGTCGCCCAGAACCACCAGGACGAGGTTGTCGTCGCCGTAGGTCTGCACGTAGGAGATCAGGCTGGACAGCGAGTACTCGATGGAGCGCCGATAGGCCGTGCGCACCGCCTCGGTGCCCTTGGCCCAGACCGCGTCGCGGGGCTCGCCACTGGTCATCGTGTGGAAGACCGCGCCGTCGCCGACCGTGTTCCAGTCGATGACGTCGGGGATCAGCGGCCACGGTGCGTGGCTGGAGACCAGCACCACCTCGGCCATCAGCGGAGCGTGCCCCGGCACGGCCCGCTCGGACCGCTGGAAGGTCTGCAGGCTGTACTGGTCCGGGATGCTGGCCCAGCCCAGGTTCGGGCCCTGGTAGCCGAGGTTGCGCGCGTCGTAGACCTGCTCGTAGCCGTAGAACCGGCCTTCCGGCCAGTCGGTGGTCGTACCCGGCATCACGCCGACCGTGCGCCAGTTCGCCCGCTGGAAGGCGCTGGTCAGGGTCAGCCGGTGGCCGGCGACCAGTGCGTCGTGGCGCTGCTGGTTGTTGATCCACAGCCCGGACAGGAACGTCGCGTGGGCGAGCCAGCTGTTGCCGCCGGCCACGGGCGAGGTGAGGTAGCCGCTGCGGGCGCCGTACCCGGCCGCGCCCAGCCGGCGCGTCCCGTCGTCGAGCAGCGCGTCGATCTGCGTCGCGAACTCCGGGTCGTCGATGGCGTCCCGCCCGTAGCTCTCCACGAAGGCGAACATCACGTCCTTGCCGCGCAGCCCGGTCAGCAGCTCGTCGGGCGGGGTGTCCCGGAAGGCGTCCACCGCGGACTCGCGGGCGAACACCTCGGGGTCGCGCAGGGTGTCCCGGACGTGCCCGGCCCGGTCGACGGCGAGCACCGATGCGGTCACCGACGCGACCGGGACCCCCGGCACGACCTGCGCACCGACCACCAGGCACACCGCGCAGATCGGCCCGAGCACCGCCACGACCCGGGTCGCCCCGGCCCGCCGGCGGACCGTGACCCGGGCGAGCCTGCGCACCGAGACCATCACGACGCCGACCAGCCCGAGGCCCACCAGCCCGATGCCGATCACCGCCGCGACGGCGCCGGGCCGGGTCAGCGACCCGGCCAGCAGGTCGATGACGGCGGCGTAGAGGCCCCAGTCCAGCATCGGGTCGAACGTGCGGGAGAGCGCCGCGGAGAAGCCGATGTCGAGCATCGTGAGCACGGTCATCGTGCCGAGCAGCGCGCCGAGCAGGGTCGCGAGCACCCGCCCGGCCCGCGTCGGCAGCGCCAGCAGCGCGGCCACCCCCAGCACCGCCTCCACCGGGACGCGCAGGAACGCGCCGGGCGTCAGGCCGGTGATCTCGTTCGGGGAGACCAGCGCGACGAACACCAGCGCGCCGGCCAGCGCGGTGACCACGACCGAGCCCCGGGAGCGCGCGGCCGGTTCGGCCCGGCCATCGCCGTCGGGCTCCGCCGCGCCGGGGTGCGCGCGTCGCCACAGCCCGGCCACGTCACGCCCGAAGGACCACAGCAGCAGGCCCAACGCCACGGCGATCAGCGTGATCATGATGTGGCCCGGCAGCACGTCCGCGGCGGCCAGCACCAGCACGACGGCGGTCAGGCCGGCCACGGGCGCGGCGGCCCGGCGGCCCGGCAGCGGCGCGCGCAGCCACGGCAGCAGCCGGCCGGCGGCGACGAACCCGTAGCGCAGCAGGCCGAGGGCCAGCACCGCCGGGCCGAGCAGGGTGGCCACGTGCACGCTCAGCACCAGGTTCAGCCCGGCGTCGAGCTCGCGGGCGAAGCGGGAACCGGACGGCGACGCGGTCCGGCCGCGCCGGGCGAGCCACCGGCCGACCCCGGCGATCAGCAGTGCGGCAGCGGCCATGGCCGGCGCCAGCAGGCCCGGCGCCCGGCCGGTCAGCAGGCCGTGCGCCACGTCCGCGGAGACCCCGACGACCAGCACCGCCCGGATCAGCGTCAGCAGATCGACCCGCCCCTGATCCGGCGGCTCCGGGCTGGTGTCCGGCGCGGCACCCGGGGTGGCCCCGGCTGCGGGCCGCCCCGGAGACAGGGCACGGCGGAGGATCGTCGACGGACGGGCGGCTGTCACCTTCGTGGACACGGATGGGGAGCCGAACATGTTCACCCGCCGGTCGCCTGGTGTCATGACGCCGGCCCGGTCGGTGTGGCCAGGCGGGCGTAGACATCACCCGAACGACCCAGTGGCCGGATCCGCTCCAGCAGGCCGACCAGCTCCGCGGCGTCGAGCCAGCGGTCGCCGGCGAAGCGCAGCGTCTCGACGGGCGAGTAGTTGTAGACGTAGCCCCCGGAGCCGGAGCCCAGCCGCTCGACCAGCTCGAGTGCGGCGAGCGCGGCAGCGTGTGCCGCCGGCAGGTACTCGAACGACAGCGCCCGCACCGGGCGGGTGAGCCCGGCCAGCACGTCCGCCTCGAAGCCCTCCACGTCGATCTTGCAGAAGGTCGGCACCCCGTGCTCCTCGATCAGGTCGTCGAGGGTGCGCACCTCCACCTCGACCGTGCGGTCCCAGCGCACCCCGGCGAACCCGCGGTCGGCCCCGACCGAGTCGATCCAGTCCGGGGACATCGACGACACCGTGGGGGTCGCGGTGGAGATGCCCAGCCGCGCCTGCCCCGGCTGCGCCCCGACCGCGCTCGGCAGGATGACGACGTCGCGGTCGCGACCGAACAGCAGCCGCAGCACCCGGACGAAATCCGGCTGCGGCTCCACCGCGATCACCCGTACCCCGAGCCGGCGCCACGCCCGGATCCGGCTGCCGACATGGGCGCCGACGTCGAAGCCGACGTCCCCCGGCCCGAGGAACTGCCCGTAGAACCGCACCAGCCGGCGGTGCCGGCCGGGGATGCCGTGGTACACGGTGAGTGACCGGGCGATGCCCCACGAGCGGCTGAACATGAGCTGACGCTAGGTCAGCGGGTCAGCTCGGCCTGCAACGGGGCCGGGAAGCGCACCGTGAACCGCACCGCGCCCAGCAACTCCTGCAGCTCGTGCGCCTGGCGCTGCAGCGCCGCTTGCGCCTCGGCTCCGACGTCCGCCAGCAGCCGCAGCACGATCTCGCCGTCCCGGCGCTGCGCCCAACCGCCGACGATGCGCCCGTCGACCCAGGCGGTGGGGCCGCCGTTGCCGTTGCGGTCGAACAGCACCGGGGTGTGCGCCGGGTCGAGGTGGAAATCGCGCTGCTTCCAGCCCATGGTCGAGGGGTCCAGGCCGGGCAGCAACGCGGTCGACGGCTCCGGGTCCGGCGGCGGATCCAGGTCGTCGGGCAGCAGGTAGCCGGTGCCCTCGGCCAGCTCGACCTCGACCGCGCCGACGTC
This sequence comes from Pseudonocardia sp., assembly GCA_035557575.1. Classification (GTDB taxonomy): domain Bacteria; phylum Actinomycetota; class Actinomycetes; order Mycobacteriales; family Pseudonocardiaceae; genus Pseudonocardia. The sequence goes on along the minus strand of DATMDS010000046.1, from coordinate 3,417 downwards.
GGCCAGCGCCCGTCGCGCGGTGGCCACCGTCCAGCCGGCCCACCACTGCAGGTCGGTGCGGGTGCCCGGGCCGAACGTCCACAGCCAGCGGCGCGCCAACTCCGCCGCGGCGGCCTGAGGGGTGAGGGCGCCGAGCCCGCCGGGCAGCCAGGAGTCGGCCGCGGCCCACCGGTACTGGCCGTTGATCCAGGTGCCGGTCGGGCGGGCCCGCAGCACGCGGCCCTCGAACCCGAGCAGCAGCAGCACCCGGGAGTGCGCCGCGATCGTGGTGGCGAACCTCCCGCTGCCGACCGGGACCGGGATCGCGCAGCCCGGCAGCCGGGCGCCCACCTCGCGCGCGGTGAGCGGGCCGGCCTCGGCGAGCAGCTCGACGATCTCGGCGCCGGCCGCGGCCGTCCAGCCGTCGGGGTCGGCGATCCCGGCGGCCTCCAGCATCCCGTGCAGCAGCCGGCGCTGCACCGCCACCAGCCCGAGCGTGGCGGCGTGGTGCGCCGCTCGGGCGGTGTCGTGGCCGAACACCCACAGGGTGCGGCGCATCGCGTGGTGGCGGATCAGCGTGCGCCGCTCGTAGAGCGCCTCGTCCACCGCGGCCAACCGCGGCGTGCGCATCCGGGCCGCGGCCGACAGGTAGACCGTGACCGGGTCGGTGGAGTGCAGGGCGACCAGCCCCTCGGTCAGGGCGACGACGTCATCGGTGCGGGCCGCGGCGACGTGCCGGTGGCGCAGGGCCAGGCGGGCCCGCCGTTCCGCGACACCGATCGTGCGAGGCACCGGGCCAGCATCCCGTCCACCGCCGGTCCGGCCGCCGCCACCGCAGCTCACTGGGGTCGTTCGTCCGGGCCGGTCGCGATGCAGGTGATCGTGCCCGGCGCGACCTCGGTGAAACCCGCGTCGCGGACGGCCACCGCCGCCCCGGCGCGCACGGTCTCGCACAGCCGCGACCACCGGTCCGGGTCCGCGGATCGCACGGCGAACGCCGGGACCTCGGTCAGCTCACGCTCGGCCGCGAACAGCATCGAGGCGTGCCCGACCTGGGCCGCGGCCTTGCCCACCGAGAGCTGCAGCGCCGCGTTCACCCAGATCGCCGGCGCCTCCGGCGGTGGCGGGCCGGGTTCGTCGAGCTCCAGGTCGGTGCCCCCGATCTGCAGCCGCGAGACGATCTTCGGGACGTCCTCGACCGGGCCCGGGAGCAGCGCCCTGACCTGTGCTCCGGCCACCTCCCACGTGATCCCCGGAAGCTGCTGCACGGCCTCCCAGTGCGCGCCGCGGGCCCGCCGGGCGATCTTGCGGATGCGCGCGGCCACCCAGGTGGCGATGGCGTCGTGCCACTCCCCGCCCGGAGCGGCGCGGGCATCGAGGCAGACGGCCAGTGCCGCCGCGGCCGCCGCTTCCAGCACCGGGGTGCGGGCGGCCGGTGGGCGCTCCAGCCGCAGGATCACCGGCATCGCCCGGACCACGCCGTCGGGTTCGGGCGGGATCGGGCCGCCCCCGCGGTAGCGCGCGGCCAGCGCGGCCAACGGTGGTCGTGAGTGCTCAGCCGTGCTCAAACACGGCGCGGCACTCACAGGCGGCGGAGCCGCGCTCACGGGATGGGTACCCGCCGCCGCACACCCTCGGCCGCGTCGGCGCGTTCCACCTCGTCGCGGGTGATACCCAGCACGAACAACACGACGTCGAGGTACGGATGCGAGAGCGCGGCGTCGGCCACCTCGCGCAGCGCCGGCTTGGCGTTGAACGCGATGCCGAGCCCGGCGGTGGAGAGCATGTCGATGTCGTTGGCGCCGTCGCCGACGGCCACGCACTGCTCCAGCGGCACGCCGTGGGTCGCGGCGAACCGGCGCAGCGCCACCGCCTTGCCCGGCCGGTCCACGATCTCCCCGAGCACCTGCCCGGTGAGCCGCCCGTCGACGATCTCCAGCTCGTTGGCCGCGCAGAAGTCCATGCCCAGCTCGGCGGCCAGGCCGGCGATCACCCGGGTGAAGCCGCCGGAGACCACGCCGCAGCGGAAGCCGAGCCGCTTGAGGGTGCGGATCGTGGTGCGTGCCCCCGGGGTGAGCTCCAGCTGGCCGGCCACCTCGGCGAGCACCGACTCGGGCAGGCCAGCCAGCACCGCCACCCGGCGGCGCAGCGACTCGGCGAAGTCCAGCTCGCCGCGCATCGCCGCCTCGGTGACCGCCCGCACCTCGGCCTCGGCCCCGGCGCGGGCGGCGAGCATCTCGATGACCTCGCCCTGCACGAGCGTCGAGTCGACGTCGAACACGATCAGCCGCTTGCTGCGCCGGGCCAGCCCGGCCCGCTCGACGGCCACGTCCACACCCGCTGTCCGGGCCACCTCGACCAGCCGGGCCCGCAGGGTGCCCGGTGGGTACCGGGTGGGGTTGCCGCCCGGCTCCGGCGAGACCAGCAGCTCCAGCCCGGTCACCGGGTAGTCCGCCACCCGCCGGATCGCGTCGATGTTCGCCCCGACGTCGGCCAACGCCTGCGCGACCGCCCCGAACGCCCGAGCCGTGATCGGCCGCCCGATCACCACCACGACGTGCGAGGAGTGCCGCCGGCCGGCCGGGTCGTCGGGCTCCTCGAGCGAGGTGTGCACCTGCATGGAGATGCTGGCCATCGCCTGCTCGACGGCCTCCTGCAGGCCCTCAGGGTCGTGGTGCGCGGTGACCAGCGCACCCAGGGTCAGCCGCCCGCGGATCACCACCTGCTCGACGTCGAGCAGGTCCACGCCGTGCCGGGTCAGCGCGGCGAACAGCACCGAGCTCACACCGGGACGGTCCGGGCCGGTCACCGTGATCAGGACGCTGGTGCCTCGACCGTTCGGCGGCACGGAGCTGGCGGGGATCAGCGCGACTTCGGATCCTCGTTCGGCTGCACTTCCTCGCCCTGCGCCTGGGCCGCGACCTCGTACGGGGACGAGTGGCCACCCACGTGCGCCTCCTCGCGGAATCGTTCCACCAGGTGCGGGTAGTGCAGCTCGAACGCCGGCCGCTCGGAACGGATCCGGGGCAGCTCGGTGAAGTTGTGCCGCGGCGGCGGGCAGGAGGTGGCCCACTCCAGCGAGTTGCCGAAGCCCCACGGGTCGTCCACCTCGACGACCCGGCCGTAGCGGTAGCTCTTGAACACGTTGTAGACGAACGGCAGCGTGGAGGCCCCGAGCACGAACGCGCCGATCGAGGAGATCGCGTTCAGCGTGGTGAAGCCGTCGGTCGGCAGGTAGTCGGCGTACCGGCGGGGCATGCCCTCGTTACCCACCCAGTGCTGCACCAGGAACGTCATGTGGAAACCGATGAACGTGGTCCAGAAGTGGAACTTGCCCAGCGTCTCGTCCATCATCCGGCCGGTCATCTTCGGGAACCAGAAGTAGATGCCGGAGTAGGTGGCGAACACGATCGTGCCGAACAGCACGTAGTGGAAGTG
>DATMDS010000045.1:0-14966 GCA_035557575.1 Pseudonocardia sp. | reverse complement strand
CCGTACTTCTGGATGATCTCCCAGTGGCGGCCCTCGTGCGGCGTGTTCGGGGTGCCCTCGTACAGCACCGACGTGGCGCGGTTGGCCAGCGGCCCGTAGACGATGTAGCTGTGCCCGGTGACCCAGCCGATGTCGGCGGTGCACCAGTAGACGCTCTCGCCGGGCTTGTGGTCGAACACGACGTGATGGGTGTACGCGGTCTGGGCCAGGAAGCCGCCCGAGGTGTGCAGGATGCCCTTGGGCTTCCCGGTGGTGCCCGACGTGTAGAGGATGAACAGCGGGTGCTCGGCGTCGAACGGCTGCGCCTCGTGCTCGTCGGACTGGCGGTCGACAACGTCGTGCCACCACACGTCCCGGCCCTCGGTCCACGGCACCTCGGTCTCGGTCCGCTTGACCACGAGCACGTGCTCGATGGTCGGCGTGTCGGCGACGGCCTGGTCGGTGTTCTCCTTCATCGGGGCCGGCTTGCCGCGCCGGTACTGCCCGTCGGAGGTGATCAGCAGCTTGGCCTCCGCGTCCTCGATGCGGGAGCGCAGCGCGCCGGGTGAGAAGCCTCCGAAGACCACGCTGTGGGTGGCTCCGAGCCGCGCGCAGGCCAGCATCGCGATCACCGCCTCGGGGATCATCGGCAGCTGGATGGCCACCCGGTCGCCGGTCTGCACGCCGAGCTCGATCAGGGCGTTGGCGGCCTTGCTGACCTCGCTCTTCAGCTCGGCGTAGGTGATGGTGCGGCTGTCACCGGGCTCGCCCTCCCAGTGGATCGCGACCTGCTCGCCGTGCCCGTCGTCGACGTGCCGGTCCACACAGTTGTACGCGACGTTGAGCTGCCCGCCCACGAACCACTTCGCGAACGGCGGGTCCCAGTCCAGCACCCGATCCCATTTCTGGTGCCAGTGCAGCCGCTCGGCCTGCTCCGCCCAGAACGCCTCGCGGTCGTCATCGGCTCGGGTGTACCACTCCTCGGTGGCGTTGGCCTGGGCGGCGAACTCGTCGCTCGGGGCGAAGCTGCGGTCTTCGTGGGACAGATTGCTGAGCGTGGAGTCCGACGCGGCCATGCGGGCCCTCCCTGGTTGTCGACGTTTCACGGCCCGCCACGATGCCGAGCCGGTTGGTCATCGCGAGTCGAAACTAGTGCCCGGGAACGGTCTTCGCACCGTCGGTCCGCACAGGTATGTGCGATCCGCCCCGATCGGGCTGGCAGCATCGGCCGGGTGACCGCCGCCCGATCCGCCGATCCGCTGGCTCCGCTGCTGGAGCTGGCGGGGATCGCCGACGCCGTGGCCCGGGTCCGGCGGGCGCTGATCGCCGTGCACAACCACCCGGTGAACCGGCGGGGCTGGCCGGCGACCGCGGCGGAGGCGCGGCTGCGCGCGGCCCGCGCGTCCGCGGCGCTGGACGGCGCGCCCATCGAGCGCGGCGACCGGGTGCACAGCCCGGTGCTGGCCGGGGCGGTGCGGGTCGCGGAGGAATCGGGACGGCTGCTCGGGACCTGGCGCAGCGCTCCACTACAGGCGTTGGCCCGGCTGCACGTGCTGGCCGCGGCCGACCTCGTTGCGGCCGAGCGGCGCGGGAGCGAACTGGGCTTCCCGCGGCCCGACCCGCAGGTGTCGCAGCGGCTGCGGTTGCTCGCCGAGCTGGTCACCGGCGGCACGTCGGTGGCGGCTCCGGTGCTGGTGGCGGTGGTGCACGGCGAGCTGCTCACGCTGGCCCCGTTCGAGGTGGCCAACGGGGTCGTCGCCCGGGCCGCCGCCCAGCTCACCGCGATGGCGACCGGCCTCGACCCGAAGGGCCTCGCGGTGCCGGAGGTCGGGCACCTGCGGCGGGCCGCCGAGTACCGGCGGGCCGCCGAGGGGTTCGCCGCCGGAACCGCCGACGGTCTTGGGACGTGGCTGCTGCACTGCTGCGCGCAGTGGGAGGCGGGGGCCCGCGAGGCGACCTCGATCGCCGAGGCGCACGGGACGCCCACATAGAGACGGGCGGCGTCCCCGGAAGGGACGCCGCCCGACTACGCACGAATATCGAGGTCCAGGCGTGCACTACGTGTCGTGTTGTGGCCTCGGCGTCCGGCGTCCCGGTACGCAGGCCCACGACGACATGCCTCCCGCGGCGTGCTGTGCGTGGAGAGCCCGATCTTCGTGCACGGAGCCCGATCGGGGTGGACGGGTGCTTCTCTGCCGCACCGCCCCTGGCCGGTCGAAGTCCGTAACCTCTTTGTAGTCCGTGACCGGAGCCACAGCAAGGCTTGGCGCCGGGTGCACCGGTTCAGGCACGGAGTGTGTCGATCTCAACCGCAGACGGCATCGTTTCGGGTGGTTCGGCGGGCCGGCGGTGCCACTGCGTGGCCGACCCAGTCCGCTGCGGCCGGGTCGGGTCCGAGGGAATCAGAGTCGCGCCCGCCGGCGGTGGCCGTACCAGCCGGCGCCGAACAGGGCGACCGCCGCGGCTCCGGCCACCGACGCCGTCACCGTGGGGGTCGGTCGGAAGCGGGAGCGCAGGGCCACCGGGGCGACGAACGTCAGCACCGGCCAGCCGCGTTCAGCGGCGACCCGACGCAGTGCCCGATCCGGATTGACCACCGTCGGGTGTCCGACGGCCTCCAGCAGCGGCAGGTCGGTGATCGAGTCGGAGTAGGCCCGGCAGTCCTCGAGCCGGTAGCCGCCGGCCGCGGCGATGTCGCGAGCCGCCTGCGCCTTCACCTCGCCGTAGCAGTAGTACTCGATCTCTCCGCTGTAGCGGCCGTTCTCGACCCGCATCCGGGTGGCCTGGCAGCGGTCCGCGCCGACCAGCGCCGCGATCGGCTCCGCCACCTCCAGCCCGGACGCCGACAGCACCACCACCTCGTCGCCGTTCGCGCGGTGCTCGGCGATCAGCTCGGTGGCCTCCGCGTAGACCAGCGGCTCCACGATCTCGAGCAGCGTCTCGGCCACGATGGCCCGGATCTGCGCGACCTCCCACCCGGTGCACAGGGCGGTGATCCGCCGCCGCAGCAGGTCCATCGTGTCGGCGTCGGCACCGGACAGCAGGAGCAGCAGTTGGGTGTAACCGCTGCGCAGCGCGGCCCGTCTGCTGATCAATCCCTGGCGGCGGAACGGGCGGCTGAAGGCCAACACGCTGGACCCCGCGATGATTGTCTTGTCCAGGTCGAAGAACGCGGCCGCGCCCCCCGCCGCCTGCTCCACGCCGAGGATGGACACGCGGATCGGGCGGACGTTGGACACGCTCGCCGAGCATGCCAGACATCGAGATTTTCGGTTCGGCGCGTAGTTGCCCCGGACAGAGTCACGCGCGGATGCCGCTGACCGGCTATGGTTGTACGCGTCCGGGCTCTGTCCGGACGCGGCTCAGCTCGACCCCCCGGAGCTGAACCAATTGACGGCCCCCGCCAATCCCCCCTGGCGGGGGTCGTCTCATGTCCATAGACCGAACATCCAATGTTCGCCGGTTTCCCGTCATCGCCCTCGGAATGCCGGGTCCGGGTATTGCCGACGCCCGCCGACCACCTGACCGTACGGCTCGATGGTCCATTCGTCCCACGCATATCCGGGCGCGGGCGCGCTGCGGGCGAGAGTGACCGGCCCCACGCAGGCCAGAGTCGGACGTCGGGTGGTCGCACCTTCGCCGCCACGTGTCCAGGCCGGGTTGCCCCGCCCCAGCCTGCCTGTCGGCACCGACGGTTCGCCGCACTGGCAGCACCGTCGCGCCGGACTTGTCCACATCGACCCCGCCCCGTCCACAGATCGCGACTCACCCCGCCACTGACCTTCCGCGGCTTCCATCCTTGTCCTCGGCCGATGCAGCCGAGGCGACGTGGAGGAGGGGCCGTGCATCCGACCGACAGCACCGAAGGCCCACCCGCCGGGCGGCCCGCGCTCGCCGCGGTGTCCGACCCCGAGCTGTGGGAGTCCGTCCAGCGGCTGGCGGCTGCGGCCGGCGCGGCCCTGCACCACGCAGCCGATCTCGCGGTGCTGCGCCGACAGTGGGGTGCGGCGGCGCTGGTCCTGCTCGACGACGTCGCCGCCCGCGCCTGCGCGCAGGCCGGGCTGCCGCGCCGCTCGGCGGTCATGGTCGTGACCCGTGGCGAGGACCCCCCGGAGCTGTGGCGGCATGCGGTCGCCATCGGCGCCGAGCGGGTGCTGACGCTCCCGGAGGCGGAGTCGTGGCTGGTCACCCGGCTCACCGAGACCACGGAGGAGCACAGTCGACAGGGTCGGGTGTTGGCGGTCGTGGGCGGGCGCGGCGGTGCCGGCGCCTCGGTGCTCGCGGTCGCCGTCGCGGTGGAGGCGGCACGCGGTGGCCAGCGGGTGCTGCTGCTGGACTGCGACCCGCTGGGCGGTGGCCTGGATCTGGCACTGGGCGCCGAGAACGTCGACGGGCTCCGCTGGCCCGACATCGATCTCGCCGGTGGACGGGTGCCGGCGACGGCGCTGCACGCGGCGCTGCCCGCCCCGGCCGTCGACGGTCGCGGCCGGGGCGAGCTGGGGCTGCTGTCCTGCGACCGGTCCCCGACCGGTCCGGCCCCGGCCGCCGTCGCGGCGGTCATCGACGCCGGGCGGCGGGCCGGGGAGACGGTGGTGTGCGACCTCCCGCGCTACCCGACCGAGTCCGCCCTGGCCGCGCTCGCCGAGGCGGACCTGACCGTGCTGGTCGTGCCGGCCGACGTCCGGTCGTGTGCGGCGGCGGCTCGGGTCGCCGCGGTGCTGGTCGAGCACTGCGAGGCGGTAGGGCTGCTGGTCCGCGGCCCGGCTCCCGGCGGCGTGGCGCCGTCGGAGGTGGCCGCGGCGCTGGAGCTGCCGCTGCTCACGGCCATGCGCACCGAGCCGCGGCTGCCGCGGACGTTGGAACGAGGCGAGCTGCCCGGTCGCCGCGGCCCGTTGGCGGCAGCAGCCCGTACGGTGTTGACCGCGCTGGCGGCCGGACCCGACGCGGTGGGTCGGCCATGACGCCTCTGCGCCCCGGCGCGGCCCCGCCGAGCCGCCGATCACTCGAGCCCGGGCTGGTCGACCGCGTCCGTTCGCGGCTGGCCGCTTCCGGCGGGCACACCACACCCGACGCCGTGGCCGCGGCCGTCCGTGCTGAGTCCGGCGGTGTCGCGTCGGATCTCGACGTGCTGGCGGCCCTGCGGCTGCTGCGCCAGGAGTTCGTCGGCGCCGGCCCGCTCGATGAGCTCCTGCGCGACCCGCGCACCACCGACGTCCTGGTCAGCGGGCCCGCCGCGGTGTGGGTCGACCGCGGCGCCGGCCTCGAGCGAACCGCGCTGCGCTTCCCCGACGAGGCCGCCGTCCGCCGGCTCGCCCAGCGCCTGGCCGTGGCGGCCGGTCGCCGGCTGGACGACGCCAGCCCGTACGTCGACGGCTGGCTCGCGGACGTCGGGGTCCGGCTGCACGCCGTGCTGGCCCCGGTCGCGGCCGACGGCACCTGCCTGTCGCTGCGCGTGCTGCGGCCCGCCGCACACGATCTCGCGGCCCTGCGCGTGCTCGGCACCATCGACGGCAACGGTGAGCGGTTGCTGCGGGCCGTGCTGTCCGCACGGCTCGCGTTCCTGGTCTCCGGAGGCACCGGATCCGGGAAGACCACGCTGCTTGCGGCGATGCTGAGCGCCGTCGATCCGGGTGAGCGGCTGCTTCTGGTCGAGGACGCCGAGGAGCTGCGGCCCCAGCACCCGCACGTGGTGCGGCTGGTGGCCCGCCCGGTCAACATCGAGGGAGCAGGCGGAGTCGTGCTGCGGGACCTGGTCCGGCAGGCACTGCGGATGCGCCCCGACCGGCTGGTGGTCGGCGAGGTCCGCGGCCCGGAGGTCTGTGATCTGTTGGCCGCGCTGAACACCGGGCACGACGGTGGCGCCGGCACCGTGCACGCCAACTCCGTCCGCGAGCTGCCTCCGCGCATGGAGGCCCTGGCCGCGACCGGTGGCCTCGGGCGGTCCGCCCTGCACAGTCAGCTCGCCGCGGCGGTGCAGCTGGTGCTGCACATGCGCCGCGACCGCGGTGGCGCACGGGTGTTCGACGCGGCCGGAGTGCTGCACCGCAACGACAGCGGCGAGGTGCGGGTGCTGCCGGTGTGGACCCGCCGCGACGGGTGGAGCGCCGAGCGGAGCGCACTGGGCGAGCTGCTCGCCGAGCGTGGAGTGCGGGTGCCGTGGTGACCGCGCTGGCCTGCCTGACCCTCGCCGCCGGACTGCTCTGCCTGCCGGCCTCGGTGGCATCGACCCGGCTCCGGGTGCTCCGCCCCGTTCCACCGGCCCGCCGCCGATGGCCCCGCGCGGTGGCGCCGGCACTGCTCGGCGCGCTGGCCGGGATGCTGCTGCTCGGTCCGGGCGGGGCGATCGCCGGCGCCATCGTGGTGTCGACGCTGCGCCGGGCCCGGGCCCGCCGCCGGGCCGCGGACCTGACCACCGCCACCTGCGAGCAGCTGGCCGACGCGGTGCGTCGGATGACCGACGAGCTGCGGGCCGGTGGCCAACCGGCGGCCGTGCTGGGCGGGCTCGACACGGACGGCCCGATGGCGCGCCGGCTGCTGACCGGAGCGGCCACTGCGGCTCGGCTGGGTGACGGAGTGCCGGCCGCCCTGCGCAGGGCGGCCGCCGGGCGGGCGGACGTCGCCGCCGACCTGGAGCGCATCGCGGGCGCCTGGTCGCTCGCCGAGCGGCACGGGGTGCCGCTGGCCGATCTGCTGGCCAAGGTGCACGACGACGTGCGCTGGCGCATCCGGTTCGCCGCCACCGTGCGCGCTCAGCTCGCCGGCCCGGCGGCCACCGCGGCGATCCTGACCGCGCTGCCGGCGTTGGGTCTCGGGCTCGGGCAGCTCATCGGCGCGGACCCGGTCGGAGTGCTGCGCGGCGGCGTGCTGGGCCAACTGCTGCTGGTCGCCGGCATCGGCCTGATTACGGCCGGGCGGGCATGGTCGCAGCACATCCTGCGGGCGGCGGTGCCGCGGTGACCTGGCTCGCGGCACCGCCCGCCATCACCGCTCCGACGCTTCCGGCCCGAGCCGGCGACGCGGCCGCACTGGTGTGCCTGGCGCTGGCCGTGCTGACTGCCGGCGGGCGCCCCGGAGGAGGGCGGCTGCGCGGCCTCGGCTCGACAGCGCCGACGAAGCGCGCACCCGACGTGATCGTGCGGCCGGCGTGGGTGCTCGTCGCGGCGGTGGCGGTGGGGGCCGTGGCGACAGCACTGGGCGGCGCCGTCACGGGGGTGCTCTCCGGTGCCGTGGCCGGCGCCGCCGGGGTGGCGGCCGCGAGGTGGTCGGGTATCCGGGGCGACCGAACCGGCCTCGACGACAGTGACCTGGCCGCCGGCTGGGAGCTACTGGCCGTGTGCCTGGAAGCGGGCCTACCGGTGGCAGTAGCCGTCGCCGCAGCCGCCGATCCGCTGACCGGTCCGGTCGGGCTCGCGCTGCGGCGGACTGCGGGTCTGCTCGAGCTGGGCGCGGACCCGGCCACGGCCTGGGGCAGCGCGGAGAAGCTGCCGACACTGGCCACCTTCGCCCGCGCCGCCGGCCGGTCGGCGAGCACCGGGGCGGCGCTCGCCCAGGTGGCCAGAGCCGAGAGCGGCCGGCTCCGTGGTACCGCGCTGGACTCCGCCCAGAGCCGCGCTCAACGAGCCGGGGTGCTGATCACCGGCCCGCTCGGGCTGTGCTTCCTACCCGCATTTCTGGTGCTCGGAGTCGCTCCGGTCGTCATCGGCCTGGCGACCGCAGCACTGGACCAGTGGTGATCAAAGTCAGCATTCAACCCTGAGGAGAAGGAACGATGAACCAGAACACAGTCCCGACGATCCGGGCCCGGAGCAACGGGCTACACGGCGACGACGGAATGAGCACCGTCGAATACGCCATTGGAACCATTGCTGCTGCGGCTTTCGCAGCAATTCTCTACGCCGTGATCAGCGGCGACACCATTGTGGGTGCGCTGACTTCGTTGATCCAGCGCGCATTGACGGCGACCTTCTGATGGCGGCCGGACTGCGGCGGCCCGGGCGGGCCACGGTCCGCCGGTGCCGGGGCCGGCCCGCACCGGAGGCTGGCGACAGCGCACCGATGACGACCCGCGGGACGGAAGTCGGCACCGGTCAACGCGACCAGGCCCACCTCCGGGCCGACGACCGCGGCGCGGTCACCGTGGAGGCGGCACTGGGCCTGTGCAGTCTGATGCTGGTCCTGGCGCTGGCGCTGGCCGCGGTCGCGGCCACCACGGCCGCGGTGCGCTGTCTGGACGCCTCGCGGGAGCTGGCCAGGCTCGCCGCTCGCGGGGAGCCGGACCGGGGCCGCTCCGTCGCGGCCGCGCTCGCGCCTGCCGGTGCGGTCCTCGAACTGACCCGCGCCGGCGACACCGTGACCGCGGAGGTCTCCGACGCGCTGATCCCTCCGTTGCCGCTGCGGGTCAGCGGGCGCTCGGTGGCCGCGGTCGAGCCGGGAGTCGGCCCGCCATGAGCCGGCGCGGCCGGGGCGACCCGGGGATGCGGCAGCAGGTCGGCGACCGGTCACCGCCGCAGGACGGCCGAGCCACTGCGCGGGACGAAGGACCGGGCGACAGCGGCGTGGCCACCGTGTGGGCCGCGCTGGCCATCGCGGTGATCATGAGCGTGACGGTGGTCGGCGTGCAGCTCGGTGCTGCGGTCGCGGCCCGCCACCGGGCCGCGGCCGCCGCCGACCTGGCTGCGCTCGCCGCGGCCGGCTGGGCGGTGAACGGTGCGGAGGCCGCGTGCGGCCGGGCCGGGGACATCGCCCGAGCGATGGGTGCGACGCTCGCGGGCTGCGCGCTCGACGGCTGGGAGGCGCAGGTGACCGTGCAGGTACGGCCGCCGTTCCTGCCGCTCGTGGACGGTGTCGCTGAGGGGCGGGCACGGGCCGGACCGGAGCCGACCCCACCCCCAGGTGCTGCGGGGCTCAGCGCTGAACGGTCGGACGGCGCTGACGGGCGGACGATGTCGCGCAACAGCCCGGTGAACGCCGGGTCAACCCGTCAGGTCAACGTTTCGGCGCAGCGGCGGCACGCTCGTCGTCGGAGAAGCACCAATCACCGACAGCCCCCTAGCCGCAGACCCGGCGGAAGCGCTTACTTGAGGTGGCTCCGGACGACGACGTCGGCGGAACCACACGAACGCTCCCCAGATCTGCGGTTGGGCCGGCGCGTCCCCCGACGCCCCACCCCAAGTACCGGCCCTACCGCACCTCGGCCGCCGCTGGCCGGTCCAACCCCCGACGGGACCGGCCGGCGGCGGCCCACTTTCCCCGCACCGCCACTAGCTGGCGGAGCGACCAGCGGCCGGGCGGCCCAGCGCATCGAGCACCAGGCTGAGCACGATCACCGCTCCCGCCTTGTCCAGCGGCACGTTCCCGTTGCCGCACTTCGGCGACTGCACGCACGACGGGCAACCGGTGCGGCACTCGCAGTCCCGGATGGCGGCCCGGGTGGCGGTCAGCCAACTGTCCAGCACCGCGTGCCCACGCTCGGCGAACCCGGCTCCGCCCGGATGCCCGTCGTGCACGAACACCGTGGGGTTCCCGGTGTAGGGGTGCAGTGCGGTCGACATCCCGCCGATGTCCCAGCGGTCACAGATCGCGAACAGCGGCAGCAGGCCGATCGCCGCGTGCTCCGCGGCGTGCAACGCACCCGGCAGCCGCACCGACGACACCCCGGCGGCGGCCAGGGCGGCCTGGTCGATGTCGTACCAGACGCCGCGCGTGCGCAGCCGCTGCTCGGGCAGCTCCAGCGGCACCGTCTCCAGCACCGTGCCGTCCGGGGCTCGCCGCTGGTAGGCCACCACCTGGGAGGTCACCAACACCTCGCCGAACGACACCCGAACCGGTCCGTGGCCGCGGTGGCGCAGCACCCGGGACACCTCGACGTCGGCGGTGCTGCGGGCGTCGGTCCGCCAGTCGGGGTCGGCCGCGTGGACCAGCGCGATCCCGGCGTCCAGGTCGAGCGAGTCCACCACGTAACTCGCGCCGCGGTGCAGGTACACGGCGCCGGTGTGCGCGGTGGCGGGGGCGGAGCCGCCGTCGACCGTGCCCAGCATCCGCCCGGTCTCCGCCTCGACCAGGGCCACCTGGTGCAGGCCGGACCCACGGATGTCCACCGATCCGGCCGGGCGCTCCCGGGCCGAGGGCCAGTACCAGCCGGTGGGCCGTCGCCGCAGCGCGCCGTCGGCCACCAGCTCGTCCAGCACGGCCGCGGCCGCCGGGCCGCCGAAGACCTCCGACACGTCCCGCTCGGTGAGGGGCAGCTCGGCGGCGGCGCACACCAACTGCGGCGCCAGCACGTACGGGTTGGTCGGATCGAGCACGCATCCCTCCACGGGCGCTCCGAGCAGCGCGCCGGGATGGTGCACCAGGTAGGTGTCCATCGGGTCGTCGCGCGCCACCAGCACCACCAGCGCCCGCTCGCGCGCACGCCCGGCCCGGCCGGCCTGCTGCCAGAACGACGCCCGGGTCCCGGGGAAGCCGGCCAGCACCACCGCGTCCAGGCCGGCGATGTCGACGCCCAGCTCCAGCGCGTTCGTGGTCGCCACTCCGAGCAGCTCCCCGGTCTGCAGCGCAGATTCGAGCGCCCGGCGTTCCTCCGGCAGGTAGCCGCCCCGGTAGGCGGCCACCCGTTCGGCCAGGTCCGGCTCGACATCGGCCAGGGCCCGCTGCGCACCCAGCGCGGTCAACTCCGCGCCCCGCCGGGAGCGCACGAACGCCAGCGTGCGGGCCCCCTCCAGCACCAGATCGGCGAGCATCCGGGCGGCCTCGGCGCCGGCGGCGCGGCGCACCGGGGCCCCGTTCTCACCGGTGAGCTCGGGCAGCAGCGGCGGTTCCCAGAGGGCGATCGTGCGTCCGGCGGTCGGGGAGCCGTCCGCCGTCACGGCCCGCACCGTGCGCCCGGTGAGCCGGGAGGCGAAGGCCGCCGGCTCGGCCACCGTGGCCGAGGCCAGCACCAACGTCGGGCCGGAGCCGTAGCGGGCACAGACCCGCAGCAGCCTGCGCAGCAGCAAGGCCACGTGCGAACCGAAGACCCCGCGATAGGTGTGGCACTCGTCGATCACCACGTAGCGCAGCCGGCGCAGGAACGACGCCCAGCGCCCGTGCCGCGGCAGCACCGAGCGGTGCAGCATGTCCGGGTTGCTGAACAGCCAGCGGCCGTGCTGGCAGGCCCAGTCGCGGGCGTCCATCGGGGTGTCGCCGTCCAGCGGGGCCGGCCGGATGTCGGGCAGCTGCAGCTCCTGCACCGCGCGCAGCTGGTCGGCGGCCAGCGCCTTCGTCGGCGACAGGTACAGCGCGGTGGCCCGCCGGTCCTCGAGGAACCGGGCGAGCACCGGCAGCTGGTAGACCAGCGACTTGCCGGACGCGGTGCCGGTGGCCACCACCACGTCGTGACCCGCGTAGGCCAGCTGCGCGGCCTCCGCCTGGTGGCTCCACGGCCGCGCGATCCCCCGCGCCCCGAACGCGTCCCGCAGCGGCGAGGGCACCCACTCCGGCCAGTCGACCTGCTGTCCGGCCCGCGAGGGCAGGTGCGCGACGTGCCGCAGCGGCCCACCGTCGTCGACGCCGCCGACCACGTCCTGATCTCCGGAGCCGTCCTGATCTCCGGCGCCGGCCCGGTCCATCGCGGTCAGCGGCCACCCCGAGCCGGCCAGCACCCGCCGCAGCAGCTGCTCGCCACGGTCGCCGCCCACGGTCACCGAGGTTGGCACACCGGACCGACCCTCACTTGAGCGGCTGCGTGGCAGCCGTGGCGATGCCATTGAGCTCCCGGCGGGCGCCGTCCCACCCGACAGTGCGTGGCTGCCGCGTCAGCAGCACCACCAGGAAGCGCTCGTCGGGCCCGACGATCCCCGCGCTGTGCAGGTAGTACTGCGCGGAGAAGCAGCACATCCAACCCTGCTTGGCCACCGCGCCGGTCGGCCCCTTCACCGCCGGCGCGAGCAGCCCGAACGCCTGGTTGAAGCCGTCGTTGGCGGTGGCCGGGGCGGCGGCCATGTCCGACACCAGCAGGTCGCGGTCGGCGCCGGGGAGCTCGTCGAGGATGTAACGCCAGATGCGGACGAAGTCGGAGGCCGGGACGGACATCTCGCCCCACTGCGTCGGGTCGTCCGGGGCCGAGGTGCCGCTCAGCTGCAGCCGCTGGCTGACCCGGGCGGCCGCGCCCTGCCCGTCGAACTTGGCCCAGAGCGCGTTCATCGCGCTGTCGTCGCTGGCACTCAGCGCCCGCCGCAGCAGCGTGAGATCGCCCTCGGAGAACTCGAGCCCGGCCAGCCGCCTGCGGTCCAACATGTCCACCGCGAGCACGACCTTGGCCAGCGACGCCGTGTAGTAGGGCTCCTGCCCCCGCTTCCCGGTCGCGGTCTCCCCGGTGACCCGGTCGTACACGGCCACCGCGAGCTGGGTGTCCGGATCGGCCGCGCCCTGGGCCCCGGCCACCGCGGCCTGGGCCAACCCCGTGCGCGGGGCCGGCGAGGTGGCCGGCGCGGCCGGCGATGCCGAGGTGCCGCCGTCGGCCCCGACCAGCATCGCGCGCAGCGGTGCCCGGTTCTGCAGGACCAGCACGATCGGCGTGGCGAACAGCAACACCAGCACGCACCCCGCCAGCAGCCAGCGTCGTGCCCGCCCCAACCCGGTGGTCACGAGTCCCTCACCTCCCGTCTCCGAGGCGGGGCTCCGTTGCTCCCGGCCTCGCGCACGGTTCGTGACGGTATCGTTAGCCATCTGTCGCGGAGCACCTCCACTGCCGAGCGACGTGGGTCACTCTCATACACTGCACTCACCTGTGTCGCGCCGACCAGCGGCGACGACATTTTTGTGGGACGCCAGGGGTGCCGTCGAAGTTCCCTGGCCCGATCAATTCTCGAACCAGGAGGACGGATGATTTCGCCCACCCTCGCCCAGGGCATTGAGCTCGGGGCGAACGATCGCATCCTTGTGGGTGTGATCGCGGTGGTTGCCCTCGCCGCCCTGGCCATCGGCTTCATTCTGCGCCGTGAGGTCCTCGCCGCTGACGAGGGCACCTCGAAGATGCAGGAAATCGGTCGTGCGGTCCAGGAAGGCGCCGTGGCGTACCTCAACCGCCAGTTCCGCACGCTCGGCGTGTTCGTCATTGTCGTATTCGTCCTGCTCTTCGCCTTGCCGGCCGACGACATGGGGGAGCGCATCGGTCGTTCCGTCTTCTTCATCATCGGGGCTGTCTTCTCGGCGACGATCGGCAGCCTCGGAATGCGGCTGGCGACGGCGGCGAACATCCGGGTCGCGTCGGCCGCCCGGCAGGAGGGTGGCCGGGAGAAAGCCACCCGGATCGCGTTCCGCACCGGTGGCGTGGTCGGCATGTTCACCGTCGGCCTCGGCCTGTTCGGTGCGGCGATCGTCGTGTTCGTGTACGCGGGCCAGGCCCCGAAGGTGCTGGAGGGCTTCGGCTTCGGCGCCGCGCTGCTGGCCATGTTCATGAGGGTCGGCGGCGGCATCTTCACCAAGGCCGCCGACGTGGGTGCCGACCTGGTCGGCAAGGTCGAGCAGGGCATCCCGGAGGACGACCCGCGCAACGCCGCCACCATCGCCGACAACGTGGGCGACAACGTCGGTGACTGCGCCGGCATGGCCGCCGACCTGTTCGAGTCCTACGCGGTCACCCTGGTCGCCGCGCTGATCCTGGGCTCGGCCGCGTTCGGCCTGCAGGGCCTGCTGTTCCCGCTCATCGTGCCGGCCATCGGCGTGCTCACCGCGGTCATCGGCGTCTACGTCACCCGGACCCGGGAGGGCGAGGGCAGCCTCAAGACGATCAACCGCAGCTTCTACATCTCCGCGGTGATCTCGGCGGTGCTCTGCGCGATCGCGGCGTACCTGTACCTGCCCGGCTCGTTCGACGACCTGATCAACCCGAGCGACACCAGCGTCGTCGCCGACATGGCCGGCGCCGACCCGCGCAGTATCGCCACCGCGGCCGTGATCATCGGTATCGTGCTCGCGGCGGCCATCCTGTGGCTGACCGGCTACTTCACCGGCACCGAGGACAAGCCGGTCAAGGACGTCGGTCGCTCCTCGCTCACCGGCGCGGCCACGGTCATCCTGTCCGGCATCTCGGTCGGCTTCGAGTCGGCCGTGTACACCGCGCTGGTCATCGCGGGCGCGGTGTACGGCGCGTTCGCGCTGGCCACCGGGTCGATCACGGTGGCGCTGTTCGCGGTGGCGCTGGCCGGCACCGGCCTGTTGACCACGGTCGGCGTGATCGTGGCCATGGACACCTTCGGCCCGGTCGCGGACAACGCGCAGGGCATCGCGGAGATGTCCGGCGACGTCGAGGGCAAGGGCGTGGACATCCTGACCGAGCTGGACGCGGTCGGGAACACCACGAAGGCGATCACCAAGGGCATCGCGATCGCCACCGCGGTGCTCGCCGCCACCGCGCTGTTCGGTTCCTACCGGGACGCCATCAACACCACACTGGCCGACGCCGGGGTCGCCCTCGGCGACGCCGGCACCGCGTTCGCCAGCGAGGTGTTCGCCCCGAACACCCTGGTCGGCGTGATCATCGGCGCCTCGGTGGTGTTCATGTTCTCCGGGTTGGCCATCAACGCCGTGACCCGCGCCGCCGGCGCGATCGTGTTCGAGGTGCGCCGCCAGTTCCGGGAGAACCCCGGGATCATGGAGGGCACCGTGCGCCCGGAGTACGGCCGCGTGGTGGACATCTGCACCCGCGACTCGCTGCGCGAGCTGGCCACCCCCGGCCTGCTGGCGATCTTCGCCCCGATCGCGGTCGGCTTCGGCCTCGGCGTCGGCCCGCTGGCCGGCTACCTGGCCGGCGCCATCGCCTGCGGCACCCTGATGGCCGTCTTCCTGGCCAACTCCGGTGGCGCGTGGGACAACGCGAAGAAGCTGGTCGAGGACGGCAACCACGGCGGCAAGGGCTCGCCCGCGCACGAGGCCACCGTCATCGGCGACACCGTCGGCGACCCGTTCAAGGACACCGCCGGGCCGTCGATCAACCCGCTGATCAAGGT
>DATMDS010000044.1:0-2481 GCA_035557575.1 Pseudonocardia sp. | reverse complement strand
GGCCCCGCCTCGCGGGGGGTGGGTCCCGGTCGACCGCGCCGAAGGTGTGGCAGCGCCGCCCGGGTTCGGCGGGCCAAGAGGCGTTGCCCGCTGGGGTGGGCCGCGCCGAGAGGTGGCCGCGGATCGCCCGGTCGGGTCGATCGACTCGGCACAGGGCCAGCCGCTACGCCGATGGCCGCCGCGGAACCGGCCGGGTGAAGCGGGCCGGCTCAGGTGTGGCGCCACCGGGCTCGGCCCGACCGCGCGACGGAACGGCGGCTCGCCCAGCGGCCGGTCGACCTGGCAAAGCCAGCGGCCGATGCGGCACCGTCAGATCAGTCGACTGCACCGAAGGTGCGGCTGCCGCGCCGAAGGTGCGGCTGCCGCGCCGCCCGGGGTTCGGCTGGGCCAAGGGGCGCTGCCCGCTGGGGTCGACTCGACCGCGCCGAGAGGCGGGCGCGGCTCGCCCGGTCGGGCTGATCGACTCGGCACAGGGGCCAGACCGGCTGCGCCGACAGCCGCCGCGGAACCGGCCAGGCGAAGCGGGTCGGCCCAGGTGTGGCGGCGCGGCTCCCACCAGGCGGCCCGACCGCGCGACGGAACGGTGGTTCGCCGGAGGCCGGTCGACCTGGCAAAGCCAGTGGGCGCCGCGATGCGGCCACGTTAGATCAGTCGATCGCGCCGAGGGTGCGGCTGCGCCGCATCGGCGCCTGGGTAGGGAGGATCGGCTCGACCTTGTCGGGGGGGCGCCGCGCCCGTTGGTTGGGTCGATTCGGTCACGGCGATGCGGGAGGCAACGGCCCCGGCGCGGCCCGGTTCCGGCCGGGCCGACGGCCGCGGTGACATCGGGTCGCCCCGGCGGCCCGGCGCGGCCCAGGTGGGACCGGTCCGTTCGGTCGCGGCGATAGCGTGCGGCAACCCAACGCGGACCCAGCGGCGGGTCGGTTCGGCCACGCCGAGCACCGCTGGCCCGCCCCGTGGGGTGCGCCGCCGTGGACAGGGCCGTGGCCCTGTCAGCGGGGGTCGTCGTGTTGGGGTGTGGGGGCGGGTTACATCTCCGGGGCGATCCAGGCCACCTGCATCACCTGTTGGCCGATCTTGCGGCTCACGATGGTGCCTCGGCCCGGGGGCAGGGTCTTCGGGCGGACGGTGCCGATCAGTTGGCCCTCGTCCTTGCTACCGGAGCCCTGTAGGCCGGGGCTTGCGATCTCCTTCAGCTTGCCGAGGACCGGGTCGTACATCGCGCGGGAGGCGCCGCCGGTGCGGCGCGTCGCGATGATGTGCAGGCCGACGTCCTTGGCCTGCGGGATGAACTCCGACAGCGGCTGCAGCGGGTTGTTGCCCTGCGGACACACCAGGTCGTAGTCGTCCACGACGACGAACAGCTCCGGGCCCTTCCACCACGACCGGTTGCGCAGCTGCTCCTGCGTGACGTCGGGCCCCGGCAGCCGCTTGCGCATCGAGCCGGTGATCTCCTTGATCATGCCGGTCAGCTGGTTGCTGGACACCGCGTAGCCGAGCAGGTGATCCGTCTTCACGAAACCGAGCATGGTGCGCCGGTAGTCGATCAGCAGGATCAGCGCTTCCTTCTTGGTGTACCGGTCACAGATGCCCTGCACGATCGTGCGCAGCAGGTTCGTCTTGCCGGACTCGCCGTCCATCAGCGCGAAGAAGTGCGGGTCGGCGTCGAAGTCCAGGTACACCGGCGCCAGCGCGTCCTCGTTGACGCCGATCGGCACCGCCCGGGCGGGGCCCTGGCCGTCCAGCGACAGCAGCTCCTCGTACGGCAGCGTGTCGGGCAGCAGCCGGACCTTCGGCGCGTGCCGGCCGCGCCAGGCGCCGTTGATCTTGGCGATCGCGTCCTGCACGCCGGCCGCGACGTCCTGGTCGTTGCTCGAGCCGTCCACTCGCGGCAGGCCGACCAGGAAGTGCAGCTTGTCCCTGGAAAGTCCGCGGCCCGGGTGTCCTTCCGGGACGTTCACCGCGACCCGGCGGTCCACTTCGGACTCGCTCGGGTCACCGAGGCGCAGCTCGAACCGCGTGCCGAGCAGGTCCTTGAGTGCCGGGCGGATCTCGGCCCAGCGGTTGGCCGACACCACCAGGTGCACGCCGTAGGACAGGCCCTGCGCGGCGAGGTTGAGCACCTGCGGCTCGATCAGCTCGAACTCCTGGCGGAAGTTCAACCAGCCGTCGATGATCAGGAAGACGTCACCGAACTTGTCCTCGGTCAGCTCACCCCGCCGCTTGCGGTTGCGGAAGTCGGTCATCGAGTCGATGGTCTTGTCTCGGAACAGCTGCTCCCGCTCGGTCATCAGGCTGGCGACCTCGGCCACCATCCGGCGCACCTTGTCCGGGTCGAGCCGGCCGGCGACACCACCGACGTGCGGCAGGCCGCTCAGCGTGCCGAGCGTGCCACCGCCGAGGTCCACACAGTAGAACTGCGCCTCCTCGGCCGTATGGGTCAACGACATCGACATGATCAGCGTGCGCAGCAGCATCGAC
>DATMDS010000043.1:0-75915 GCA_035557575.1 Pseudonocardia sp. | reverse complement strand
GAAGTAGCGCAGGTCCCGCACGTGGGCGTCGCCCGGATCCGCCATTCCGTCAGGTTATGCGAACAGGTCTTGGAAGTCCGGGGCCGACGGGACGGAAGCTGCGTACATGCAGGCACTGGTCCACGACCCCACCGCGCCCTCGTCGCTGCGCCGCACGACGCTGCCCGATCCGGATCCCGCGCCGGGAGAGGTCCTGGTCGCGGTGTCCGCGGCCGCGTTCAACTTCCTCGACCTGGCCTACGGCGACCAGGTGCACGGCGTGGGCAACGTGCCCGGCGAGGACGCCGCCGGTGTCGTGCTGCGGGCCGCCGCCGACGGCTCCGGCCCGCCGGAGGGCAGCCGGGTCAGCTCCTTCGCCATGGGCGGCGCGCTGGCCACGCTGCGCACCGTCTCGACCTCCGACGTCGGGGTGGTCCCCGACGGGGTCGGGCTGGTCGAGGCGGCGGCGCTGCCGGCCGCCGGCGTGACCGCCCTGCAGGCGGTGCGCCGGCTCGGCTCGCTGCTGGGCCGGCGGGTGCTGGTCACCGGGGCGTCGGGTGGCGTGGGGCGGTTCGCGGTGCAGCTCGCCGCCCGGGCCGGGGCCCACGTGATCGCGCTCGTCGGGTCCCCCGCGCGCGGTGCCGGCCTGGCCGAGCTGGGCGCACGGGAGATCGTCACCGATCTCGCCGCCCTGACCCCGGTGCACGGTGTGCTCGAGAACGTCGGCGGGCCGCTGCTCGCCCAGACCGTCGCCCTGCTCGCGCAGGACGGCGTGGCGCTCTCGATCGGGCAGGCGTCCGGACAGCCCACGACGATCGACTTCGAGGCCGAGCGGCAGCGTGGGGGGCAGCGCGCCGTCGAGGTGTTCACCGTGGGTACCGGCTACCCGGGATTCGGCGCCGACATCGAGATCCTGCTCGAGCTGGTGGCCACCGGCCGGCTCGATCCCCAGATCGGCTGGCGCGGCTCGTGGGACCGGGCCGGCGAGGCGGCCGAGGCGCTGCGCGGACGGCGGGTGGCCGGCAAGGCCGTGGTCGAGATCGGTGCGGAGGGCTGAGATGGAGCTCGGCATCCAGGGCCTGAACTCGATCTCCCGGCCGGAGGCGACGCTGCGGCTGGCCCGGCTGGCCGAGCAGCTGGGCTACGAATCCTGGTGGGCGCACGACCACGTGGTGCTGCCGACGGCCGCGGACGCGCCGGTGGATCCGCGCACGCCGATCCTGGACGCGATGGTGCAGCTGGCGTACGTGGCCGCCGCGACCAGCCGGCTGACGCTGGGCACCGCGGTGCTGATCCTCCCGCAGCGCAACCCGCTGGTGCTGGCCAAGCAGGCGGCCAGCCTGGACGTGCTCAGCGGCGGGCGGCTGGTGCTCGGGGTCGGCGCCGGATGGCTGGCCGCCGAGATGGCCGCGGTGGGGGTGCCGCCGGCCGGGCGGGGCTCCCGGACCGACGAGTACCTGGACGCGATGAGCAGCCTCTGGTACGACCCGGCGCCGGAGTTCCACGGCCGGCACGTCGACTTCGCCGGTGTCGACGCCTACCCGCGGCCGACCGGGCTGCGGGTGGTCGTCGGCGGGCGCAGCGCCGGGGCCTACCGGCGGGCGGTGAGCCGGGCCCACGGCTTCTACGGCAACGGGTGCTGCGCCCGGCCACCTTCGACGACCCCGACGAGCTGGCCCGCTACCTGGAACGCCACGCCGCGCTCACGACCTGAGGTCAGGCCCCGGCATCTCGGCGCCGCTGCGCGGCACTCCCGGGCACGCCCGCGGCCGGCCGACGGGCGGTCAGTGGCCGACGACGTGGGCGGCGAAGTCCGGCGCCCGCTTCTCGGCGAAGGCCGCCGCGCCCTCCCGGCCCTCCGGGGAGTCGGTGAACAGATCCAGCGCGCTCATCGCCAGGTTCGACAGCCCGGCCTGGTGGTCGGTGTCGGCGTTGAACGACTGCTTCAGGAAGCGCAGCGCGGTCGGGCTCTTCTCGGCGATCTCCGCGGCCCACGCCATGGCCTCGTCGAGCAACCGGTCCGGCGGCACCACCGTGTTCACCAGGCCCCAGCGCTCCGCGGTCTGCGCGTCGTAGAGCCGGCACAGGTACCAGATCTCCCGGGCCCGCTTCTCGCCGACCACGCGGGCCAGGTAGGCGGAGCCGAACCCGGCGTCGAACGAGCCCACCTTCGGCCCGGCCTGGCCGAACCGCGCCGTCTCGGACGCGATGCTGAGGTCGCACAGCACGTGCAGCACGTGCCCGCCGCCGACCGCGAGCCCGTTCACCGCGGCGATCACCGGCTTCGGGATGTCCCGGATCAGCTTGTGCAGGTAGCCGATCTCGAACATGCCGCTCTCGGTCGGCCCGTAGTCGCCGGTCTCCGCGCGCTGCTTGACGTCGCCGCCGGTGCAGAACGCCTTGTCCCCGGCCCCGGTGAGGATCACCGCCTGCACCGACCGGTCCGCCCAGGCCGCCCGGAAGGCCGCGATCAACTCCTCGACGGTCCGGCCGC
The DNA here is from genome assembly GCA_035557575.1 of Pseudonocardia sp. GTDB lineage: Bacteria > Actinomycetota > Actinomycetes > Mycobacteriales > Pseudonocardiaceae > Pseudonocardia. The sequence continues at coordinate 73,442 of DATMDS010000043.1, read as the reverse complement.
GGAACGCGTTGTAGCGCTCCGGACGGTTGATCCTGATCACCGCCGTGGGCCCCTCGACCCGGTACTCGACGTCCTCGTAGTCACCCATCTCGACCTCCTGCTCCGATGCTCCCGTCGTCACCGACAGATTGTGAGTGACGACGGGTCCAACGGGCGGTTCACCATGGGCCGCCGGCAACGAGATGGGGTCGAGCCAGGTCAGGTCCCTGCGGCCGACAGGGCCCCGATCGCCGATGTGCCCGATCTCGCCGGGGCCATCGCCTCGAGCATGAACTCCAGCTGCGCGAGCGGTCTGCTCGGCGGCAGGACCAACGTCGGCAGTTCCGCACCCGCCCGGTACCAGCGCTCCAGCGCCGTCGCGGCGGTGTCGGCGTCACCCCAGACCGTCAGCTCGTCGAGCAGCTGCGTGGCGCGGGCCGGCACGTCGGCGGGCCGGCGCGTCGGGTTCGCGCGCAGGACCTCGTCGACGGCGGCGCCGTGACCGAGCCGACGCAGTGCCCGCGGGTAGAGCGGTCCCATGCTGGTCAGGTAGAAGGCCACCCACCACGAGGCCAGCTGCCGGGCCTGGCCGGGGTCGGTCGCGACGGCGGCCGGTATGCAGGGTGAGATGCGTGGGCGCGGCGTGCCCGCCCCGCGCCGCCCGTCGTCGAGCAGCGCGACGCCGGCGGCCACCCCGGACACCGGCAACAGGAACGGGTACCAGCCGTCGGCCAGCTCCCCGGCGACCCGAATCGCGCGCGGGCCGAGCGCGGCCACGTTGATCGGTAGGCCGGGCCGTGGCCCGGTGGCCAGCCGCAGCGGGCGCTGCTCCCGCGGCCCGCTCGGAGCGAGCCGCTCCCCGGCCAGCAACCCGCGCACCTGGCGGGTCACGCTCGCCAGCTGCCCGACCGGGTCGCGGAACGCCGCGTCGTGCAGCCCTTCGGCGAGCTGCGGGCTGCCCGCGCCGAGGCCCAGCTCGAACCGCCCGCCCGAGACGTCGTCCAGCGTGCCGGCCAGCATGGCCAGGCTCGCCGGGCTGCGACCCCAGATGTTGAGCACGCCGGTGCCGAGCCGGATCCGCTCGGTCCGGGTGGCGATCTCGGTCAGCAGGACGGTGGCGTCGTGGCCCCACGCTTCGGCCAGGTAGAAGGCGTGATAGCCGAGCTGCTCGGCCCGCTGGGCCAGCCGCAGGACGACCGGGCGGCGGGTCTCCATCGGCGTCAGGCCGACGGCGAGCGGCCGATCGACGGTCATGGCAGCCTCCTGGTCGACAGGACCTTCGTGATGTCCGGGATGAGCGCCTGCCCGTTCGGCTCGGCGAAGCCGTGTGCGCGCAGCCGACTGCCCAACTCCGCGGCCGAGAACGACACCGCATCACCGCGGTAGGCCACGTACTGCAGGAACCACAGCGCCGCCAGGGCCGGTCCGGGGCGGTCGTCGTCGAGCATGAAGTCGTGCACGACCAACAACCCGCCAGGGCGCAGGCTGCTCCGGGCCTTGTCCAGCACGGCGTCGATCTCGCCCGCTCCGAGCGCGCTGAGCAGGTAGGACAGCAGGATCACGTCCTGCTGCGCTGGCCAGGCGGCGTGCACCGCGTCGCCCGCGCGCAGCTCGATGCGGTCCGCGGCCGCCGATGCCTGCCGGTACCGGCGCGCCACCTCGACCACCGCCGGAAAATCCAGGACGACGGCCTGCAGCTGCGGGTTGCGCTCGCACAGCGCGATCGAGAACGCCCCGCTGCCGCCGCCGACGTCGAGCAGTTGGCGCGCGTCGGCCAGGTCGAGCAGGCCGGCGAGCACCTGTGCGGCACCGCGGGAGCCGGCGTGCTGGGCATCGATGAACGTCTGCGCCTGCGCGGGCTCGGCCAGCAGCCCGCCGAGAGTGTCGAAGGCCGCTCCGGTGCCGGCCAGCCCGTCGTCCAGGTGCACCAACGCCGGGTAGATCTGCCCGGCGACCTGTAGGCGGAAGTAGTCACCGAAGTCGCCCGGCGACCCGGCGACCAGGTAGCGCCGGCACGCCGGCGCGTTGCGGTACCCCGATCCGTCGGGAACGAGCAGGCCCAGCCCGGCCAGCGCGTGCAGCAACGTCTGCATCCGGTTCGGCGCGACCCCGGTCCCGGCCGACAGCTCGTCGGTGCTGCACCGCCCGGCTTCCACGTGCGTGAACAGATCCACCGAGAGCGCCGCGAACAAGGCCTTGGAGGCCATGAAGCCGTAGGCGATCGCCGAAAGTTCGCGCCGATCGCTGACCGGAACCGGTGTGCCGGGGTGAACCGTCGGCATCTGCCCTCCTCTGCCTCTGCCGGCTACTCTGTCCGAACCGGATTGCAACGGGTTTGCAGCCAGCGAGGTCGCCGTGCGTTTCCGCATACTCGGGCCCCTGAGCGTGCAGGCCGATGAGCACTCGGTCGTCCTCGGCGGTCCGAAGCCACGAGCGTTGCTCGCCGTGCTGCTGGTGCACCGCGGCTCGGTGGTCTCCGACGATCGGCTTCTCGAGGCGATATGGGCGGGGCGACCGCCACGTGGCGCGGTCAACGCCATGCGTGCCTACGTCTCCCGGCTGCGCTCCGCGCTCGGTGCGGGTGACGAGCGGCTGTGTCACCAGGCTCCGGGCTACCGGCTCATCGTGTCCGACGACGAGCTCGACGCGGCCGAGTTCGAGCGGTCGCTGCGCGCGGCGCAGGCCGCGACCGCCGCGCAGGACCCGGGCCGGGCACTCGTGCTCCTGGATGCGGGACTGGACCTGTGGCGGGGCGACGCGCTCGGAGAGTTCGCCGACCGCGAGTTCGCGGCGGCCGAGGCCGCCCGGCTGGACGAGCTGCGGTTGGTCGCGGCCGAGGAGCGGGTGGACGTCCTGCTGCAGTTGGGACGTCACACCGAAGCGGCGACCTCGGCGGAGCTGCTCGTGCACCGGTTCCCGATCCGGGAGCAGACCGTGCTGCGGCTGATGCGGGCGCGCTATGCGGCCGGCCGCCAGGCCGACGCGCTGAGCGCCTTCCACCAGCTGCGGCGGCGGCTCGACGACGAGCTCGCCATCGAGCCGTCGCCCCCGGTCCGGTCGCTCTACGAGCAGATCCTCCACCAGGATCCGAGCCTCCTGGCCACGGCGGCCGGGAGCAACCTGCCCCGGCGGGCGACCGGCTTCGTCGGCCGCAGCCGGCAGATCGACGACGTCGCCGCGGTGCTGCGCAGCACGCCGCTGGTGACCCTCACCGGGGTCGGCGGAGTCGGGAAGTCACGGTTGGCCCTGGAGATCGCACGCCGTGAGCGCGAGCGGCGCCCCGACGGGGTGTGGCTGTGCGAGCTGGCGCCGCTCCGCCGCGGCGGGCCGGTCGCCGAGGCGGTGGCCGCGGTGCTGCAGGTGCAGCGGCACCACGGCCTGACCATCGAGCAGACCGTGATCTCCTACCTGCGGTCCCGCAGCCTGCTGCTGGTGCTGGACAACTGCGAGCACGTGCTCGATGCCGCGGCACGGCTGGCCGCCGACCTGACCCGGTACTGCCCGGACGTGACCGTGCTGGCCACCAGCCGGGAGCCGCTCGGCGTCGACGGTGAGCAGCTGCACCCGGTCGCCCCGCTGCCGGACGACGAGGCCGGGACGCTCTTCGTCGAGCGGGCGCGGGCGAATCGGCCGGACTTCCGGCCGCATCCCCACGACCTGCCCGCCATCGCCGACATCTGCCGGCGGCTCGACGGACTGCCGCTGGGGATCGAGCTGGCGGCGGCGCGCATGCGCGCGATGAGCGCGCCGGAGATCGCTCGTCGGCTCGACACCGGACGGCTGCTCGACGGCGGCGCACGGACCGCGCCGGCCCGTCAGCAGAGCCTGGCCGCCACCATCGACTGGTCGTTTCGGCTGCTCTCGACGGCGGAGCAGCAGCTGTTCACCCGCCTGTCCGTCTTCGCCGGTGGCTGCGACGCGGTGGCCGCGCACGGGGTGTGTGCCGAGCCCGGAACGACCGAGGGGGACACGCTCGATCTGTTGGCCCGGCTCGTGGACAAGTCCATGGTGACCGTGCAGAGCGAACGCGGACGCTCCCGCTACGTGGTCCTGGAGACGCTGCGGACCCGCGGGCGGGAGCTGCTGGTCGACTGCGGCGAGGCCGCCGGTGTCGACCGCCGGTACGCCGGCTACTTCACCGCGCTGGCCGAGCGCGCGGCCCGGGAGCTGCAGGGACCGGACGAGCAGGCGTGGGTGGAGCGCACGCTGCCCGACTACGACAATCTGCGGGCCGCCTTCGAGCACGCGGCCACCGCGCGCGCCGCCGATCCGGCGCTGCGCCTGGTCACGTCGCTCGCGGAGCTGGGCTTCATGCGGGTGCGCTACGAGTCGGCCGACTGGGCCGAGCGGGCTCTCGCCCTGGCCGGGCCCGAGCACCCGCTGTTCGCCGCGGCGGTGGGGGCCGCGGCGCGCGGGGCGTGGAACCGGGGGGACTTCGGCCGGGCCCGCGCGTTGGCCGCCAGGGCTGCCGGTACCCGCCCGGGGCGTGGTACCGGTCGGATCGCCTACCCCGATGACGTGGTGGCCGACGTGCTGCTCTACGAGAACGACGCCGGCTCCGCGCTCGCCCACTACAGCGCCGAAGCGGTGCACGCCCGCCGCGACGGCGACCCGATCCGTCTGGTGTGGACGCTCTACTACGTCGCCGTGTGTCGGGCGGTCCAGCGCGACCCGGCGGCCGGGCTGCCGGCGGCCCGGGAGTGCGTGGCGGTCGCGGAGTCGACCGCCAACCCGACCGCGCGCTCGATGGCCCGGTACGCCCTCGGGCTGGTGCTGAAGAAGGCCGAGCCGGACCGAGCTCTCGAGCTGTTCGACGAAGCCATCGGTCTCGCGACGGCGGTACGCAACCTGTGGTGGCGCGGGATCGCCCAGATGGAGGACGCGGCCACGCGCGCCGTGCACCGCGAGCCGGAGCCGGCCGCGCGGGCGTTCCTCGAGGTGATCGACCACTGGGAGCGGGTGGGTGACTCCACCCAGCAGTGGCTCAACCTGCGCTACATCCTGCGGCTGCTGGCCCGGTTGGGCGCCGACGAGGACGCGTTGCTGCTGCACCACGCGTTGCGCGCGGCGGGCAAGCCGTCCCCGCTCCGTCCCGACCGGGTGGCTGTGCTGCTCGACGGCGCGGGCGGGCCGCGAGCAGCGGCCGCGGCGCGCCAGGGATCCGAGCTGACCCTGGCCGGGGCGGTGGCCGTGGCCAGGTCCGGGTTGTGGCGGTCGTGTTGAGTACAGCCGGGACCGCTCGGCACGCGACGATGCGGGGATGCCGAACGAACTCGTCCGCTACCACCGCGACGGCCACGTCGCCACGATCACCTACGACCGCCCGGAGAAGCTGAACGCGATCGACGGTGCGATGCGCGTGCAGATCAACGACGCGTTCGCCCGGTTCCGCGACGACGCCGACGCCTGGGTCGGGATCGTGACCGGTGCCGGCCGAGCGTTCTGCGTCGGCGCCGACCTCGGCTCGCAGACCGGCAACCCGGCGGGCGAGTTCCCCGGCAGCTTCTGGGAGCGGCCGACGGTGAACTCGTTCGAGAGCGGTTGGGAGATCTTCAAGCCGGTGGTCGCCGCGGTCAACGGGTACTGCCTCGGCTATGGCCTGACCCTGCTGACCTGGTGCGACTTCGTGATCGCCAGCGAGACGGCCGAGTTCGGGTTCCCCGAGGTGCGGGTCGGGGTGCCGACCATCGTCGGGGCGCTCCGGCTCCCGCAGAAGATCAACTGGCAGTACGCGATGGAGCTGCTGCTCACCGGGGAGCGGATCGACGCCCGGCGCGCGTTGGAGATCGGGCTCGCCGGCTGGGTGGTGCCGCCGGACGAGCTGCTGGACCGGGCCCGCGCGCTGGCCGAGCGACTGCTGGCCGGGGCGCCGCTGGCCCAGCGGGCGATCAAGGAGATGGCGGTGCGCGGCCCGGGCCTGGGCGCGGTGGACGCGATCCGGTTCGGCGAGACCCTGCGCCGGGTGGCCGGGGCCACCGAGGACGCCGCGGAGGGCGCGGCCGCGGCCCGGGAGCGCCGGACCCCGGTCTGGCACGGGCGGTGATCGACCCGGGCGGAACATCAGGGCCGCGCGGACTCCCCTTCGCGTTCCGCTCGGGTCGGGCACGCCCGCGATCAGCGCTCCAGCTGCCGCTCGATGGAGGTCAGCTCGGCCTCGGTGCCGGCCTCCCGGACCGGGCCGGTGAACCAGCGCCGGGCCGAGATCAGGTACCAGCCGCCGAACAGGATCAGCGCCCCTCCCACGGTCAGCGGGGCGTAGTTGACCAGCGCCCAGTCGAACTCCTCGGCGCCCGGCAGGCCGTTGGGCGAGAACGGCATCAGGAAGATCACGCAGACGAGGGCGATCCAGGCCACCGCGAGCGGAGCGATCCACTTGTAGTGGTTGCCCAGGCTCCAGGCCCCGTGCTGGAACGAGTCCCCGGCCTTGATCCGCAGGATGATCGGCAGGGCGAAGGCGATGTAGAGGCCGATCACCGCGATCGAGGTGCCGACCGCGTAGCCGATCGCGCCGTTGATCAGGGTCGGGATCATCAACGCCCAGGCCAGCACCGCGATGGCGATCACCGCGTTCACCGGCACCCGGTTCGCGGCCACCTTGCGCCACAGCCGCGAGCCCGGCACCGCGCGGTCCCGGGAGAAGGCGAACATCATCCGGGACGCCGAGGTGACCGACGCCGTGCCGCAGAAGAACTGCGCCACCACGGCGATGAACAGCAGGAACTCGGCCCACGCTGTGCCCAGCGAGGTCGTCCAGATGTAGACCACCGCGTTGGCGGCGGCGTCCAGGGTGCCCTGCACGTCGGGCACGGCGAAGGTCACCGCGACCAGCAGGACGAACCCGAACACCACCGACACCACGACGGCCATCACCATGCCCCAGGCGGCGGCCCGGGACGCGGTGCGGGTCTCCTCGCTCATGTGCGCCGAGGCGTCGTAGCCGGTGATCGTGTACTGGGACATCAGCAGCCCGATGCCGAACACGAACCAGAAGGCGCTGTCGCTGAAGCCGGAGTTGTTGATCGTCTCGCCGAACACGAAGGCCGCCGACTGGTGCTCCCGCGGGACGATGATCAGCACCACCACGACCAGCAGCACCCCGACCATGTGCCACCACGCGGAGAAGGTGTTCAGCTTGGCCAGCAGGTTGACGTTGAGCAGGTTCAGCGCCAGGTGCAGCGCGATGATCACGGTGTAGACCACGAAGATCGTCACGGTGTCGGTGCCGACGACGGCGGGGAACCACAGGTTGAGCAGTGCGGTTGTGAAGATCGCCGCGCCGTAGTCGATCGATGCGGTCACCGCGATCTGGCCGACCAGGTTGAACCAGCCGGTGAACCAGCCCCAGGCCGGCCCGCCGAGCTTGGACGCCCAGAAGTAGAGCGCCCCCGCCGTCGGCATGGCCGAGGCGATCTCGCCCATCGCCATCGCGACCAGGATGCAGAACGTCCCGACCAGCAGCCAACCCCAGGTGATCGCCACCGGGCCGCCGTTGTTGAACGCGAGGAAGTAGGACGTCAGGCAGCCGGCCAGGATGGAAATGATCGTGAACGAGATGGCGAAGTTGGAGAAACCGCCCATCTCGCGGTAGAGCACCTGCGCATATCCGAGACGGTGCAGGATCGCTTCGTCGCTCTCGCTCGCCGGCCCCGGATTGGGGGCCGAACCGCGCTCATGGGTACCCATGTTGTTCTCCATGTGTGTCGGTGACCCCCCGCGGGACCCGGCCGACCGTAGTGGCTCGAATCGATCGCGTCGAGGTGTCGACTCACAGAAACAGAACCGTTGCCCGCGTTCATCCGCCGCGATGTATCAGCCCGCTGTTCTGCCCGCATTCCAGCAGTGCGCGCGTGTGCCCATGGTGCGGCCCGAGCGCGGCCTCCGCGTCCTGCAGCGCCGCGTTGAACAGCGCGATCGCCGACGTCAGGTCACCAGCCGCGGCCACCGCGCGGATCAGGCCCATCCGGGAGGTCAAGGTGTCCGGCGCGGTCGGCCCGAGCAGGCGCACCCGCTGGGCGGTGACCTGCCGGGACAGCGCCACCGCGGCGTCCACGTCCCCGCTGAGCCGGTAGGCCGCGGCCAGCGCGTCGCGGGCGGTGAGGGTCAACGGCGCGTCGTCACCCAGCACCCGGGCCCGATCGGCCACGTTGGCGCGGATCCGGGCCATGCCGTTCCGCCGCTGGCCGGCGGCCACCTGGGCGACCCCGAGATTGCCGTCCACGGTCAGCGTGCACAGATGATCGGGGCCGAGCTCCGCATGGCAGCCGGCGAGTGTCCGCTGGAACTCGGCTATTGCGTCCTTCTGTCGGCCGGCGATGAGGAGTTCGACGCCGAGCGCATTTCGACCGGCGAGATGGTGCACGATCTCCGCGTGGACCAGCGCCGGCTTCTCCTCATTCGGTCCAGCATCCGGCGGCCATTGCTCCATTTCGGTATCCCCCGATCACCGCACTCCGGCGGGCGCGCAGGGAAATCGCCAGATGTCCACCACGCGCATCCCGATCCGGTCGAAAGTGGTGCCGCCGGCGGGAACCTCTGCAGCGTAGGGCAGAACAATCCGGTCGTTTCAGCGATTCGGCGATTCATTCCCCGGGGGAGCCCGATGAGCCACGATCGGGAACCGGATCAGGCCGTGGCCGGCCGGCCACGGCCCGCGGCGCGGTAATGGGCCATGGCCAGCGCGCCGAGCGCGAACGCGATGCCGGTGATGGCCACCGACACGGTGACCAGCATGCTGCCCAGCACCATCAGCAGCACGCCGGTGACCAGCAGGAACGTGGGCAGCGTGGAGCCGGAGCGGCGGGGGACGCCATGGGCGAACAGGCGCGCCAGCTCGGGGTCGGACTCGACAAGCTGGCGCTCGATGGTGGCCAGGGTCCGACGTTCGCGATCGCTGAGCATGATCGTTCCTCTGGGGTGTGTGGTGCCCGGCTGGTCCGGACGCCGCCGAGGTGCGTTCGTCGACGGGGCGCCCGTGGGTTCGAGCCGGACGTGCGTCCAATTGTTGCGGGGTCGTGACCTTGTGGAAAGTACCCCACCCGATCGGGCCGCTCGGACGGGGTACCGCTCACCCTTCGTGCCGACGCCGATACGGAACGGTATCAGCCGGTGGGGGCCTGCTCCAGCGCGGTCTTTGCACCAGGGGCCAACTCGACCGGTGCGGTGTCGACCGCGATCTTGGGATCAAGTTCCTTGGCCGCCACGTGCACCTTCTCCAGCTCGGCCTTCTTGTCGAAGATCAGCTTGGTGATCGCGCAGGCGTTGCCGCTGGGGAAGTCGTCACGGACCAGCAGCACGTTCGGCACGACGATGGTCGCGACGTCGGCCGGCGTGCCGTAGGCCGCGGCCGGGACCGTGCCCACCGCGTAGACCGGGTTGATCTCCTTCATGGCCGGCAGCAGCCCGCTGATGTCGACGAACTGCACCGCGTCGCCCATCGAGGTGAACAGGTCGGTGACGCCGCCGGTGGGCAGCCCGCCGGACCAGACGAACCCGTCGATCGACCCGTCCTTCATGGCGTCGACGGTCTTGCCCAGCTCGAGCCGCTGGGGCAGCACATCGGTCTCCGGGTTCAGCCCGGCCGCCTGCAACAGCCGGTTGGCGATCACCTCGGTGCCCGACTTGGGCGAGCCGGTGGAGATCCGCTTGCCGCGGAAATCGGCCATCGTGGTGATGCCGGAGGCCTTGCTGACCACGACGTGGGTGTAGTTGGAGTAGATCCGGGCCAGCGCCTGGATACGCTGCGGTTCGGTGAACGCGCCGGTGCCCGCCACGGCGTCGGCGGCCGTGTCGGCCAGCGAGAACGCGATGTTGTACTCGCCCGCGACCAGCTGCTGGATGTTCTGCACCGAGGCGCCGGTTTCCGCGGCGGTCGCCTTGATCGGGGTCTCGGCCGAGATCAGGCTGGCCAGCCCGCCGCCGAGGGCGTAGTAGACGCCGGTGGCGTTGCCGGTGGCGATGGTGATCTGTCCGGGGGCGGCCGTGCACGCCCCCTGCTCCGCCGCGCCCGGGGCGGGCGCCGGGGCCTCCTGCCGGCCACCGCAGGCGGACAGGGCCAGCGCCGCGACGCAGGCGACGGCGGCGGTCGACCACCGACGTGATCGGCGAACGAACAGGATCGTCATGACGGCCCTCCCACGGGTTGGACGGAGCGGTTGCGGCCAGGATGGTGCGGCCGCGCCAGGTTGGCGATGACCGCCACGCCCAGGAAGCCCAGGCCGACAGCGATCGTGATCGGTTGCAGGTAGAGCAGCAGCAGCGCGGCCGGCACGCAGAGCAGCCGCTGCGGCCAGCTCGCCGGGCCGAGGATCCAGCCACCGGTGACCGCGGCCAGCGCGGCCACCGCGACCATCGACACCGCCGTGGTCCAGACGACGGACCAGGTATTGCCCTCCATGAGCAGGTGCGACCCGTTCTCGGTGATCACGAACGCGATCGGGGCCAGGAAGGCGGGCAGGGAGTACTTCCAGGCCTGCCACATCGTGGCGATCGTGTTGCCGCCGGTGATCGCGGCCGCGGCCACCGCGGCCAGCGCGGTCGGCGGCGACACCTCCGACAGCACGGCGTAGTAGAAGATGAACATCGCCGTCTCGCCCTGGCTCGCCCCCAGCGTCTGCAGCGCCGGCCCGATGACCACCCACGCGATGATGAACGACGCGGTGACCGGCACGGCCATGCCGAGCACCGTGATGGCGATCGCCGAGAACACCGCGGTCAGGATGAGCACCGCGGTCGGGTTGCTGGCCAGCGCCTGCGCGCCGGCGACGAGCAGGTCGGCCAGCGTCTGCCCGAGCCCGGTCTTCACGATGACCGAGGTGATGATCCCGGCCGCCGCGCACACCGACGCCACCGGCAGCGCGGCCCGGATCCCGACCGCGAGCGCCCGGTAGAGGTCGACCGCGTAGCCGCGCAGCGCGGCCGGCCGCGGCCGGACCTCGGCGTCGGGCAGCAGCGGGTCGCGGCCGGACACGGCCCGCTCCGCCAGCCCGAACAGCGCCGCGACCAGCGTCGCGTAGACCACGGCGCGGAACGGTGGCACGTTCAGCGCCAGGAAGAAGATGATCACGAACAGGGACAGGAAGTGGTAGCCGAAGCGCAGCAGCAGCCGGCCGGCCGACCGCGTCGGGACATCCACCGCGCGGGCGCCGAAGCGCCGGGCGTCGATCTCCACGGCCAGCACGATGCCCAGGTAGTACAGCAGCGTCGGGATCGTGGCCCAGAGCAGTACCTGCAGGTAGGGCACGTTCACGTACTCGGCGATGATGAACGCGGCCGCGCCCAGCGTCGGTGGCGACAGGATCGCGCCGATCCCGGCCGCGGCCAGCATGCCGCCGGCCTGCTCGGGCGGGTAGCCGGCCCGGCGCAGGATGGGCCAGGTCACCGAGCCGAGGCTGACCGCGGTGGCGGTGCCGGAGCCGGACACCGTGCCGAGCAGGAAACCGGACAGCGTGACCGTGCGCCCCGGCGCGCTGCGCGAGTTGCGGAACGCGGCGAAGGACAGGGCGATGAAGAACCGGCCCGCGCCGGTGGCGTCCAGCACCGCGCCGTAGATCGTGAACAGCACGATGTAGGTGGCGCACACGTCCAGCGGGATGCCGTAGAAGCCGGACTGGTCGTTGTAGAAGCCGTTGATGATCTGGCTGAAGTCGACGCCGGCGTGCCCGACCGGCCAGGTGATGGGCAGGAAGCCGCCGTAGTAGGCGTAGAGGAAGAAGGCCAGGCAGATGATCGGCAGCACCAGCCCGGTGGTGCGCCGGCAGGCCTCCAGGATCAGCAGCGTGAGCACCGCGCCCATCACGATGTCGGTGACGGTCAGCGAGCCCTGCCGGTCGAGGAAGGCGTTGAACCCGCCGCCGGAGTCGCCGAGCGGGATCGGCAGCACCGGGTAGAGGCAGACCAGCAGGGCCAGCGCCGCCAGCGCCCAGTCGGCGTAGCCGGGGTCGTCGCGGTCGCGGTCGGGGTGGCGCCGCGCGGCGGGGCGGTAGCAGAGGAACACCAGCGGCAGCACCGCGGCCAGGAACAGGATCAGGTAGTACTGGTTGCCGCGCTGCAGCGGCGCGAACACCTGCCAGAGCACGAACACCGACACCGCGAAGCAGGCCGCGGTCACGCCCTGGTCCAGCCGCTCGGACAGCCGCCGGCTGGGGCGCTCCTCGTCGAACTGCTCGATCAGCTCGTCGGCGGTGCGGGCGCCGGCCAGGGCGCTGCCACCGGTGTCGGGGTCCGCGGCGGGATCGGCGCGGGCCGGGCCGTCCCGCGTCGACGCGGGATCGGGCCGGTCCTTGCCCCACATCTGCCGGAGAGTAGAGCCTGCTCGCCCGATGCGCTTCCCCCCGGCCGCACCCCTCGCGCACGAACGGCACTTTCGCACGAACCTATCGTGCGAAAGTGCCGTTCGTGCGATGGCTGGACGTACTGAAGGTGGCGGTCAGGCGCTGTGCGTGGCGATCAGCGGGGTGATCGGCTCGGCCTGCTCGATGGTGGCCAGGTGCGCCGCCTCGAACACCTCGAGCCGGGCGCCCGGGATGCCCTCCGCGATGGTGCGGGCGTGCGGCTCGACCGGCGTCGACGGGTCCTGGGTGCCCCCGATCACCAGCGTCGGCGCGGTGATCGCGCCGAGCCGGTCGCGGTGGTCCCAGGCCTCGACGGCCTGGCAGCAGGCCAGGTAGCCGTCGTCCGGGGTACCGCTGACCATCGCGACGGCCTCGGCGACCACGTCCGGGTGCGCCGCCGCCCAGTCCGGGGTGAACCAGCGCGCCACCACGCCCTGTGCGACCGGCCCGGTACCGCCGTCGGCGACCGCGGCGATCCGGTCCCGCCACGGCGTCTTGTCCGGGAAGTAGGCCGAGGTGCAGCACAGCGTCAGCCGGGAGATCCGTTCCGGGTGCTCGGAGGCCAGGTACATGCCGACCATGCCGCCCAGCGACAGCCCGCACCACGCCACCCGCTCCAGCCCCAACCCGTCGAGCAGGGCGATCACGTCGCCGGCCAGGTCGGCCATCCGGTACGGCCCGGGCGGCACCGGGGAGCCGCCGTGGCCGCGGTGGTCGATCCGGATCAGCCGGAACCGGTCGCTGAGCGCCTGCACCTGCGGGCGCCACATCTCCAGCGTGGAGCCGAGCGACCCGGACAGGACCAGCGCCGGCCCGTCCGGCGGCCCCGATTCGAGGTGGTGCAGCGCCACCGGCCCGGTCACGGCGATCCCACCGTGCGCATCCCGCGCAGCGTGCTCAGCTCCTGGGTGGTCGGCGCCGGTGTGACGACGAGGTCGGCGGAGGCCTGCAGGCACCAGCCGGTCTCGGCGCGCGCCTGCTCCACCGAGACGCCCGGGTGCAGCGCGGTGAGCACCAGCTCGGCGGTCTCCGGGTCCGGTTCGAGCACCCCCAGGTCGGTGATCACCCGCGTCGGCCCGGCGCCGCGCAGACCCAGCAGCTCGCGGTCCCGGGGACCGGTGCCGTGCCCGAACGACGTCACGAAATCCACCTGCTCGACGAACGCGCGCAACCTGTGCCGCATCACGACCATCACCTCCCGGCAGGACGACGCGATCTCCGGGGCGCCGCCGGAGCCGGGCAGCCGCACCGCGGGCTCGTCGTAGCTCCCGATCACCGTGGTGTTGATGTTCCCGAAGCGGTCGAGCTGCGCCCCGGAGAGGAACCCGACGTCGATCCGGCCCGGCTGCAGCCAGTAGTTGAACACCTCCGGCACGCTGACCACGGCCAGCGCCGAGTCGGCCAGGATGCCGTCGCCGATGGACAGCGGCAGCTCCGCCGGCCTGCTGCCCACCGTGCCCGATTCGTAGATCAGCACCAGGTCCGGCGCGTGCAGCCGGCGTGCCAGGTTGGCCGCGGCCGACGGCAGCCCGATTCCGACGAAGCAGGACTGGCCGTCGCGCAGCGCCCGGGCCGCGGTCACGGTCATCATCTCGTCGCCCGTCCAGGACGAGGCCGGCTCGGTCGCCCCCGCCGGGGCGCGCGCGGTCAGGTCGGGCGCCGAGCGCGGCGCCGGCAGCCGGGTCCCCGAGCGAGCCACGTCGGTCATGCCGTCCCCCTCGCGATCCCTCGGATCGCCGCCTTCGTCTTCGTCGTCGAGCTCGGGTCCACCGCGACCGGGTACGGCGGGTGCGTGCGCGGAACCGTCACGCGGCGTCCCCGAGCACCGTGTGCAGCCAGCCGGTGAAGGCGGCGCGGTCCCGGCTGGTCGTGTCCCAGGCGCGGTACGCGGCGTTGTCGCGGTCGTAGTAGCCGTGTGCGTAGGACGGGGCCGCGCCTCCCGGCGTCACGGCCACGGCGTCGAGCACCCAGCCCGGAAGGATCACCGATCCGGGCATCGGGGTGAGCTCGTCCACGATCTCCTCGACCGTGACGAGCGCCCGGCTGGCGGCCAGTACCGCTTCCTTCTGCACCCCGGTGATGCCCCACAGCTGCACGTTGCCGGCTCGGTCGGCGCGCTGCGCATGGATCACCGACACGTCGGGGTTGAGCGCTGCGACCGCGGCCAGCCGCTCCCCGGTGAACGGGCACTCGACGGTGGAGATGGTGTCGGTGTGCAGCGGCAGGTCGGTTCCGGTGTAGCCGCGGAGCACCGCGAAGGGCAGCCCGGAGGCGCCGGCCACGTACCGGTTGGCCATCCCGGCGTGGCTGTGCTCCTCCAGTTCCAGCGGCGCCGGCCAGCCCGTGGTCACCGCGTCGCGCATCCGGTGCAGCGAACCGACACCGGGGTTCCCGCCCCAGGAGAAGATCAGCTTGGTGGCGCAGCCGGCCCCGATGAGTTGGTCGTAGACGATGTCCGGGGTCATCCGGACCAGCGTCAGGTCACGCCGTCGCTGCCGGATGATCTCGTGCGCCGCCGCGAACGGGATCAGGTGGGTGAAACCTTCCAGGGCGACGGTGTCGCCGTCGTGCACCAGCTCCGACACCGCCTGTGCCAGCGACACGATCTTGGCCACCCGAAAAACGCTATCCCGCGCCGCCGGGCCCGGCAATCGCGCCCCGCCCGCCTGCCCCGGTCGGGCGAGTGCCCGATCACCATTCGCGGCGGAGCGAGGACCGTGGTGCCAGGCTGACGACGTGTCCCCCGACAACGAATTCGTGGCCGCCGGCTTCGCGCTGCCGACCGGCGAGGTGAACCGGCTCGGCTACGGCACCATGCAGCTGCCCGGCCCTGGAGTGTGGGGCCCGTCGGCCGACCCGGCCGGTGCGGTCACCGTGCTGCGCCGGGCCGCCGAGCTCGGCGTGCAGCTGTTCGACACCGCCGATTCCTACGGCCCGGAAGTGGCCGAGCAGCTGCTGCGCGCTGCGCTGCACCCCTACGACGGGCTGACCGTCGCGACCAAGGCCGGGTTGCTGCGCACCGGCCCCAGCCGCTGGCATCCGTGCGGGCGCCCGGAGTACCTGCGCCAGCAGTGCGAGCTGTCGCTGCGCCGGCTCGGGGTGGAGCGGATCGACCTGTTCCAGCTGCACCGCGTCGACCCGGCCGTGCCGGCCGACGAGCAGTTCGGCCTGCTCGCCGCGCTGCAGGGCGAGGGCAAGGTGGCCGCCGTCGGACTGTCCGAGGTGGACGTGGCCGAGATCGAGACGGCGCGGGCCGTGGTCGACGTGGTCACCGTGCAGAACCGCTACAACCTGACCGACCGGGGCAGCGACGAGGTGCTGCGCTACTGCACCGAGCAGGGCATCGGTTTCATCCCGTGGTTCCCCGTCGCCTCGGGACGTCTCGCCGAGCCGGGCGGGCCGGTCGCGGAGATCGCCGAGAAGCTCGGCGCGACCGCCGCCCAGGTGGCGCTGGCCTGGCTGCTGCAGCGCTCGTCGGTGATGCTGCCGATTCCGGGCACGCGGTCGGTGCCGCACCTGGAGGAGAACGTGGCGGCCGCGGCGCTGCGCCTGGAGCCGGAGATGGTGGAGAAGCTCGACGCCGCGGCGTGAGGCGGGTGCCCCGCGGGCGATGAGGCTTGAGGCAGGTCCGTCACGGGCCGTCGACGGTCGAGGTTCGGCGGCGGCGTGGTAGACACTCGCCCGGGTGACCGCTCCCGGGGTGAGGTCACCCCGAGGGGATCGTCGAGGTTCGGGAGGCCGGCGCGGTGGTGGGTGATCCGGCCGCCGAGCTGGCCGCCGGCCGCGAGGTCGACCTGCGCGGCGCCCGGTTCCCCGCCGCCGCGCTGGCCGCGGTCCTCGTCGCTCCCGGATCCGGTCGGCTGCGGCTGCGCCGGGCCGTGGTCACCGGCGAGCTGCAGCTGGTCGGGGTGCGCGTCGAGCGTCCGGTGGAGCTGCTGCACTGCACCTTCACCGACGAGCCCGACCTGCGGATGGCCGATTTCGCCGGGCTGGCGCTGACCGGCTGCCGGTTGCCCGGGCTGCAGGCCGGCAACCTGCGGGTCGGTGCCGACCTGCTGCTCAACGACGGCTTCGTCGCGGCCGGACCGGTGCACCTGCCGGACGCGCAGGTCGACGGCTCGCTGCGGCTGTCGGCCAGCACGCTGCAGGGGCGGGGTCGCGCCGCGTTGATCGCCGATCGGATCGTCGTCGGCGGCACCTGCTACGCCCGCCGGCTGCACAGCGACGGCGAGCTGCGGTTGCCCCGGGCCCGGGTGAGCGGTGACCTGGATCTGGCCGGAGCGGTGCTGGCCAGCACGACCGGTGACGCGCTGGACGCGACCGGCTGCTCGATCGGCGGCAGCCTGCTGGCCGGGCGGCACCTCGACGAGCCCGACCTGTCGTTCGCCGCGACCGGCCGGGTGCTGCTGTCCGGCGCCCGGATCGAGGGTGATCTGGTGCTCTCCGGGGCGCGCATCGACCGGGCCGCCGACCCCGGCGGCGTCGCCGAGCCGCCGGAACTGGACACCGTGGAGAGCCGGATGCCGCCGGTGCCGTTCGGGATCATCGACACCAGCACCTGCCTGGTGGCGGACCGGATCCGGATCGAGGGCAACCTGGAGCTGGACGACGGGTTGCGCACCGACGGCACGGTGCGGCTGCCGAACGCGGTGATCGGCGGCTACGTGCGGCTGTCGGGCGCGCGGCTGTCCGGCCCGAACGGGGCCGCGGCGAGCGGCATCGCGCTGCTCGGCGACGGCATGCACGTCGGCGGTGACCTCGAGGGCCGCGACCACGGGCGGGGCCCGCTGGTCTGCCGCGGGCAGCTGCGGCTGGTGGGCGCCCAGATCCGGGGCAGCGCCAGCCTCTCCCGGATCGAGCTGACGGCGCCGGACGGCTACGCGCTGCTGGCCGACCGGCTGCACGTGGGTGGCGACTTCTTCCTGCGCCGGATCGACTGCCAGGGCACGCTGCGGCTGCAGGACGCCGAGATCGGTGCGAACCTCGAGTGCGTCGGGGCCCGGCTGACCCGGCCGCGGCGCCGCCCCGACGGTTCGGTCCGCCCGTCGCTGGACGCCCGCACCGCCACCATCGGCAAGGACCTGGTCTGCACCGAGGGCTTCGTCGCCACCGGTGGGGTGCGGCTGCGGCGCACCGAGGCCCGCAAGTCGGTGCAGATCGAGGATGCGCGGCTGGCCGGCGATCCGGACACCGGCTTCGCCCGGTACGCGCTCAACGCCTACGGGTTGACCACGGCCGAGCTCATCCTGCGGCCCGCGGTCCCGCCCGGTGGTGCCGTCCGGCTCGCGCAGGCCCAGGTGGGCACGCTCGACGATTCGGAGTTGCTGTGGGCAGGCCGAGCGCGGGCTCGACCTGACCGGGTTCAGCTACGAACAGCTGAACGACACCCGTGTGATTGATGCCCGCACGAGGCTGGACTGGCTCGAACGGGTGCTGGACGACTACGCGCCGGGTCCGTACGAGCAGTTGGCGGCGACGTACCGGCGTATGGGTCACGAGGAGCAGGCCCAGCAGGTGCTGATGGCCCGACAGCGGCGGCGCTACGCCGAGGCCGATCCGGTGGAACGGGCGTGGGGGTGGCTACAGCGCTGGACGGTGGGCTTCGGGTACCGCCCGTGGCTGGCCGTGTGCTGGTTGGTGCTGTTCGCCGTGCTCGGCGGGGCGTGGTTCGCGGCGAACCCGCCACCCCCGGTGGACACCGGGCAGATTCCCGTGTTCAACCCGTGGCTGTTCGCCGCGGACACGCTGCTCCCGATCGTGGATCTCGGGCAGGACGGGTACTGGCGGCTGGAGGGCGCGTCGCAGTGGATCGCCAGCGGGCTGGTCGCCGCGGGCTGGATCCTGGCCACGACGGCTGCAGCGGGTGCGGCTCGGGTGCTCAAACGGGTGTAAGCCATGCGGCTGATCCGCTCGATCGAGTGGACTGCGCCGAAAAGCGGTAGTCGTCGCTCCACAACCGTTTCCCCTTCCGGGTGTCCCCCGTTGTGGGAGGCAGAGGTACACCGGATCGGCGCAGGTCGAGGGGGGTGTACGAGGCCTGCGTGATGGAGGTGACCGTGAGTCAGACGACCACGTTCGGGGAAAGCATCATCGAGAGTGATCGGAACCGGCCCGCCGGCCGGCACGCGTTGAACGAGGACGCGCTGTTCACCCCGATCTTTCACGCGCTGACCCGGGACGACCGGCCCGAGCCGGCACCGGCCCGGCCGGTGCCGCTGGAACAGATCATCGCGTTCCAGCGGGACCCGCTGGCCGCGCCGATCCCGGTGCAGGCGCTGGTGCCGAAGCGGCCGCTGCCCCGGTGCATCGCGGACGTGGAGGCCGAGCTCGCCCGGATGTCCGCGCCGTCGGCGGCAGCATCGGTACCCCGGCCGGCCGGCCCGGCCGACGTGGCCGGATCCCGGCACGCCTGGGAGAAGATCGGCGTCAGTTGACGGCGGAGCGCAGAGCGGCCAGCCGGCTCATCCCGCTGCCTTCCTGCCCACGATGATCAGGCCGCCGGGTAGCCGCAGGACCCAGGGATCGAGATCGGTATCGGCGTGAACCTCGATGCGGATGCCGCCGTCGAGCACGAACACCGGGTCCACGATGTCCGGCGAATCCGAGGAGACGGCCACAAGGCTGTGACCGCTCAGGTCCCAGGCGTCGTCCTCGATCGTCTCGGACTCCCAGGTGTAGCTCCGGCCGGGTCCATCGATCCGCCACGGACACATGAGCGCGAGCGACCACTCTTCGCCGTGCATCGACAGCACCGGATCGTTGAACTCGATGCCGCGGATCGTGCGTGGCAGCGCGGCCTGCGCTATCGCTACGACTGCCACGAGGTCGCGGTCACGACAGCCCGTCCCACAACGCGCGGGCCTTCGCACAACTCGATGGTGGATCCGGCAACCACTCCGCCCCAATCGTCGGGATGGTGCGGATACATCCGGGCATACCCGGTCGATCCGGGCGACAACTCCTCGATCTCGTGAAGCGAGATGCTGGCGTCGTGGTAGACGTGGTGGTCGTTGCGGTTGAGGCGGCAGTTGCAGCGATACCCGCTCCTGATCGCCGAACGGCGGCCTCCCTCATGGGGAGCCCTCAGTGCGATCTCGGCCTCGAGGAACGCGGACTGGACATCGTCAATCACGGTTTCGCCACCAGTGGTAGATGGTCCCATTCCTGTACGCGCGCGACCCGGCCCGGGCGTTCAGATCATCATGATCGACATTCACCTGTTCGCCCAGCGTCGCGTGGGCGTCCCGGGCCCGGGCCACCGCGGCGGCCAGCGCCGCCGCTCCCGTGACCTGTCCCAGCGACCCCGCCGTGCAGTTCACGCCGCGCAGGATGCCGGCCGCCCCGGCCGCGGTCTGCCCGGCGCCCAGCGCGCGGGACCCGCCCTGGCGCAGCCCGCCCGTCTCGTAGCCCATGTCCACGGTCACTGCCGTCACCCCCGAGATGCCCGGCAGGATCGGGCCCCGGGCAGACTGCCTGCCCGGAGCTGGTGAGCGCGCCGGACCTCATAGGACACGCAGCTGCCGCACGTCGGGTTCAGACGGATTGCGGTCGAGTCGAGGCTCGGACGACGGGGCGAACACACCTGCCGGTCGAGGCGACCGGCCCGAGCGGTCGGCCCTGGTGGGGGCACCACCGCCGGGTCAAGCGCCGGCAAGGCCGACCGCCGCGCAGGCGCTTCGCCACCGATGTGGAGGCAACGCCTCGTGCTGCCCTGTGGTGGGCGCGATGTTCCCACTGGGTGGGCACGCCCCGGAACGGGCGGCGCCACGGTGGGAAACTGCCGGTGTTCATCGGCTGAGCGATCCTCGGCCACGGTTCCAGGGAGGGTGAGCGCCACGTCGCGTTGCTCCGGCTCGCCACCGGCCGCGTCGTTCCCGAAACGGTCCACCGTCCTCGAGGGGCGGGGGGCCGTCATCTCGTGCGGTCCTTGCGTCCGCGTCGGGTGCGGGTAGCAGCCGCACCTCGCGGCGGAAATGGAAGGGCATGACCTCGATGTCCACGATGCGTGCAGCCGTGCTGGCCGAGCCGGGAAACGGTTTGTGCGTGGAGACCATTGTGAAGCCGGAGCCGAAGGTCGGCGAGGTGCTCCTGCGGGTCCGGGCGTGCGGCGTCTGCGCCACCGACCTGCACGTGATGAAGGGTGAGGTGGCCTTCCCGATGCCGTGCGTGCTGGGCCACGAGGTGTCGGGCGTCGTGGAGGCGGTGGGCCCGGGCGTCTCGCAGTGCGCACCCGGCGACCGGGTGGCCGCCGCCTTCCTCATGCCGTGCGGGTTCTGCCGCTCCTGCGCTCGGGGCCGCGACGACCTGTGTGAGACGTTCTTCGGGTTCAACCGCATGCGGGGCACGCTCTACGACGGCACAACCCGGCTGCGCCGGAGGGACGGAACACCGCTGGCCATGTACTCGATGGCGGGCCTGGCCGAGTACGCGGTGGTGCCGGTGACCGCGGTCTTCCCCGTCCCGGACGGGCTGGACCTCGAGGCGGCGGCCGTGCTCGGCTGCGCCGTGCTCACCGCCTACGGAGCGGTCGCGCACGGAGCCGCGGTCCGGCCCGGCGACCGGGTCGCCGTGGTCGCGGTGGGCGGGGTGGGCCAGAACATCGTCCAGGTGGCACGGGCCTTCGGAGCGGTGCAGATCATCGCCGTCGGCCGTAGCCCGCTCAAACTCGACGCCGCCCGCCGGATGGGGGCCACCGACACCGTGGACAGCACGGCCACGGATCCGGTCCAGCGCGTCCGCGAGCTCACCGGAGGCGACGGCGTCGACGTCGCCTTCGAGGCACTGGGCCGTCCCGAGACCTTCCAGCAGGCCGTCACGATGGTCCGGGACGGCGGGACCATGGTCGCCGTCGGGATCGCTGACGGGCCCGCCGCAGCCGAGGTCGGGATCACCCACATGGTGCGTCGCTCGATCCGCCTCGTCGGGTCCTACGGTGGCCGGACGCGCACCGACATGCCCGCGCTGGTCCGGCTGACCGCCGCGGGTGCCGTCAACGTCGACGCCCTCATCAGCGACCGCGTGCCGCTGGACGAGGTCGACCAGATCTACCAGGCCCTCGACCGCGGCGACATCGTCGGCCGCGCACTGGTCGTGCCGTGACCACTGCAGCGGCCTCGATGGCCCGATCCGGCGGGTGGCCGGCGCGGTGAAGCGGAACAAAATCATCACCGCAGCTGCCGCCGCCGAGGTGGTCCTCGACGGGGACACCATCGCCACGACCGGCTTCGTCGGCACCGGCTTCCCCGAGGAGCTCGCCCTCGCCCTGGAACAGCGCTTCCTGGCCACCGGCGCCCCTCGGGACCTCACCCTGGTCTTCGCCGCGGGCCAGGGCGACGGCAAGACCCGCGGGGTGAACCACTTCGCGCACGAGGGCATGGTCAGACGGGTCATCGGCGGGCACTGGGCCCTGGTGCCGGCCCTGGGCGCGCTCGCCCTGCAGAACAAGATCGAGGCCTACTGCTTCCCCCAGGGAGTGCTCTCCGTTCTGTTCCGGGAGATCGCCGCCGGCCGCCCCGGTCTGATCACCACCGTCGGTGTCGACACGTTCATCGACCCGCGCCTCGAGGGCGGCCGGATGAACGAGATCACCACCGAGGACCTCGTAGAGCTGCTGACCGTCCGGGGACAAGAACACCTGCTCTTCCCGAGCTTCCCGATCAACGTCGCGTTCCTGCGCGGGACCACCGCGGACCCGGAGGGCAACGTGACCATGGAACGCGAGGCACTCACGATCGAAGTGCTGTCCATCGCCCAGGCCGTCAAGAACTCCGGCGGGATCGTGCTGGTCCAGGTGGAACGGGTCACCACCGAGCAGCGGCTCAACCCGCGCGAAGTGCGCATCCCCGGCATCCTCGTCGACGGCGTCGTGGTGGCCCGCCCGGAGAATCACCCGCAGACCTTCGCCGAGGCCTACAACCCCGCCTACACCGGTGAGGTCACGACCCCGCTCGACGGGCTGCCGCCGCTACCGATGGGCCCGCGCAAGGCCATCGCCCGCCGCGGGGTACTGGAGCTCAAACCCAACGCCGTGGTGAACCTCGGCATCGGCATGCCCGAGGGCATGGCCTCGGTCGCCTCCGAGGAACGCGTCCTCGAGCTGATCACGCTGACCGTGGAGGCCGGCGGGATCGGCGGCCTCCCCGCCGGGGGCCTGAGCTTCGGGGCCGTCACCAACCCGCAGGCCGTGATCGACCAGCCCTACATGTTCGACTTCTACGACGGCGGCGGACTGGACCAGGCCTTCCTGGGCATGGCCGAGGTGGACGCCGCCGGGAACGTCAACGTCAGCCGGTTCGTGCCCAAGCTGGCCGGGCCCGGCGGGTTCGTCAACATCAGCCAGAACGCCAAGACCGTCTACTTCATGGGCACCTTCACCGCCGGGGCGCAGGTCGTGATCGGCGACGGACGGCTGCACGTCGTCGCCGACACCGCCACGCAGCGCTTCGTCGGGCGGCTGCAGCAGCGCACGTTCAGCGGGGCCTATGCCCGCCGGCGAGGCCAGCGGGTGCACTTCATCACCGAGCGGGCCGTCTTCCGCCTGACCGACACCGGGCTGGTGCTCACCGAGATCGCCCCGGGCGTCGACCTGGACCGCGACGTGCTCGCCCACATGCAGTTCGCCCCCACCATCGCGGCGAATCTGCGCGAGATGGACCCCCGCATCTTCCGCGAGGAGCCGATGGGGCTGTCCCGACGCTCGCTCATCGACATGGACGCACGCCTCGTCCACCACGCCGACGACAACGTGCTGTACATCAACCTCGAAGGCCTGCACCTCGACACGCCCGAGGACGCGCGGGAGCTGACGACCTACCTGGACGGGAGTCTGGCGGCCATCGGCCACCCCGTGCACGCCATCGTCAACTACGACAACGTCGAACTCGGCCCGGCCGCCGAGGAGATCTTCTTCGCCATGGTCCGCGACAACACCGAGAAGTACTTCCTCAGCGCGACGCACTACTCGACGAACGCCTTCTTCCGCCACCAGCTCGGCGAGCGTTTCACCCAGGCACAGCTCGGTCAGGCCATCTACCCGAGCTTCGAGGCCGCCCGGAAGGGCATGCGTGCCTGACCACGATGCCCCGCCCGACAACTCACGCCACGCCCCCACAGCGAGCTGACGTGCCTTGTTCTGTGAAAGGACCGTGATGACCGACTTCGCTGAGCGCCTGTCCGCAGGGGCCACCCTGTACGGCACCTTCCTCGGCCTCGGCTCGGCCCTGTCGGCCGAGGCCTGCGCCTTGGCCGGATTCGACTGGCTCCTCGTCGACCTCGAACACGGTGGCGGCGACGAGAGCGAACTGCTACCCCAGCAACTGGCCGCCGACGCCCACGGAGTCCCGATGTTCGTCCGGGTCGAGTCCACGCACCGCATCCGCGCCGGGCATGCACTCGACCTGGGGGCAGCCGGGATCATGTTCCCCGGAATCGAGTCACGATCCCAGGCCGAACAGGCCATCCGACACCTGCGCTACCCACCGACCGGAGATCGCGGTATCGCCACCTACAACCGCGCCTACGGATTCGGCCTCCACCCCGAACGACTCGAAACGGCCAATGACCGCGTCATCAGCATCATCCAGATCGAAAGCCGGCAGGCCGTCGAACGACTCGACGAGATCACCGCCGTGCCGGGCATCAACGTCCTGTTCATCGGCCCCCGAGATCTCTCGCACGACCTGGGCGTACCCGGCGACACGACGGCCCCGGCGTTCCAGGACGCACTCAAGCGAGTCCTCGCCGCCGCCGACGCCACCGGCATCGCCACCGGAATCCTCGCACCCGATGCGGCCACCGCGCGGCGATACGCCGACCAGGGACTGCGCTTCATCGGCATCGGTTCAGACGCGACGCTGCTGACCCTGGCCGGCAAACAGGCCGTCGAGTCCGTCCACGGCACCCGACCCGGCTGACCTCCGCCGGGCACAGTGGCGGGGGCGGCCTCCGCGACCCCCGTGCATCCGGGCCGTCGATTCAGCCCCGCAGCCGCGCGGCCACCGCCCGCACCGCCGCGGTCGTGGCCCGCCGGTCCACCCGGGTCGGCTCGCCGTCGGCCACCACCTGCACACCGGCCACCCAGACGTCGCGCACCGCCCGCGAGCCGCCGGCCCACACCAGATTGGACAGCAGCTGGGCGTCGTCCTCCGGCGCGATGAAGGCGGGATTCTCCAGGTCCACGTGCACCAGGTCGGCCCAGCGGCCCGGCTCCAGCGCACCGAGGTCGGCGCGCCCGATGGCCGCGGCGCCGTCCCGGGTGGCCATCAGCAGCAGCTCGGCGGCGCTCAGCGCGGCGGCGTCGCCGCTGCTCACCCGGGCCAGCAGGCCGGCCAGCCTGGCCTCGGCCCAGAGGTCGAGGTCGTCGCCGGAGGCCGGTCCGTCGGTGCCCAGGCCCACCCGCACCCCGGCCCGGCGCAGCGCGGTCACCCTGGCGATGCCGGCGGCCAGCTTGGCGTTGGAGCCGGGGCAGTGCGCGACGGCGGCGCCGCGGGCGGCCAGCAGCGCCACGTCCGCGTCGGACAGCTGCACGGCGTGCGCGGCCAGCAGCCGGCCGTCGAGCACGCCGAGCCGGTCCAGCAGGGCCGGCACCGAGCCGTGCGCGGCGCGCAGCGCCGTGTCCTCCGCCGCGGACTCGGCCACGTGGATGTGCACCAGCGCACCGCGCTGCCGGGCGTGCTCGCCGACCGAGGCCAGCGCGTGCGCCGGCAGCGTGTACGCGGCGTGCGGGCCGTAGCCGAGCTCGATCCGGTCACCCGGCCCGGAGCGCAGTCCGGCCGAGTCGATCCGGGCCGAGATGTCGTCGCGCATCTGCTCCCAGCTGCCCAACCGGTCCCACCCGGGCGCCGCGATGATCCCGGGCGTGAGCAGCACCCGGGAGCCGACGGTGGTCACCGCGTCCAGCACGTCGTCGGTGAAGAAGTACATCTCCACGCTGGTCGTGCAGCCGGTGCGCAGCAGCTGCACGCAGCCGGCGGTCATCGACGCGTGCACGTCGGCGCCGGTCAGCCGGCCCTCGGCCGGCCACATCACCTCGTGCAGCCAGCGCAGCAGCGGCAGGTCCCCACCCAGGCCGCGCAGCGGGGTCATCGGGGTGTGCGCGTGCGTGTTGACCAGGCCGGGCAGCAGCGCGCCGGTCAGTTCCCGCACCGGGGCAGCGGTCGGCGGCGCCGCGACCAGCGGGCCCACGTAGCCGATCCGGCCCTCGTCGTCGACGTCGAGCACCGCGTCGCGCAGCACGGAGCATTCCGGGTCGCACGGCAGCAGGACCGGGGCGCGCAGTCGCAGGGCCGGCATCGACGCCTCGCCTACCGGCGCGGCTCGAGCAGCGAGCGCAGCGAGCGGAACGGCGGCAGCCAGGCGCCGACCTCGGGCAGCGTGTCCAGGGTGATCCGCGGCAGCGGCTCCCGGAACACGCCGTCGATGTCCTCCAGGTCGACGAACTCGATCACATCCGAGGCCAGCGCGAAGCTGGCGTGCTCGCGGAAACCGATGACGGTGATCCCCGTGCCGCCACGCTTCAGCTCCTCCAGCGGCTCCCGGAACGCCCGCCCGTCGCCGGACGCCACGACGACCCGGCGCAGCTGCCCCTCACCGGCCCGCAGCCCGATGTGGCGGAGCATGTCGTCGTCGATATCGGAATCTTCGCTCGTCTTGGGTTTGGCGAAGACGGCGAAGCCGACGTTGCGCAGCGCCTCCACCCACGGCCGCACCACCTCGGTCGAGCCCGGCACGACATTGGTGAACACGCAGGCCTCGGCGACGGCGTCCGGGCCGGCCAACTCCAGCAGCCAGCGGCCGACCGCGTCGAAGCGCGGCCGGAACGCCGAGGTGGGACGGGCGCCGAGCAGCGAGCCGAGGCTCATGTCCATGTTCGGCGCGTCCCAGACCAGCAGCACCCGTGGGCTGGGGCCGGTCGGTGCCACTGTGGGGTAGGCCCCTCCTGGTGCCGTCATGACGTGGGTTCCGGCAACCGGCTGGGGATCATGACCTCGACCCTATCCGGATATCGTGACGCCTCGATGGATACCGCCCATGACCCTCCTGCGTGTGACTCGGCCGGGGGCGATCCGGACGAGGTGGCTCGGCGCTGCGCCGCGGCGATGCTCCGTGCGGACGCGGCCGGCCGGGACGCCGGCGTGCGCCTGCTCGACGTCGGGCCGGGATGGGCGCGGGCCGGGCTGACGGTGGCGGCCCGGCACGTCAACGGGCACGGCATCTGCCACGGCGGATACCTGTTCCTGCTCGCCGACGCGGCGTTCGCCTACGCCTGCAACAGCCACGGCACCTCCACGGTGGCCTCCGGTGCGGACATCACGTTCGTCCGTCCGGTCCCGCTCGGCGCCGAGCTGGTCGCGGAGGCCACCGAGCGGGTGCTGGCCGGCCGCAGCGGCGTCTACGACGTCACCGTGCGGGTCGGCGCCGAGGTGGTCGCCGAGTTCCGCGGGCGCAGCCGGCAGGTGCCGGGCCTGCCCCCACCCGGCTGAACGGGCCGGCTCCGGCCGGTGCGGTGGACCCGGCCTCAGCGCGGCGGCAGGAACGCCGGTCGCGCGTCCGGGTCCGGCTCGTCGTAGTAGCGGTGGAAGACCTGGGTCAGGCCGCCGGACACGGGCGGCACGATCCAGCTCCACTCCGCCGGGCAGCGCCGGCCGGCGTCCTTCTCCCGGGCCACGTGTATCAGGAAGCGCTCGGACTCGGTGTGATGATCAGTCAAGGTCACCCCGGCGAGGTCGAACGAGTGCTGGACCGCCCGCACCAGCTCCACCAACGCCCGGTCCCGCCACATGGTGCGGTCCGAGGTGGTGTCCAGGCCGAGGCCCTCCGCGACCACCGGCAGCAGGTTGTAGCGGTCGGCGTCGGTGAGGTTGCGGGCGCCGATCTCGGTGCCCTGGTACCAGCCGTTGAACGGGGTCGCCGGGTAGGTCACGCCGCCGATGACCAGCGGCATGTTGCTGATCGCCGGCACGGCGTGCCAGCGCAGCCGCAGCTGTCCGAACCAGTCGTGGTCGGGATGGGTCAGCGGCACCTCGAGCACCGCGTCCGATGGCAGCTCGAACAGCTCCGGATCCCCGTCGCCGCGGGATATCACCAGCGGCAGCACGTCGAACCGACCGGGCGGATCCGGCCGCTGCCAGCCCAGCCGCACGGCGTGGTCGGTGAAATCGGCGTAGCGCCGGTCCCCGCGCACGTCGCCGGACGGCACCCGGTGGCCGGCGTAGCGGATCAGCTGATCGTTGTGGATGCGCGGCCCGCTGCCGTCCGGCCGGTCCGGTGCGAAGATCGTGATGGTGGACCGGATCCGCCCCTCGCGAGTGGCCTCGCGCAGGTGTTCGACGCACTCCGCGGCCACGTCGGACGGCTCCACGAGGTGCCGTCGATCGCGGACACGGAGGCTGTTCCAGTACAACCGGCCGATGCACCGGGCCGAGTTCCGCCAGGCCACGCGGGCCCCGAAGGTCAGCTCCTCCGCGGTGTGCCAGTAGCTGCCGGTACTGGCGATCTCGTGACGCACCTGGCGGAGCCGGGCGGGCAGCGATGCCATGGTCGCCGTCTCGGCATAGAACTGGGCGAGGAATTCGGCGGCTGCGTCGGGTTCGACCGCCGATGGTGTCGCAGCGGGTGCTGACACGGTGGACCGCTGGCGAGCGGGGCAGCGGGTCGTCGGTGCGCGGGATGCTGGCGGTGCGGGGTCGCCGGCAGGCGCAGCGAGTACCGTCACACGGCCTCCTTGTATGAGGTCGCCGGCAACGCACCGGCGCGGATGACCGGTAGTTCGCTACCGGCCGGGTCGCTCCCCCCGTGCTGTGGCCCTTCCCTTGTGGGTGACCGTTACCTTTCCTACACGTCACATCGAGTGATCGGAAGGTTGCTCAGCGATGTTACGGAGATAGAGGAGGTCGCGAACGTCACGGCCTTCGGAGCGTGCCCGCTGCTCGAACTTGGTCACCGGTCGCCATGGTGGCCGCTCAGCCCAGCCGCCCGGCTCCTGACCTGCGATGTTGTCCAGCAGCGGTTCGGCATCGCAGATCCGGCGGGTTTGCTCGGCGTAATCCGGCCAGTCGGTGGCGACATGCAGCGTTCCGCCACGCCGAAGCCGACACGCCGCGAGTGTCACGAACGAGGGTTGGACCAGTCGCCGCTTGTGATGGCGCCGTTTGGGCCAGGGGTCCGGAAAGTAGATCCGAATTCCGTCCAGTGCGGCCGGCGGCACCCGCTCCCGCAACAGGGCCACCGCATCCCCGCGGATCGGGACGACGTTGCGCAGCCCGGCCTCGGTGATCCGCATCAGCAGCTGGGCCAGCCCGGGCTCGAACACCTCGACCGCCAGATGATCGACGTCGGGGGCCGCCGCGGCCATCGCCGCCGTCGATTCGCCCGTTCCGGACCCGATCTCGACGACGAGCGGCGCCCGGCGGCCGAACCAGGCCGGCGGGTCGAAGGCGTCGGTCCCGGCGACGAGCTCGTCGACCTCGTGTCCGAGCTGCGGCCACCAGCGGTCCCAGGCCCGCTGCTGGCCCGCGGTCAATCGGTTGCGCTGGTGCACGAACGTCGGGATCGGCCGGCTCAGCTCCCGCGGCCGGCCCAGCTCACTCACAGCACACCCCTCACATCGACCTCGACGACCCGCCGCACTGCCGTCGGTGGGGGCCGGCCAGCAGTATCGCTGGTGTGCGGGGCGCCCACCGCGCCGAGGGCCGGGCCGCCTCCGTCACCGATCCGTGATCCGCTCTCGGTAGCCGTACGGATCCGACTCGTCGTGTTGTCGGTGATGCTCTGCCGATGAACATCGACACGGCGGACCGCTGCGTTCGGCTGGCGGTCGAGCTGCGGGCGCTCGGGCACCGGCTGGACACCATCGGCGGCGAGCTGCTGCAACTGCAGGCGGACGCGCTGTCCGTGGCCCCGGCGGCCGGCCCGCAGGCGGGACCGTCGACTCCGGCCGGGCCGTACCCGGTGGTGCCGGCCGGCCCGTACCCGACCGCGGCCGGTGCTCCCGGTGTCGACGTCCGGCACCCGGCCGGACCGGCCGGCGGTCCACCCCCGGCGCCGCCCTACTGGAGCGGCCACGGCCCGGCGGCGCCGCCCGACCCGCCGGCCGTGCCGCGCCAGCCGCTGGTGCGGCCGCTCAGCCAGCTCTCGGGAGCGCGGCTGCTGGCCTGGACCGGCGGCGCGGTGACCCTGCTCGGCGTGGTGTTGCTGCTCGCGCTGGCCGCATCCCGCGGCTGGTTCTCCCCGCCGGCGCGGATCGGCACCGGCGCCGGGCTGGGCGCCGGGCTGATCGGCCTCGGCTGCTGGCTGTACCGCCGGCCGAGCGCCCGCACCGGTGCCGTCGCACTCGCCGCGACCGGCTTCACCACCCTCTACCTGGTGCTGGCCGCGGCGACCGCGGCCTACTACTACCTGGACACGGTACCCGCGCTGGTGTCGGCGTTGATCATTGCTGGCGGCGGGCTGGGCCTGGCCGACCGGTGGCGGGCGCAGTCTCTGGGCGCCGGGGTGGTGATCGGGGCCGGGTTGCTGGCCCCGGTGCTGGTGCAGGACTGGCGGCTGATCGCGCTGGTGCTGGCCCTGCAGCTGGCGGCCCTGCCGGTGCTGCTGCACCGGCACTGGCCGGTGCTGATGGTGCTCGCCGCCGCCGGCCCGGTGCTCTACGGCGCCACCATCGGTGCCGAGGCCGCCGCCCGCGCCGAGCCGACGGCCATCGCGGCCGTCATCGGTGTGCTCGTGGTGGGCGTCGGCACCGCGCTGCTGGCGGCCGGTTCGCTGCCGGTCCGCCCGGTCGCCACCCTGGTCGCGGCCACCCCGCTGCCGCTGCTGCTGTCCGGCGCGGAGCTCGACGGCTGGGCCGGCGCCGCGCTGGCGGCGCTGCCCGTGCTGGTGCTGGGCCCGTTCGGCTACCACGTGCGGGCCGATGCCCGGCTGCGCCCGGTGGTGGCCGCGGTGCTGGCCGTCACGCTGTTCCACGCCACGCTGATCGCCCTCGACGGCGCCGCGTTGACCGTGGTCGTGCTGGGCGAGGCGCTGGTCGTCGCGGTGCTCGCGGCCGCACTGCGCAGCCGCTTCGCGCTGGTGGTGAGCGGGTTCTTCGCGCTGTTCGGGGTGAGCAGGGCGCTGGTCGAGGACGCCCCGCTGGCCGCGCTGATCGACTTCCCGACCGCTCCGTACCTGCCGGGGACGGTCGGGCCGCTGCTCGTCGGGGCCGGCGTCTCGGTGCTGGTGCTCGCGCTCGCGGTGCTGCTGATGATCGGCGCGGGCCGGGTCGGGTGGGTCCGTCCGGACGCGCAGACCGCCCCGGTATGGGCGCCGATCGGGCTGGTCGGGCTGTACGGCGCCACCTCGGTGGTGGTGACGCTGGCGCTGCTGTGCGCCTCGAGCCGTACCGGCTTCACCACCGGCCACGCGCTGGTCACGGTGTCCTGGACGATCGCGGCGCTGGTGCTGCTGGCCCGCGGGATCAGCCGCCCGGCGCTGCGCATCACCGGGTTGGTGCTGGTGGCCGCGGCGGTGGCCAAGCTGGTGCTGTTCGACCTGGTCGCGCTGGACGGCATCATCCGCGTCGCCGCCTTCCTCGGCGCCGGCCTGGTGCTGCTGGCCGCCGGCGCCCGGTACTCGCGGATGGTGGCCGAGGCGACCGAGCCACCGCAGCGGTGACGGCGTTCGCGATCGCACCCGGTTGTCGCGGATCCGGCTCCCGGCCGGCCGGGCGGCTGCCAACCTGCGGGCATGCCCGACCGGTACGCCGACGCCGTCCGGGCCCGCCGCGCCGAACTGCGGGCCGAGCGCGAACTGCTGAGCGGCGGCCACCGCGGGGAGCTGCGCACCGCGCTGGCGCTCAGCCGGGTGCTGGCCGGCGCCGAGGCGGCGATCGCCGTGGCCGAGCTGCGCCGCCAGGTCGGCGTCCATCTCGACCGGACCGACCGGGCCGGGCGCCGGCGCACCCCCGAGCTGCTCGCCGCGGCGCTCGACGAGACCGCTCGGGTGCTGCACTCCTCCTGGGCGGCAGCGCTGCGCCCGGCGCTGCGTCGGATCGCCACCGAGCGGGCGCTGCCGCTGGACGCGGACTGGCCGCGGCTGCCGTCGTACCGCTCGCTGCCGGCACCGGCCGCGCCCCCGGACACGTCAAGCCGACACCGGCTGCCCGGGGTGGCCCACGGGATGGCCCACGGATTGACGCTGTGGCGGCTGCTGGTGATCCCGCTGGCGGTGCTGCCGATGTGGGGCCTGCCGGCGCTCGGCGGGGTGACCCTCGCCCCGCTGGCCGCCGGCGGCGGGCTCGCGGCGCTGCTGCTGGCCGCCCACGCCGGGGTGGCGGCCGCCGAGCGGGCGCAGCTGCGCCGGCATGCCGAGGCCGTCCTCGGCGCCGCCGCGGTGGCGATGGAGGCCGACCTCGGGCGCCGGCTGCTGGAGCTGGAGCGCACCGCCGCAGCCGTGCTGGATGCCGCGGTGGCCCGGCGTCGGGCCGCGGTGGACGCCGGGCTGGGCGAGCTGGCGGCGCAGGTGCGCGGTGGCTGACCGCCGGCCCGGACTGGTGCCCGAGCAGCCGTCCGGCGACCGGTCCGAGCAGTGGCCGGCCGCGGTCCGGGTCGGGCCGGTGATCGACTCCGACGGTGACGCCCGGCCGGACAGCGTGCTGCTCGACGACGGCGTCGACCTCGTGCTGTGCACCGACCTCGACGGCGACGGGCTCGCCGACCGGGAGCTGCGCATCGGGCCGGACGGCGCCGTCCGGGAGGCCCGATACCGGTTCGGCTCGGGCTCGGCGGAGGAACCCGCGGCAGCTTCGCTGCCGGGCGACAGCGGCTGACCCGGTCGCCGGTCGCCGTCGCCGATAGATTCCGGGCGTGCCCACCCCGCTGGAACGGATCGAACCCGACTTCCTGGCGTTGCCCCTCGCGGCGCTGTCCGATGCCGCGCTGAGCCGGGCTCGCGCACTCGGCGCCGAGCACGCCGACGTGCGCGTCGAGCAGATCTCGTCGCAGTCGCTGCAGCTGCGGGACGGCCTGGTTGTCGGCATCACCGACGCCACCACGGTCGGGGTGGCGGTGCGGGTGCTCGTGGACGGGGTCTGGGGCTTCGCCTCGCACGTGGAGCTCACCCCGGACCGCGCGGCGGGGCTGGCCGAGCAGGCGGTCGGGGTGGCCCGCGCGCTGGCCCCGGTGGCCGTCGAGCGGGTGCAGCGCGCCGACGAGCCGGTGCACGCCGACGCCGTCTGGGTCTCGGACTACCGGATCGACCCGTTCGCGGTGCCGACCCGGGACAAGGTCGCGCTGCTCACCGACTGGTCGCAGCGGCTGCTCACGGCGGAAGGGATCGACCACGTCCGGGCCGGGGCCGGGATGGTGCGGGAGAACAAGTTCTACGCCGACCTGGCCGGCACCACGACCACGCAGCAACGGATCCGCGTCGCGCCGATGCTGACCGCCACCGCGGTGGACCGGGCGGGCGGCGGCTTCGAGGAGATGGACACGCTGGCCCCGCCGGCCGGGCGCGGCTGGGAGTACCTCACCGGCGACGGTTGGGACTTCGAGGCGGAGCTGGCGCAGATCCCGGAGTGGCTGGCCGAGAAGGCGAAGGCGCCCAGCGTCACGGCAGGTCGCTACGACCTGGTCATCGACCCGACGAACCTGTGGCTGACCATCCACGAGTCGGTCGGGCACGCCACCGAGTACGACCGGGCCATCGGCTACGAGGCCGCCTACGCCGGCTCCAGCTTCGCCACGCCCGACCTGCTCGGCACCTTGGCCTACGGCTCGCCGCTGATGCACGTCACCGGCGACCGGACGCAGGCGCACGGGCTGGCCACCATCGGCTTCGACGACGACGGCGTGGCCACCACCCGCTGGGACCTGGTGCGCGACGGCGTGCTCGTCGGCTACCAGCTGGACCGGACCTTCGCCCCGCGACTGGGCCTCGACCGCAGCAACGGCTGCGCGTTCGCCGACTCCCCGCACCACGTGCCGATCCAGCGGATGGCCAACGTGTCGCTGCAGCCGGACCCGGCCGCGGACACCGGCACCGCGGAGTTGATCGCCGGCGTCGACCGCGGGATCTACGTGGTGGGCGACAAGTCCTGGTCGATCGACATGCAGCGCTACAACTTCCAGTTCACCGGGCAGCGCTTCTTCCGGATCGAGGGCGGGAAGCTGGCCGGGCAGCTGCGCGACGTCGCCTACCAGGCCACCACGACCGACTTCTGGGGGTCGCTGGACGGCCTCGGCGGGCCGTCGACCTGGATGCTGCAGGGCGCGATGAACTGCGGGAAGGCCCAGCCCGGGCAGATCGCCGCGGTCAGCCACGGCTGCCCGGCCGCGCGCTTCCGCGGGGTCAGCGTGCTCAACACCCGGGAGGAAGCCCAGTGATGTCCGCCCGTTCGGTGCCGCCGCAGGAGATCGTCGAGCGGACCCTGGCCGCGGCCGGCCACCTGCACGGTTGCGCCGTGCTCGTGACCGCGTCCAGCGAAGCCGTGCTGCGCTGGGCGAACTCGACGATGACCACCAACGGCCACAGCACCACCAGCTCGGTCACGGTGATCGCCTTCGTCGCGCTGGACGGCGGCGTCGGCGCCGGCGTGGCCGCGTCCGGCGTGGCCGTCAGCGACGGCGACCAGCTCACCGAGTTGGTGGCCGCGGCGGAGGCGGCCGCCCGCGACGCCGGACCGGCCGAGGACGCGATGCCGCTGCCGGAGCGCGGCGGCACCGACCCGAGCTGGGACGACCCGGCCGACGCCACCTCGATCGCCGTCTTCGCGCCGTTCGTGGAAGGTCTGGCCGAGGTGCTGGCCGGCCCGGCCCGGCAGTACGGCTTCGCCAGCCACGACGTCACCACGGTGTGGCTGGGCACCTCCGCCGGCGTGCGGCGGCGCTGGGTGCAGCCGACCGGATCGGTGGAGCTGAACGCCAAGACCCCGGACCTGGCCGGGTCGGCGTGGACCGGTGCCTCGACCGTCGACTTCACCGACGTCGACGTGGCGCTGCTGGCCGCCGAGCTGCAGCGTCGGCTGGACTGGGGCGCGCGCACCGTGGCGTTGCCGGCCGGCCGCTACGAGACGTTGCTGCCGCCGTCCGCGATGGCCGATCTGATGATCTTCTTGAACTGGACGATGGCCGGGCGCCCGGCCCAGGAGGGGCGCAGCGCGCTGGCCGGGCCGAACGGCCCGCGGGTCGGGGAACGGCTCACCGAGCTGCCGCTGACCCTGAGCAGCGACCCGGCGTCGCCGGGGCTGGAGTACGAGCCGTTCCTCGCCGCGTCCGGCTCCGGGGAGGGCATCAGCGTCTTCGACAACGGCGCCCCCACCCGGCGGGTCGACTGGGTGCGGGACGGCGTGATCGGCGAGCTGGGCTACTCCCGGGCCGAGGCGGCCGAGTTCGGCACCACCTTCACCCCACCGGGCGGGAACCTGTTGCTCACCGGCGGGTCCGCGGCGTCGCTCCCGGACATGGTGGCGAGCACCGAACGCGGGCTGCTGCTGACCTGCCTGTGGTACGTGCGGGAGGTCGACCCGGCCTCGCTGCTGCTCACCGGCCTGACCCGGGACGGGGTCTACCTCGTCGAGGGGGGCGAGGTGGTCGGGGAGGTGGAGCACAACTTCCGCTTCAACTACTCCCCGCTGGACGTGCTGCGCCGCGCCACCGAGGTCGGGGCCACCGAGCGGACGCTGCCCCGGGAGCTGAAGGACTGGTTCACCCGGGTCGCGATGCCGCCGGTCCGGGTGCCGGAGTTCAACATGTCCTCGGTGTCGCTCGGGCGCTGATCCGCTGCGGCTCGCCGCGCCACGGCGTGGCGTGCGTCGCTCGACCGGGTCGATGCCGTTGACTGTGCGGGCGCGGGTCCGCCGAGCCTTCGGCGGCGGTGGCTCGTGATGGTTAACCGGGGAGGGGCAGCCATGCCTTACGAGGTGGTGAGCGCCTACACGCTGCTGGTCGGCGACATCGGTTCGGCGCCGACCGTCAGCGTGCACACGACGGCCGACGAGGCCTGGCGGGCGTTGGACGCGGAGATCCGGTGGCGCTGCGGGATGCGCCCCCGACCCCGGCTGCAGATGGACGCCGACGCGGCCACCCGGCTGGCCAACGCCTGGCGGGCCGGCGACCCGGAGTGCCGCTACTGGAACCTGACGGTGCACCGGTTACCGGTGCCGGTACCGGTGATCGCTCAGCTGCCGCTGGCCATCGGCCACTGAATCCCGCCCCGGGCACGATGGGTGGGTGGTGTCGTTCCCGCTGCCGGCCCGGCTCGCCGCGGTCGCGGGCGTGGACCCGGAGCGCCGGGACTGGGTGGCCGCGCTGCCGGCGACCGTGCGCGAGCTGGCCGAGCGCTGGGCGTTGACCGTCGGCGCACCGTTCCAGCCCGGTGGTGAGGTGTCCTGGGTGGCGCCGGCCCGGGACGCCGCCGGGCGCGATCTGGTGCTCAAGGTCGGCTGGCGGCACCGGGAGACCGAGCACGAGGCCGCCGGGCTGCTGGCCTGGCGCGATCGCGGCGCGGTGTGGCTGCACGACGCCCACACCGATGCTCTGAACTGCTGCTTCCTGCTGGAGTGGGCCCGGCCCGGCACCTCGCTGGCCACGTCGCGGCCCGAGCCCGAGCAGGACCGGGTGGTGGCCGCGCTGCTGCGCCGGATCTGGCACGAACCCGCCCCCGGGCACCGGTTCCCCTCGCTGGCCGGCATGTGTGCCGCCTGGGCCGACGAGTTCGACGAGGGCTACGCCGCCGAGCCGGAGGCCCTCGACCCGGGCCTGGCCGCGACCGGCATGCAGCTCTACCGCGGCCTGGCCCGGGAGGACGGCACGGCCGTGCTGCTGGCCGCCGACCTGCACGCGGGCAACGTGCTCGCAGCGCGCCGCGCACCCTGGCTGATGATCGACCCGAAACCGCACGTCGGCGACCCGACCTACGACGTGCTGCAGCACCTGCTGAACTGCCGGCGCCGCCTGACCGCCGACCCGGGCGGCCTCGCCGACCGGATGGCCGGTCTGCTGGATCTCGACCCGGCACGGCTGCGGCTGTGGCTGTTCGCCCGGTGCGTGCAGGAGTGCCTGCAGCTGCCCTGGCTGCGCCCGGTCGCCGCCGCGCTCCGCCCCTGAACGTCGGGCCCCTGAATGTCGGGCCCCTGAACGTCGGTCCCCGCCGCGCCGACGGAGACCACACCACGAGCGGGCGTCACGCCCGGAAGGCCTCGATGACCGAGGCCATCCGCTCCAACGGCCGCGCGTCGACCAGGTCGGGCAGCCGCACCACGATCTCGCCCACCCCGGCCTCGGCCAGCTCCCGGAACCGCCCGATCTGGTCCTCGGTGGTCCCGGCGGACACCTGCGCGACGAATCGCGCCGGGTCCGAGCCCCGCGGCCGGTGCCGCGTCACCAGCGCGTCGAGCTCGGTGGTGTCCCGCCCGATCAGGGCCGTGGTCAGGTGCGACAGCCGCACCGTGCGCCCGGTCTCGGCGCAGTGCCCGGCCAGCACGGCGGCCTTGCGGGCCACGGTGGGCAGGTCGCCGAGCACGTTGGCCACGTCGGCGTACCGGGCGGCCAGCCGCAACGTGCGCCGCTCGCCGCCGCCGCCGAGCACGATCGGCACCCGTTCCTGCAGCGGCCGCGGATAGCCGGAGGTGTCCGGGAGCGACAGCACCCGGCCGGCGAACGGCTTGCCGCCCGGCCCCCACAGCACCGGCAGCGCGGCCAGCGTGTCCTCCAACAGCTGGTAGCGCTGCGCGACCGGCGGGAACGGCCAGCCGTATGCCGTGTGCTCGGCCGCGAACCAGCCCAGCCCGAGCCCGCACACCGCGCGGCCGCCGCTGAGCACGTCCAGCGTGGCGACGATCTTCGCCAGGTGCCCGACGTTGCGGTACGTCACGCCGGTCACCAGCGTGCCGAGCCGGACCCGCTCGGTCTGCGCCGCCAGCCAGGCCAGCGTCGTCCAGCTCTCCAGGAAGTCGTCCCAGGCCCGGCCGAGGAGCGGGATCTGCCGGAAGTGGTCCATCACGTAGATCGCGTCGAACCCGGCCTGCTCGGCCCCCGCGGCGATCTCGCGCAGCCGCGCCGCCATGGTCGACGCCCCGCCGGGGAACGCCGACAGGTGCAATCCGAAGCGCAGCCCCACCGGCTCCTCGCGCTGCCGCCGGGCGGCGGCGTCGGCGGTGGCGAAGGTGTCCAGCACCACCCGCACCGGCTCCGGCAACAGCACCTGGTCGAAGCCCTCGGCGGGCAGTGCGTCGCGGACCGCAGGCCAGGCCCGCAGCTGGGCGGTCACCACATCGGCCGGCACCGGGTGCGCCCGCGCCCGGTTGCGGGCCCGGCACACCGCGGCGGGAGTGTCGAAGCCGACGGCCACGCAGGCCATCCGGGCGTCGCGGGCCAGCTGTCGCCAGCGCGCCCGCCGGTCGTCGTCCAGCCCGGTCGTGTCGATCACCGTGGTCAGCCGGCGGGCGATCCGCCGATCGACGATCTCCTCCAGGAGGAAGAAGGCGTCGGTGCTGGCCGTGATGTCGTCCTCGCCGGTCCCGACCGCGGCCCGCAGCCGGTCGCTGGACACGATCGCGTCCGCCGTGAAGTGCGCCGTCGCCCAGCTCGACTTCCCGGAGCCGGGCGGTCCGGCCAGTACCACGAGGCACGGCGAGGGCAGGCGAACCGTCACCGCACCAGTGTGGAGGTCGTGAGTGGCGAGCCGTGTTCTAGCACGGCGCAGCACTCACGGGCCGTAGGGGTCCGGGCGGCGGTCGTGGTCGTGGTGCTCGGTCACCGGCCGGGTGTCGACGCCGCGGTCGGCCAGCCGCTCCTGCACGTGCTCGGAGATCTCGTCCTGCCGGCGACGCTCCCGAATCCTGATCAGTACCAGCATCGACACGCCGTAGGCCACGCCGAGCACCAGCAGCACGACCCCGAGCCGGGTGATGAAGCGCTGCAACGGCTCCGCCGGGCCGAGGTCGATGCCGGAGATGATGGCCAGCACGCCCAGGGTGATCAGGTGGAACAGCACCGAGAGCAGCAGGTTGACCGAGCGGGTGACCTTCTGGTCCTGGAAGACCTCCTGCAGGAACGGTTCACCCGCGGTGATCAGTAAGCGCCCGACCAGGAAGGTCAGGGCCACGGACACGACGAGCAACGTGATGTACTGAGCGTTGATGTCCATCCGGACTCCCGACTCTTCGCAGTTTGCCCAGAGTACCCGCGCGGGAAGCGCACACTCGTTTCCGATCACCGCGGGTCGCAGTAACGTGCGGCAATGACCGTCTCGATTCCCGCTGGATCGGCCGAGAAGGCCAATGAGCTGCTCCGCCTGCACACGGATTCCGACCTGCTCGTGGTCGTGAACGTGTGGGACGCCGTCTCCGCGGCCGTGGTCGCCGCCCAACCCGGTTGTCGGGCCATCGCGACCGCCAGCCATTCGATCGCCGCCAGCCTGGGCTACCCGGACGGCGAGCGGATACCGGTCGAGCTCATGATCGACATGGTGGGCCGGATCGCCGCCGCCGTCGAGCTGCCGGTCACCGCCGACCTGGAGGCCGGCTACGGCGATCCCGGCGAGACGGTGCGCCGCGCGATCGAGGTCGGGGTGGTCGGGGCCAATCTCGAGGACGAGATGCGCCCGCTCCCCGAGGCGGTGGCCGCGGTGCGCGCTGCGGTCCGGGCCGGCGAGGCGGCGGGGGTGGCGTTCGTGCTGAACGCCCGCACCGACGCGTTCCTGCGCGGCCGGGACCGGGATCCGGCCGACGTGCTGGCCGCGGCGATCGAGCGCGGTCGGGCCTTCCTGGACGCCGGCGCGGCCTGCGTGTTCGTCCCCGGCCTGCTCGACGAGCCGACGGTGTCCGCGCTGGTCGAGGGCATCGGCGAGCGCCGGATCAGCGTGATCAACGTTCCGGGGTCGCTGCCGGTCGAGCGGCTGGCCGAGCTGGGCGTGGCGCGGGTTTCCTACGGCCCGTGGGTCCAGCGCTCGGCCCTGACCCACCTGGCCGGGCTGGCCCGGCAGCTGCTGGCCGGGGGCGCGCTGCCGGGCGGCATCGAGGTGCTCAACTGACCAAGCCCGCGCGGCGGCCGCGTGACGGTGGGGTGAGCGCCACGAGACAGCGATATGACCGATGCCCGCGGCAAAACGACGAGTCGATCGGCAACCGCTTGCAGGCTCGTCTGAATCGATTACCTGATCGGTCCTGTGAGTGAGTCGACAGCACGACGGACTGCAGGAATCGAACACGTCCGGGTACCGTCAACATTCCACTTTTGAAGGTGCACACCCGGACTGCAGAGCACGGGTGTGCTCAGCATTCCCCGGGGCTCCGAGCCGCCGTGGAGCGAGGACACACATGACTGTTGCGACCGTGCCAGGGATCGACGAAGCCCCGACGAGCAACGCTCGCCTGCTGTCCTGGGTCCGGGAGACCGCAGAGATCATGGCTCCCGACCGCGTCGTCTGGTGCGACGGGTCGGACGCGGAATGGGACCGCGTCACGACCGATCTGGTGAATGCCGGCACGTTCACTCAACTGAACCAGGACAAGAAACCGAATTCGTTCTGGGCGGTATCCGATCCGGACGACGTGGCCCGGGTCGAGGAACGCACTTTCATCTGCACCACGGAGCCGTCGGGAGCGGGGCCGACCAATAACTGGGTCGATCCGACCGAGATGAAATCCACGATGACCGAGCTCTATCGCGGTTGCATGCGGGGCCGCACGATGTACGTCATTCCGTTCTGCATGGGCCCGCTGGACGCCGAACCCCCGATGCTCGGCGTGGAGATCACCGACTCCGAGTACGTGGTCGCCTCCATGAAGATCATGACGAGGATGGGCGCTGCGGTGCTGCCGCTGTTCGAGCAGGTCGGCGAGCGCTTCGTGCGCTGCCTGCACTCGGTCGGCGCGCCGCTCGCCCCCGGTCAGCGCGACGTGCCCTGGCCGTGCAACGAGACCAAGTACATCAGCCACTTCCCGGAGACCCGGGAGATCTGGAGCTTCGGTTCCGGATACGGCGGGAACGCGCTGTTGGGCAAGAAGTGCTACGCGCTGCGGATCGCGTCGGCGATCGCGCACGACGAGGGCTGGCTCGCCGAGCACATGCTGATCCTCAAGTTGATCAGCCCGGAGGAGAAGCCGTACTACTTCGCAGCCGCTTTCCCGTCCGCCTGCGGGAAGACCAACCTGGCCATGCTGCAGCCCACGGTCCCGGGTTGGCGCGCGGAAACACTCGGCGACGACATCGCCTGGATGCGCTTCGGCGACGACGGCCGGCTGTATGCGGTGAACCCGGAGTTCGGTTTCTTCGGGGTGGCTCCGGGCACCAACTGGAAGACCAACCCGAACGCGATGCGGACCATCGAGCAGGGCAACTCGCTGTTCACCAACGTCGCCCTGACCGACGACGGCGACGTCTGGTGGGAGGGCCTGGAGGGCGACCCGCAGCACCTCACGTCCTGGAAGGGCGAGGACTGGACGCCGGAGTCCGACGAGGACGCCGCGCACCCGAACTCCCGCTACACCACGCCGATCTCCCAGTGCCCGGTGCTGGCTCCGGAGTGGGAGGACCCGCAGGGCGTGCCGATCTCGGCCATCGTCTTCGGTGGCCGCCGCGCCGGCACCGTGCCGCTGGTCACCGAGGCCAGGGACTGGCAGCACGGCACGTTCATCGGCGCCACCCTGTCCAGCGAGACCACGGCCGCGGCCGCCGGGGAGGTCGGCACCGTGCGCCGGGATCCGATGGCCATGCTGCCCTTCCTCGGCTACAACGCCGGCGACTACTTCCAGCACTGGATCGACGTCGGCAAGGGTGCCGACGCCGGCAAGCTGCCGAAGATCTTCTACGTGAACTGGTTCCGCCGGGGCGAGGACGGGCGCTTCCTGTGGCCCGGGTTCGGCGAGAACAGCCGGGTGCTGAAGTGGATGGCCGAGCGCATGGAGGGCAGGGCCGGGGCGAGCGAGACCGCGATCGGCTACGTCCCGGTCGTCGGCGACCTCGACCTGGACGGGCTGGATGCCGACCCGGCCGATCTGGAGGCGGCGCTGACGGTCGATCCGGAGGAGTGGAAGGCCGAGGTCCCGCTCATCGAGGAGTGGTTCGACAAGATCGGCGACTCGCTGCCCACCTCGATGCGGGACGAGCTGGAGGCGCTCAAGCTCCGCCTCGGCATGTAACCGTCCGGACGATCATGGTCCGGTGCGATCCTCGGCTGCTGCGGTCCGTCGCGGCCGCAGCAGCCGAGTGAACGTGATCCAGGCCGCCTCGAGGAGGACGCCCGGTCGCGATCGCGTCTCGGACGCTGACAGCGCGCGATGTGCGCCCTATCGTCACCCCAACCCGGCGTCGCGCCACGGCGTCGGTCGCGGAGGAGAGGACGGGGCGTCGTGGCCACCACCGAATTCTCAGAGGATCGAGGTCCGGCCGAGCAGCAGCAGCGGCCGTGGTACCGCGATCCCAAGCAGATCGCCATCTGGACCGCGGTCGCCGTCATCGGCGCGATCGCGTGGGGCATCCTCGCGCTCAGCCGCGGTGAGGACATCTCCGCGGCCTGGTTGGTGTTCGCCGCGCTGGCCTCCTACGCCATCGGCTACCGCTTCTATGCGCGGTTCATCGCCTACAAGGTGCTGCGGACGGACGACACCCGGGCCACCCCGGCCGAGCGGCTCAACGACGGCCAGGACTACCACCCGACCGACCGCCGGGTGCTGTTCGGCCACCACTTCGCGGCCATCGCCGGCGCCGGCCCACTGGTCGGGCCGGTGCTCGCCGCGCAGATGGGCTACCTGCCCGGCACGCTGTGGATCATCATCGGGGTGATCTTCGCCGGGGCCGTGCAGGACATGGTCACGCTGTTCTTCTCCACCCGTCGCGGCGGGCGCAGCCTCGGTCAGATGGCGCGCGAGGAGATCGGCCCGGTGGGTGGCGCCGCCGCGTTGATCGCCGTGCTGGCCATCATGATCATCCTGCTGGCGGTGCTCGCGCTGGTGGTGGTGCAGGCACTGGCCGACTCGCCGTGGGGCACCTTCTCGCTGGCCATGACCATCCCGATCGCGCTGTTCATGGGCTTCTACCTGCGCTACCTGCGGCCGGGGAAGATCCTCGAGGTCTCCGCGATCGGCGTCGCGCTGCTGCTGCTGGCCATCATCTCCGGCGGCTGGGTGCAGGAGTCGTCCTGGGGCCCGGCGTTCACCCTGACCGGAAACCAGCTCACCCTGGCCCTGGTCATCTACGGCTTCCTGGCCTCGATCCTCCCGGTGTGGATGCTGCTCGCCCCGCGGGACTACCTGTCCAGCTTCATGAAGATCGGCGTGATCGTGCTGCTCGCGGCGTCGATCCTGTTGGCCTGGCCGACGATGCAGACCGAGGCCATCACCAACTTCGCGATCACCGGCACCGGGCCGGTGTTCGCCGGCTCGCTGTTCCCGTTCGTGTTCATCACCATCGCCTGCGGCGCGCTGTCCGGCTTCCACG
This sequence comes from Pseudonocardia sp., assembly GCA_035557575.1. Lineage (GTDB taxonomy): Bacteria > Actinomycetota > Actinomycetes > Mycobacteriales > Pseudonocardiaceae > Pseudonocardia. The sequence goes on along the minus strand of DATMDS010000043.1, from coordinate 30,727 downwards.
CGCTGGTGTCCTCGGGCACCACCCCGAAGATGATCGAGAAAGAGTCCCAGGTCCGGATGATCGGCTACGGGGCGATGCTCACCGAGTCGTTCGTGGCGATCATGGCGCTGGCCGCGGCCTGCGTGCTGGACCCGGGGCTGTACTTCGCGATGAACATGCCGCCCACCATCCTGGGCACCACCGTCGAGTCGGCCTCCGAGGCCGTCGCGAAGATCGGCTACACGATCACGCCGCAGGACCTGGCCGCGGCCGCCGCCGCAGTCGAGGAGGAGAAGCTGTTCGGCCGCACCGGCGGCGCGCCGACGCTGGCCGTCGGGCTCTCCCAGATCTTCTCCGAGGTCATCGGCGGCGACGCGCTGCGCGCCTTCTGGTACCACTTCGCGATCATGTTCGAGGCGCTGTTCATCCTGACCACGGTGGACGCCGGCACCCGCGTCGGGCGCTTCATGCTGCAGGACACGGTGGGCAACCTCTGGCCGCGCTACCGCGACACCACCTGGAAGCCGGCGGCCTGGTCGGCCAGTGCGGTCATCGTCGGGCTCTGGGGCTACCTGCTCTACGCCGGCGTGAACGACCCGCTGGGCGGCATCTACCAACTGTTCCCGCTGTTCGGGATCGCGAACCAGCTGCTCGCAGCCGTCGCGCTGGCCGTGTGCACCACGCTGCTGATCAAGATGGGGCGGGCCCGCTACGCCTGGATCACGCTGGTGCCGCTGGCCTTCGACGCCGCGGTCACCCTGACCGCGAGCTACCAGAAGATCTTCTCCGCCGACCCGAAGCTCGGCTTCTGGGCCCAGCGCAACCAGTACCAGGACGCACTGGACGCCGGGAAGACCAGCCTGGGCACGGCCAAGGACGTCGGCGACATGCAGCAGGTGGTGTTCAACACGACCCTGGACACCGCGCTCACCGCGCTCTTCGCCAGCCTGATCGTGATCATCCTGGTCGACTCGATCCGGGTCTGGATCGCGGCGCTGTCCGGCAAGCAGCTGTCCAGCGGCTCCGAGGATCCCTACGTGGAATCCACGCTGTGGGCGCCGGCCGGTCTCATCCCGACGAAGGAGGAGCGGGCCTACCAGCGCGAGCACGCGCTGACCGGCGGCCAGCGGGAGCACGGGTGAGCGGCTCGCCGGGGGCCCGGCTGCGGCACGCCGCCCGGGAGACCTGGCAGGTGCTGCGCGGCGTCCTCGGTGAGCGGGCCTACGAGAACTACGTCGCCCACCACGCTGCGCACCATCCCGGAGAGCCACCAATGGGTGAACGTGAGTTCTGGCGTCGGTTGCAGGATCGGGAGCCGCCCCCGCGCTGCTGCTGACCCATCCTCCGTCACCTGCCCGCCCGGCGTGCCGCTCGGCTGCTGGGCGGGCGGCGGCGGTGGTGACCGGAACCGCTCGGCGACAGTTGGTGACCGTTCAGCCACGCTCCGGCGTGCCGATCCCGGCCCCGGCCGGGATTCCGTGCAGATGCGCGATCAGGTGGGGCCGAACACTCGATCGTGCGCCGAACGACCGCCGAGAGTGACCGCTCGAATACGGGCCGATTGCGCAGCAGTGGCGGTAGGTGCAACATTCTGTCGACAAGCGCGACACGAAGGGTGACTTTGGCCCGGGCGGCCACAGGCGCGGAGGAGACCAGGGTGCTGGATGTCGGACCGGCCGCGGAGAGCGGGGACGCGGAGCGCGATGAGGACGGCGAAGCGGCCGATCTCGCCATCTTCGTGGACCGCCTCGCCGCCGCGGGCTCGGACCACTTCACCGGGCTGGCGCGGACCCAGATCCGCCGGGCGATCGGCGAGGGGGGTCCGCCGCCCGGGGTGCGCCGCCTCGCCGAGGCCCTCGCGGCCGCGATGGACCGCCCTCCGGCGCCGCGTCCGTCCGCCGACAGCTCCGACTCGGCCGGGCCGGCGGCGGTGGTTTCGGCCGTCCGGGCCAACACGCTGGTCGTACTGGAGAACTTCGACCCCGCCGAGACGGTGGCGGCGCTCGACGCCCTGCTGGCCGACGGCAAACGCGTCGTGGTCACCGGCCCCGACCAGATGCGGTGCGCCCGGCTGCAGCAGGCGATGCCCGCCCGCACGGCCGGCCGCGTCCTGGACCGGCTGCCCGAGCTGAGTTCCGGCGAGCTGCGCGAGCTGCGCAGCCTGCTGGCCACCTCCACGGCCGCCCGGCGGGCCCGCGCCGACCAGGAGCTGCCGGCCACCATCGACCTACCGGCGCCGGCCGAGGTCGCCGAGCTGTGCCGGCAGTGCCACCAGTCCGGCGGGCCCGGCCCCAGCGCCCGGATGGTTCCCGACCTGCTGCGTGATGTCGAGCCCGGCCGGCGGGCGGCGGTGACGTCGGTGGCGCGTCTGGTGGACCGGTCGCTCACGGCCCTGCCCAGTCCGGCCGACTGCGCCTGGGCCTGGCCGCTGCTGGAGAACCTGGTGCTGTGCCAGCACCGGGCGGTGTTCGACGGGATGCTCGAGGACACCGCGCAGGCCGTGACCGCGGTGCAGCAGGGGCGCAACTGCGCCCCGGTCGTGCTGACCACCCGAGCGGACGCCGACATGCTCGGCCTGCTGCGCCAGTACCGCGACTTCCTGGCCGACGGTGGCCGCACCCGCACCTTCTTCCGCACCGCCCTGCAGCGCGAGGCCCAGCCGGTGCTGGAGGGCATCCGGGTCGACGGCCGGGCGCCCGTCTCCAAGGCCGACGTCGGTCGCGTCGTGGAGTACCTGGAGCTGGGCGAGTGGCTGCGCCGGGTGTGCGCGGGCTGCGGTGAGCTGGGGATCCCCGCTCCGCGGGACGACGAGGAGCTGCGCAGGCTGCACGACGTGCTGGTCGCGGTGGCGGTCGCAGCCCGCTCGGTGAGCGCGCTGCGCCACGACGTGCTGTTCCTGACCGAGGACTCGCCGCTGTCGGTGCCCGACGTGAAGACGGCCGCCGAGGTCGCCGCGGCCGTGCTGGACTACGAGGTGTACGGCTCCGGCATCCAGGCCGCCCGCCGGCTCGACACGATGGCCGAGCGGCTGGCCGCCCGCTGCGCGATCGCGGCCATGTCCCCGGAGCACGAACGGGCCTGCACCGCACTGCGGGAGCGCGATGCGGCCGGCTACGCCGACGCAGCCGAAGCCCTGGTGGCCGCCCGCCGGGAGCAGCACGACGAGCGGCGCCGCACCACCCTGCTGCTGCGCCTGGGGGCGGCCGCCCCACGGCTCGCCGCGGCCTGGACGGCGCTGGCCGACCAGAACCCGGCCGCGCTCGGGATGGCCGTGTTCCTGCCCATGGAGCAGCTGCTGGCGAACATCCCGCCGCCGGACAGCGCCGACGTGTTGTTGCTGGCCGGAGCGGTCGACCTCGGCATCGAGCACCTGCTGCTGACCGCGGTGGCTCCGCGGCTGGTCGCGGCCGTCGGGCCGGACGACCGGCCGGCGCCGCCGCCCACGCTGCTCAGCGTGCTGGAGCGGGCGGACGCGCTGACGATCCGGCGGAAACCGGTCGAGCAACCCGCCGCCGCGGTGGTGCCGATCACGGCCGGGGCGACGCCGCGCGCGGTGCGCAGCCCGTCGATGCAGCAGGCCGGCGCCTGACCGGATCCCCGCCCGGGCGACTACCGTCGGGGTATGCACTCCCATCCGGTCAGCCGGTTCGGCCACGTCGAGCTCGCGGACATGCCCGACGACCTTCGCGAGCGGGTCGGCGTGATCGCCGAGAAGTCGGGATTCGTGCCCAACGTGTTCCGGGCGCTGGCTCGGCGGCCCGCCGAGCTGCGCGCGTTCCTCGACTACCACGACGCGCTGATGAACTCCTCCGACGGGTTGTCCAAGGCCGAGCGCGAGCTCATCGTGGTGGCCACGTCCGGGGCGAACCACTGCACGTACTGCGTGGTGGCGCACGGAGCGATCCTGCGGGTGCGGGCCAAGGACCCGGAGATCGCCGACCGGGTGGCGAGCAACCCGTGGGGGGTGCAGCTGTCGCCGCGGGAGCGCGCCATCGTCGACCTGGCGCTGCTGGTCGCCACCGACTCGGCAGCGCTCACCGAGGCCGAGCTGGACGACGCCCGGCTGGCCGGGCTGTCCGACGAGGAGATCTGGGACGTCGGTGCCATCACCGCACTCTTCGCGATGTCCAACCGGCTGGCCCACCTCACCGCGCTGCGCCCGAACCCGGAGTTTTTCCTGATGGGCCGGCTGCCCAGCTGACCACCGCGCTCCGTGGGCGTGGACCAGGCACCTTGCGACGGTGACGCTGTGCGACAACGATGCGCAGATGTCCAACCTCTTCGGGCGGCGGGTGGCGCTGCTGTCGTATCGGCTCGGGATGGCCGACGGGGTGTCGGTGACGGCCGCGCAATGGGTCCGTGCCCTGCACCGGCTGGGGATCCGGGTGCGCACCGTGGCCGGCGACGGTCGGGCGGACGTGCTACTCCGCCCGCTGGCGATCGGTTCCCGGCGGCCGCCGACCAGGGACGAGCTGGCCGCCGTGCTGGACGACGTCGACCTGGTGGTGGTGGACAACGTCTGCTCGCTGCCGATGAACCGGCCGGTCGGCGAGGCGGTGGCCGACTACCTGCGGGGCCGGCCGGCGGTGCTGCGGCACCACGACCTGCCGTGGGAGCGGCCGCAGTACGCCGACCTGCGGGACTGGCCACCCGACGACCCGGCCTGGCGGCACGTGACGATCAACGAGCTGAGCCGGCGGGCGTTGGCCGAGCGGTGCGGCATCACGGCCACGACCATCTACCACGGCTTCGCCGAGCGGCCCAGGTCTGACCGTCGTGACCCGGTCCGGCGCCGGCTGCGCGTGGGCGACGAGCCGCTGGTGCTGCAGCCGACCCGGGCCATCGCGCGCAAGGGCATCGGGGTCGGGCTCGCGCTGTGCCGGGCCCTGGGCGGCACCTACTGGCTGACCGGCCCCACGGAGGACGGCTACCAGGACGAGCTGGACGCCGTGCTGGCCGCCGGCGGGGTGCCGGTCCGGCGGCGGCTGCCGCTGAACGTGACCATGACTGGGGCCTACGCGGCGTGCGACGTGGTGGCGCTGCCGTCCACCTGGGAGGGGTTCGGGCTGCCGCTGATCGAGTCGGCGTTGCACCGGCGGCCGATCGCGGTCGGCGATTTCCCGGTGGCGCGCGAGCTGGCCGAGTTCGGTTTCCGCTGGTTCCCCGCGGGTGACCCGGAGCCGTTGCGGGCCTGGCTGGCCGCCCCGGACCCGGCGCTGCTGGAGCGGAACGAGGAGATCGCGCGGGCCCGGTTCGGCATCGACGCGCTGGCCCGGCGCCTGGAGTTGCTGCTGTCCGGGGCACCGATGTGCGCGCATTCCGGGGCGCCGAGCGCACCGGAGCCACCGGACTGCGACTGCCGCTCCGCCTGAGCCGCCGCCGTCTCCGGCGCGGAGCAGCTGTGTCCGGTCCCGAGGTGTGTCACGATGCGGGCTCCCATCCCTACGGAGGATCACCGCATGCCACTGCTCGACCGCCTGCTCAACCGGGTGCTGCGCGGCCCGCTGGACGCCATGGTCACCGCACGGGTGGCCGAGGCGGTGTCCCAGCAGGTCGAGCAGCTCAAGCTCGACGCGCTGTACCGCTACCGCTGGCACGGCGACCGCTCCCGGCTGCACCTCCCGGACACCGCCGTGGTGAACAACGCCCTGTTCAACATGTCCGGCGGGACGATCACCATCGGCGAGTACGCGTTCTTCGGGCACGACGTGGCGGTGCTCACCGGCACCCACGACATCGAGCAGTTCGGCCTGGCCCGGCAGCTGGCCTTCCCCCGGTCCGGGCGCGACGTGGTGATCGGCGACGGGGTGTGGCTGGCGAGCCACGTGCTGGTGCTCGGACCGGTCACGATCGGTGAGCACGCCGTCGTCGCCGGCGGCTCGCTGGTCCGCGACGACGTGGAGCCCTACGCGGTGGTGGCCGGCCGCCCGGCCAAGATGATCAAAAAGCTGACGCCGCCGTCGGGATGAGGCTGGAGATCGGCGCCGGGGAGAAGCCGCACCCCGACTACGACCTGCACGTCGACCTGCTGGCACTACCGGACATCGAGGTGCGCTGCGGCATCGACCGGCTGCCCTTCGCCACCGGATCCATCGAGGCGCTGCGGGCCAACCACGTGCTGGAACACCAGAGCTACGAGCTGATCTCGCCGACGCTGCGGGAGTGGGCCAGGGTGCTGCGGCCCGGGGCCGGGCTGGACATCGGGGTGCCGGACTGCCGCTTCGTGGCCGAGCAGTGGGTGCGCGGAGAGATCGACACCGCCGAGGCCAACCACTGGATACTGGGTGGACATTCGGAGCGGGCCGCGCACCGGGGCGTCGACGCCAGGGGCGTGCCGCTGTGGATCTGGAACGCACACCACACGATGTTCGACGAGCAGTCGCTGCGCGCCGCCGTCGAGGAGTTCTTCACCGTCGACGAGCTGTTCACCTACGACATCCGCAATCTGCGGCTCTACGGCCGCAAGCGCTGACGTGCCGCGCCGCAACCGGGTCGACCCGTTCGGCGACCTGCACGCGGTGCCGGCCCGCGGATCGTTCACCGGCAACCGCGGCTGCCTGGTCGACGCCGCGGGGCGGCTGGTGCGGCACCACCGCGGCCCGCTGTGGATCACCTGCCGGCTCCGGTTCCGCGGGCGCCGGGTGGGCCTGGCCCGCCCGAACCGGTGGACCCCGGTGTTCTTCGTCGACGATGCGGTGGCGCTGGCCGCCGGGCACCGGCCCTGCGGCGAGTGCCGGCACGCCGACTACCTGGCCTACCGGGACGGGGTGGCGGCAGCGCTGGGTCGACCGGTGCGGGCCGCGGAGCTGAACCGGCGGCTGCACGCCGAACGGCTGTCTCCGCCCGGCGCAGCCGGTGCCGAGCGGCCGAGCCGGGCCGGCGCGGCGGAGCGGGCCGGACGGCTGGAGCGGGCCGGCGACCGCCGGCTCTGGTCGGCACCGGCCGCCCAGCTGCCCGACGGCGCGGTCGTGCTCACCGACGGTCCGCGCCTCGTGCTCGGCGCCTGGCTGCTCGCGTTCGACTTCGACGGCTGGCGGGATCCGGTGCCGCGCCCGTCCGGAGATCTGACCGTGCTCACCCCGCCCACCTCGGTGCTGGCCCTGCGCCACGGCTTCCGCCCGGTGCTCGCCCACGCCCGCGCCGGTCGGGCTACAGCACCTTGGACAGGAAGGCCTGGGTGCGCTCGTGCCGGGGATTGGCCAGTACCTCACGCGGGTGCCCGGCCTCCACCACCCGCCCCTCGTCCATGAACACCAGGGTGTCGCCGACCTCCCGGGCGAAACCCATCTCGTGGGTCACCACGACCATCGTCATCCCGTCGCGGGCCAGCGCCCGCATCACGTCGAGCACCTCGCCGACCAGCTCCGGGTCCAGCGCCGAGGTGGGCTCGTCGAACAGCATCAGCCGGGGATTCATGGCCAGCGCCCTGGCGATCGCGACCCGCTGCTGCTGGCCGCCGGACAGCTGCGCCGGGTAGGCGTCGTACTTGGCCTGGAGCCCACCTGGTCCAGCAGCGCGCAGGCCCGCTCCCGGGCCGGGCCGCGCGGCTCCCGGCGCACCGTCCGCGGCGCCTCCATCACGTTCTGGGCCGCGGTCATGTGCGGGAACAGGTTGAACCGCTGGAACACCATGCCGATCTCCCGGCGCTGCCGGGCCACCTCGGACTCGCGCAGCTCGTGCAGCTTCCCGCCGGCCTCGCGGTAGCCGATCAGGTCCCCGTCCACCCGCATCCGGCCGGAGTCGATCCGCTCCAGGTGGTTGATGCAGCGCAGGAAGGTCGACTTGCCCGAGCCCGACGGCCCGATCACACAGGCCACCTCGCCGGGCTGCACCGTGAGGTCCACGCCGCGCAGCACCTCGACCCGGCCGAAGCTCTTGTGGATGTCGACGGCCTCGACCATCGGCGTCGTCGGTGCGGTCATCGGGTCTCCTGCGCGGTCCGCCGGCGCAGCAACCGGGCCCCGGTCTGCCCGCGGTTGCTGCCGCGGCCGTAGTACCGCTCGATGTAGCCCTGCCCGACCGACAGCACCGACGTCAGGGCCAGGTACCACGCGGCCGCCACGATGAGCAGCGGGATCGTCTGGAAGTTCTGCGAGTAGATCCGCTGCACCGAGGTGAGCAGCTCGAAGTAGCCGACGACCACGACCAGCGAGGTGGTCTTGAGCATCGAGATGGTCTCGTTGCCGGTCGGCGGGATGATCACCCGCATGGCCTGCGGGAGCACGATCCGGCGCAGCGTCTGGGCCCGGGACATGCCCAGCGCGCCCGCCGCCTCGGTCTGACCCTCGTCCACCGACACCAGCCCGCCGCGCACGATCTCGGCCATGTAGGCGGCCTCGTTCAACCCGAGCCCGAGCAGGCAGGCGGCGAACTGGTTGATCAGCTGGTTGGTGTCGAACGAGATGAACTCGGGGCCGAACGGCACGCCCAGCGACAGCCGCGGGTAGAGCGCGGCCAGGAAGTTCCAGAACAGCAGCTGCGCGATCAGCGGCGTGCCGCGGAACAGCCAGATGTAGACCGCGGCCACCCCGGACAGCACCCAGTTCGGCGACAGCCGCATCACCGCCAGCGCGATGCCACCGACGATCCCGATCAGCATCGACAGCGCGGTGAGGACCAGCGTGTTGCGCAGCCCGCTCAGCACCGGGTCGGCGAACAGGTAGCGCCCGACCACCGGCCAGCGGAAGCCGGGGTTGGTCAGGATGGTGTTGACCAGCATCGCCGCCAGCACGGCGAGCACGGCCACGGCCAGCCACCGGCCCGGGTGCCGGACCGGAACGGCCTCGATCGGCTGCGGGCGCCGTTCGGTGTCGACGGGCCCGTCGGTCACGTCAGCTCCGGACCTCGGAGGTCGGGATCGCGCCGTTGGAGACGTTCCACTTCTCCAGGATCGCGGCGTAGCTGCCGTCGTCGATCAGCGACTGCACCGCACCCTGGACGGCCTTGGAGAAGTCGCCCTGGTCCTTGGCCAGCACGATGCCGTAGGGCGCCGTGTCGTAGGGCTCGCCCACCGCCTCCAGGGCGCCGTCCGTGGTGGTGACCGCGTACGCCACGACCGGCGAGTCGGCCAGCATCGCCACCACCTTGCTGGTGGTCAGCTGCAGCGTGACGGCGGTCTGTTCGGGCAGCTCGGTGACGGCGATCGGCGGCTTGCCGGAGGTGGTGCACTCCGTGTTGCGCGCGGCGAGGTCCTCGACCTGCACGGTGCCGGCCTGCACGGCGACCGCCTTGCCGCACAGGTCCTCGGCGCGGATGGCGTCCGGGTTGCCGGACTTCACGGCCAGGCTGGTACCGGCGGAGAAGTAGCTGACCATGTCGACGGTCTGGATGCGCTCGTCGTTGATGGTGAACGAGGACATGGCCAGCTCGTACTTGCCGCCCTCGACGCCCGGGATGATCCCGGAGAACTGGCTGTTCTGGAACTCGGCGGTCAGGCCCAGCTTGGCCGCGACGGCATTGCCGAGGTCCACGTCCAGTCCGATGATCGTGCTGCCGTCGGTGTCGGTGAACTCGTTGGGCGGGTAGGACGCGTCGGTGCCGATGACGATCTTGCCGTCGCTGGCCACGTTCTGCGGGACCAGCGCGGCCAGCGCGTCGTCCTTCGCGGGCACCGGGAGCGCCGAGCTCGGAGGTGCGCCCGGCGCGGACGGGGGCGCCGCGCCGCCCCCTCCGTCACCGCCGGCTCCACAGCCGGCGAGAGCGAGCGCCAGCGCGGTCACGGCCACGGCGGAGAGGAGGGATCGTGGCGTGCGGGTCATTGCGGGCCTCCGGAGCGAGGTGCGTGCGGGACGAGCGAGATCGCTGGTTACCCGCGGATGGTGCCACCTCGCCCCGCCGTGAACACGCACCGACGGGTCACCGTTACGTGACAACCGCACGCCTGTCCGTTTCGTCGTGTGTGGTGCGGGGCCTCCGCGGGTACTGGCGGGAACCGGCAGACCGTGCCGGAACGTTGTCTCGGTGACGCTCGCGGTCCGCGAGCACCCCAACGGAGGACCTCATGCCCCTGTTCAGGAAGCTGGCCACGCTCGCGACCGCTGCGGAGGCGGCCCGTCGGTACGCCAAGAAGAACCCGGACAAGGCGGGCCGGTTCGTCGACCAGGCGGCCGGTTTCGTGGACAAGCAGACCAAGGGCAAGTACCGCACCCAGATCAGCGGTGCCGCCCGGAAGGCGAAGTCCGTGGCCGGGATCGACCGCACCCCGGGTGCCGGTTCGGCGGCCAACGGCTACGTGTCCGGTCACAGCTACCCGCCGCCCAGCCCGACCCCGCCCAGCCCGACCCCGCCCGGGATGACCCAGCCCGGGATGACCCCGCCCGGGACGACCCAGCCCGGAACCACGCACCCGGGCACGCCCACACCCTGACCCCGCTCCCGATCGGACGTTACGCCGGTATGACCGGCAGGTGACGTCCGATCGGTCGGTAGTCGCCCTGCCTGGCCCGCCTCCCGTGCCAGGATGGTCGTCAGCGCCGGACGCCCACCGCTCCACCGGGCATCGGGGCCGGCGTGCAGGCACCCCGTGCCGCCACGAACGGACGCGGGGCCGTCGAGCTAGGGAGGCACACGTGTCGGTTCCGCAAGCCTGGACTCCGCCCACGTCGGACGCATTCGCGCACACCGTCAGCCGCGAGCAGGTCATCGCCGGGCTGAAGGGGACCGACGAGGGCGGAGCCGACCTGGTCCAGCTGTTGACCCCGGAGGGTGAGCGCACGCGCGACGAGCGGTTCGAGCGCTACGTGTCGGACGTCGACGTCGCCGGCATCCAGAACCTGTACCGGGACATGGTCCTGGTGCGCCGCTTCGACCGGGAGGCCAACGCGCTGCAGCGGCAGGGCCAGCTCGGCATCTGGGTGCCGCTGCTCGGCCAGGAGGCCGCGCAGATCGGCGCCGGCCGCGCGCTGCAGCCCCAGGACATGGCCTTCCCGTCCTACCGCGAGCACGGCGTGGCCTGGACCCGGGGGATCGACCCGACCGAGCTGCTGGGCATCTTCCGCGGCACCGACCAGGGCAGCTGGGACACGAGGGCCACCGGCTTCCACCTGTACACGATCGTCATCGGCAACCAGTGCCTGAACGCCACCGGTTACGCGATGGGCCAGCGCTTCGAGTCCAGGGTCGGCGACGGGGCTGATGGATCGTCGGATGGCAGCGAGGCGACGATCTGCTTCTTCGGCGACGGCGCCACCAGCCAGGGTGACGTGCACGAGGGCTTCGTCTGGGCCGCGGTCTACGACGCCCCGGTCGTCTTCTACTGCCAGAACAACCAGTGGGCCATCTCCGAGCCGACCGAACGGCAGAGCCGGGTGCCGCTCTACAAGCGGGCCCAGGGCTACGGCTTCCCCGGTATCCGCGTCGACGGCAACGACGTGCTGGCCTGCCTCGCGGTGACCCGGTGGGCGCTTGACGAGTGCCGCACCGGCAACGGCCCGGTGCTGATCGAGGCGTTCACCTACCGGATGGACGCGCACACCACCTCCGACGACCCGTCCCGCTACCGCCTGGCCGACGAGCTGGAGCTGTGGAAGCTGAAGGACCCGATCGAACGGGTGCGGGTCAACCTGGTCCGCACGCACGGCGTCGAACAAGACTTCTTCGACGGTATCCAGGCCGAGTCCGACGAGCTCGCGGTCCGTTTCCGGCAGTTCTGCGTGGACATGCCGCCGCCGGCCCCGGACCGGATGTTCTCCCAGGTCTACGCGGAGGGCTCGGCGAACCTGGACGCTCAGCGGGCCGCCTTCCTCGACTACCACGCGTCGTTCGAGGGGGTGCGCTGAGATGGCCACCCTGACCCTGGCCAAGGCCCTGAACGACGGGCTGCGCGCGGCGATGGAGCGGGACCCGAAGGTGCTGGTGATGGGCGAGGACGTCGGCAAGCTCGGCGGCGTCTTCCGGGTCACCGACGGGCTGCAGAAGGACTTCGGCGAGCAGCGGGTGCTGGACACCCCGCTGGCCGAGAGCGGGATCATCGGCACCGCGGTCGGGCTGGCCATCCGCGGTTTCCGGCCGGTCTGCGAGATCCAGTTCGACGGGTTCGTCTTCCCCGGCTACGACCAGATCGTGTCCCAGCTGGCCAAGCTGCACTTCCGCTCGCAGGGCCGGGTGCCGATGCCGGTGGTGGTGCGCATCCCGTTCGGCGGCGGGATCGGCGCCGTGGAGCACCACAGCGAGTCGCCGGAAGCGCTGTTCGCCCACGTCCCCGGGCTGAAGGTGGTGGCCTGCTCGAACCCGTCGGATGCCTACTGGATGATCCAGCAGGCCATCGCCTGCGACGACCCGGTGATCTTCTTCGAGCCGAAGCGGCGGTACTGGGAGAAGGCCGAGGTGGACCTGGGTGCCGAGCCCGCGCCGCTGTTCAGCTCCCGGGTGCTGCGGCGCGGATCCACGCTGACCCTGGCCGGCTACGGTCCGGTGGTGCGCACCTGCCTGGAGGCCGCCGCCGCGGCCGAGGCCGACGGGCACGACCTGGAGGTGATCGACCTGCGCACGCTGTCCCCGCTGGACCTGGGCCCGGTGGTGGATTCGGTGCGCCGCACCGGGCGGCTGGTGGTGGTGGCCGAGGCGCCGTCGGAGACCTCGGTGAGCTCCGAGGTGGCCGCCAGGGTGCAGGAGCTGTGCTTCCACTCGCTGGAGGCGCCGGTGCTGCGGGTGACCGGCTTCGACACCCCGTACCCCCCGTCGAAGTGCGAGGAGGACTACCTCCCGGACCTGGACCGGGTGCTGGACGCCGTCGACCGCTCGCTGGCCTGGTGATCGGCCGTGCGTCGTGAGTTCGCGATGCCCGACGTCGGCGAGGGCCTGACCGAGGCGGACATCCTGACCTGGCACGTGGCCCCCGGTGACACGGTGGCGGTGAACCAGATCCTGGTCGAGATCGAGACGGCCAAGGCCGCGGTGGAGCTGCCGTCGCCGTGGGCCGGCACGGTGGGGGAACTGCTGGCCCAGCCGGGGCAGACGGTCGAGGTCGGCTCGCCGATCATCGCCATCGAGACCGCCGGGGCGGGTTCCCCGGCCCCTGCCCCCGCCGCGCCTGCCCCCGCCGCGCCCGCCGCCGCGCCCGCCGCCGCCGCTCCGGCCGACGAGGAGCGCGGCGCCAAGATCGGCGAGGCCGGCGCGGACGGCCGCATCGCCACCCTGGTCGGCTACGGCCCGCGGCCCGGCTCGGTGGTCCGCCGCCCCCGCCGCCGCCCCGACACCGCCCGCCCGGCTCCCGCCGGCGCGGCGGTAGCCGCCGAGATCGACACCAGTCCGGATTTCCGGGATCAGAACCGGACTGGTGTCGATGTCGACGCGCCGGGAGCCGGATCCGGCGGGCGCGGGGTCGGGGAGCTGGTGCCGCTGGCCAAGCCGCCGGTGCGCAAGCTGGCCCGGGACCTCGGGGTGGACCTGCACACCGTGACCGGTACCGGGGCCGGCGGGGTGATCACGCGTGAGGACGTGCAGGCCGTCGCGGCCGGCCCACCGCAGCGCGCCGCCGCGGTGGCCGCGCCGGGCGGGGAGCGCCGGGAGCCGATCCGCGGCGTCCGCAAGGCCACCGCGGCGGCCATGGTGGCCAGCGCGTTCACCGCCCCGCACGTGACGGAGTTCCTGGCCGTCGACGTCACCGCGATGATGGAGCTGCGGGCCCGGCTGCGGACCGGTCGGGAGTACGCCGACGTCCCGCTGAGCCCGCTGGTCTTCGTGGCCAAGGCGGTGTGCCTGGCCGCCCGGCGCACCCCGGAGGTCAACGCGCGCTGGGACGAGGCGGCCGGCGAGATCGTCTACTACGAGCGGATGCAGCTCGGCATCGCCGCCGCCACCCCGCGCGGCCTGATCGTGCCCAAGATCCGGGACGCGGACACGCTGTCGTTGCGCGAGCTGGCGGTCGCGCTCGGCGAGCTCACCGCCACCGCCCGGTCCGGGAGGACACCGCCCGCCGACCTGGCCGGCGGCACGTTCACGATCACCAATGTCGGGGTGTTCGGCGTCGACACCGGCACCCCGATCCTGAACCCGGGGGAGGCCGCGATCCTGGCCGTCGGCGCGATCAAGCCGGCGCCCTGGGTGGTGGACGGCGAGCTCGCGGTCCGCACCGTCGGGCAGCTCGCCCTCTCGTTCGACCACCGGCTGGTCGACGGCGAGCAGGGCTCCCGGTTCCTGGCCGACGTCGGGGCGCTGCTCACCGACCCCGGCCTGGCGCTCACGTGGTGAGATCGGCAAGCGACACCGAGTTGTGACACCGCTGACGGGAGAACGGTGAGCCTCTCGTGCGTTACTTCGGTATGCCGTTCGTACTGCTGTACCTCGTGGTCGAGATCGTCGCGCTGGTCGCGCTCGGTTCGGCGATCGGAGTCGGTGCGACGCTGTTGGTGCTGCTGGCCGGATCGGTCATCGGGCTGCTGCTGGCGCGCCGCGAAGGGATACGGGCCGCGCAGGCCATCGCGCAGGCCGTCACCAACCGGCAGGTGGCGCACGTCGAGCTGACCGACGGGTTGCTGGTCGCCGCCGGCGGCGTGCTGCTGTTCCTTCCCGGGCTGGTCACCGACCTGGCCGGGCTGCTGTTGCTGCTCCCGCCGACGCGCTCGCTGGTGCGCCGCCGGCTGGTCCGGGCGGCCGAGGAGCGGGCGCCGGGCCTGCGCACGGCCCGGATCCGCACCAGCGGGCCGATCGTGGACGGCGAGGTCGTCGAAGAACCGCATCCGCAGCGGCGCATGGACACCGGCCCGCTGGTGATCGACGTACCGCAGGAACGCGCGAGCTGATCCCTGCCGACCGCGCCCGCCGCGGTCAGCGGCGCCCGGCCGCTCAGACGGTCCGGTTGCTCCAGTACGGCTCCACCTGCGCCCAACCGGTGGCCCAGTCGCGAACGTCGCGCGCGGCCAGCCGCCGCCGCCACAGTGCGCAGAGGGCGATCAGCAGCGTCCAGCAGCCGAGCAGCGTGCCCAGCCCGGCCGTCAGTCCGGCCGTCAGCCCGGCATGCCGTCGTTCGGCGGCCGATGCCGTGCTGCCGCTCGGCGCGTCGACGATCCTCGTGGCGATCTCCTCGGCGCGGGCCAGCGCCCCGGGCGAACTCGCCGGGTGCTCGCTCGCGTACCGCGCGGCGAGCGGGGTCACCTCCACCTCGCCGGTGACCGCCGCCAGCTGCACGGATTCCAGGTCGGTCGCTATGACACCGACCAGCAGTGCCACCGGTACGGCCAGCCCCGCCAGCGCCAGCTGAGCCTTGTGGATCAGCAACCGGGCGTGATCGGTCGGCCGCATCAGCGCGGCGCCGTCGTGACCGGGAGTATCGGCGTTCACGTCACAACACTCGTCGGGGGGAACAGGATGTTACGAACAGCGACATCAGCCCGGCGTTTCGCAACGTGGTGTGATCACAGCCGGACCTTTCGTGATCGTCGGCCGGTCCAGGCCGGATCGATGCGGCTTTCTCCCGACATATTGCGTCCGCAGTAGAGAGCGCCAGAAACGCCGATGCGGGCCGGCAGGGATACTGCGGAAGTGGCGCGTCCGATTCCCACCCTGCGCCGGCTGGTCGAGGAAGGGCCGTCGGATGCGCCGGGCCGAGTGGTCGACGCGCTCGGTCGGATCGGGTTGGTCGGCTACGGGCTGGTGCACGTGCTCGTGGCCTGGCTCGCACTGCAGGTCGCGTTCGGCGTGCCCGACGTGCCCCCCGACGCGCAGGGAGCGGTGGGCACGATCGCCGACGGGCCGGGCGGCGTCCTCGCGCTCGCGGTGATCGTGGTCGGGTTGGTCGCGTTCGCCCTCTGGCAGCTGACGGCGGCCGCCATCGGCTTCCGCTGGGTGCGCGGCGGGGAGCGGTTCCGGAAGCGGGTCGGCGCGATCGCCAAGGCGATCGCGATGTCCGGGCTGGCCGCGATCATGATCGACTACCTGGTCGGTCGCCGCCGTGGCACTGCCACCACCGCGTCCAGTCTGGCCGCGGACGTGCTGGCCCTGCCGGCCGGGCGGATCCTGCTCGGCGTGGCGGCGGGCGTCATCGTCGTGATCGCCGGGGCGATGACCTACACCGGAGTGCGCCGCACGTTCATGGGCGACCTGGACGTGCGCCGGCTCGACGCCGCGGGCGAGCGGGCCATCGAGCTGCTCGGTGCGGTCGGGCACCTGGCCAGGGCGCTGGCGCTCGCGGTGGTGGGCGCGCTGGCCGGCACGGCCGCCCTGTTCGCCGATCCGGGCCGCGCGGGTGGTCTGGACGTCGCGCTGCGGGTGCTCGGCAGCACCTGGCTCGGCACCTACCTGCTCGTCGTGGTCGCCGGCGGGTTCGCCGCGTTCGGCCTGTTCTGCGCGGCCGACGCCTTCCTCCGACGGGCCTGATTCCTCGCGATAGCGGAGTATCGGAGATTCTCGGCCGGTCCGAATACTGTCCTAGAAAGCGCGATCGACGACACGCCATCGCACTCGATAGCCGGTTCTACGAATCGGCCAAGACAAGTCGATACCGTCCGATGCATGGATCCGGTGCGCAACCCGTTCGCTCCCGGCGCTGGTCAGCGTCCTCCCGAGCTGGCCGGGCGGGACCGCGAGGTGGACGCGTTCGAGATCGTGCTGGAGCGGGTGGCCCGCGGCCGTCCGGAGCGGAGCCTGGTGCTCACCGGGCTGCGCGGGGTCGGGAAGACCGTGCTGCTGGGAGAGCTGCGGTCGATGGCGGTGCGGGCCGGCTGGGGCGCCGGGAAGATCGAGGCGCGCCCGGAGGCCGAACTGCGCCGACCGCTGGCCGCCGCGCTGCACCGGGCGATCCGTGACCTGGCCGTGCAGCACCGCGCCCCGGACCGGGTGGACGAGGTGCTCGGCGTGCTCAAGGCGTTCGCGCTGCGCTCGGCGCCGGACGGGGCGAAGCTGCGCGAGCGCTGGCAGCCCGGGATCGACGTGGCGCCCACGAGCGGCCGGGCCGACTCCGGAGACATCGAGATCGACCTGGTCGAGCTGTTCACCGCGGTCGCGGAGCTCGCCGCCGACGTCGGTACCGGGGTGGCCATTCTCATCGACGAGATGCAGGACCTCCGGCCGGACGACGTCTCGGCGTTGTGTGCCGCCTGCCACGAGCTCTCCCAGTCGCGGGCGCCGCTGGTCGTGGTCGGGGCCGGGTTGCCACACCTGCCCGCGGTGCTGTCCGCCTCGAAGTCATACTCCGAACGTCTGTTCAAATATGTGCGGATAGGGCAGCTCGATCGGGCGGATGCGGACTTCGCGCTGCTCGCGCCGGCGGAGCGCGAGGACGCGACGTTTGATGTCCAGGCCCTGGACGCTCTGTTCGCTGCGTCGGGCGGTTACCCGTACTTCGTGCAGGCCTACGGAAAGGCCGCCTGGGACGCCGCTCCGCGCAGCCCGATCGGCGTCACCGACGTGACCATGGCCGCGCCGGAGGCCGAGCTGGAGTTGGCGGTCGGGTTCTTCGGCTCCCGCTTCGAGCGGGCCACTCCGGCAGAACGGGAGTACCTGAGGGCCATGGCCGAGCTGGCCGACGGTCGGGACGAGCCCGTGGGCACCTCCACCATCGCCGAGCACCTGGCCCGCAGGGCGTCCTCGCTGTCCCCGGCCCGGGACAGCCTGCTCAAGAAGGGTCTGGTGTTCTCTGCACAGCGTGGTCAGATCGCCTTCACGGTGCCGCATTTCGGCCGTTACCTGCTCGCGCAGGCCTGACCTGTAGTCCTATCGGGTGAATCCGTTCCCCGATCAAGAAGACGGTAACGCTGGCCCGTGCCCGTGCGATTTCCAGTACAGCCCCGTAGCGCTGCCGGACCCCCGACCTGACAGCGCTGCGGGGCTTTCCCGTCCCGCCCCGGCGGTGGCGTCGGCGCCCCGGAGGACTCGGCCGGGTTCGTGGGAGCACACCGGCGGGACGGGGGCGCCGCCGCCCGTCCGCCGGGCGACGGCCGGCCGCCGCGCGGCACGTCGTAGCATCGGGACGGTGCAGGACCCGAAACTCGAGATCCAGATGCTGCACGACCGCGTGATGGTGCGCCCCGACGGCGCCGGCGAGCGGAGGAGCAACGCCGGCATCGTCATCCCGGCGACCGCGGAGGTCGCGAAGCGACTGGTCTGGGGTGAGGTGTTCGGAGTGGGCAACCACGTCCGCATGGTGAAGGTCGGCGACCGGGTGCTGTTCGCCCGCGACGACCAGTTCGAGGTCGACGTGCAGGGTCTGACCTACCTCGTCCTGCGCGAGCGCGAGCTGCACGCGGTGGCGACCGAGCGGACCGAGCACGGTACGGGGCTTTACCTGTGACGATCCGGCAGCGTCGGTGGCCCATGCGGTGGCCGCGCGGCCGGAAGACGGTGAGGGAAGCAGAGCTCATGCCCGAGCGACAGTCTTCGCCCGGTGCGGCGTCGGACCATCCGGCCACGCAGGACAGTGGAGCCGGATCCGGCGGGTCCTCGGACCGCCCTTCCGGCGAGCCCGACGTCCCGGTACCTGCCTCGACCGACCAGCAGCGGCCCGACTCCGGAGCGCTCGCGGGGTCCCCGGTCGCGGATCCGGGTGCTCGGTCACCCGACAGTCGGCCCGCCGGCGGTTCCTCCGCAGCCGACTCCCCGGTCGGCGGTTCTCCCGCGGCCGGCTCCCCGGTCGGCGGTTCTCCGGCGGCCGGCGCCCCGGTCGGCGGTTCTCCCGCGGCCGGCTCCCCGGTCGGCGATTCCGGCGCAGCCGGTTCCCGAACCGCTGGTCCAGCAACCGGTTCCCCGGCAGTCGTTCCCCCGATCACTGGTTCCCCCACGGTCGCTCTGCCCACGGCCGGTGGCACGGCCAAGGGTTCCGCTGCCGCGGACTCCGCAGCAGCCGGTTCCCGCACAGCCGGTTCCCCAGTCGCGGGCGGTTCACCAGCGGGGGGACCTCCAGCCGCCGGATCCCCGGCACCGGGTTCTCCCGCGTCGGGTGCGAACGCGTCCGGGACCGCCGCGACGGCACCCGATCCGGCCTCGCCGCGCCCGCCGAGCGCCGCTGCCGGGCCGACCCCGAGCGCCGCTGCCGGGCCGCCCCCGAGCACACCGCCGGCGCGGACCGGCCAGCCGCTCGACCCGGAGCAGACCGGTCCGGTGACGCACACCGGCGACGCGACCCGCACCGTCGAGACGCCCGGCGTCCGGACACCCGGCTCCCAGACACCCGGCCACCAGACACCCGGCCACCAGACACCCGGCTCTCAGGCACCCGGCTCCCAGACACCCGGCTCCCCGACGCCCGGCTCCCGGGCACCGGGCTCCCAGCAGCCGGGGGCACCGGCACCTGCAGCTCCGGCACGCGGTGGCCAGCCCGGCGGTACGCGGTCGCCGGCCGACCCCGTCGAGCGTGGCCGTCCCGCGGGAGGCAACTCCCCGACCGTCCGCACGCCGGGCCGCGGGGTCGATCCGGTGCCCGGCGCGGGACCGAACCCCGGCCGGCCCGACGACCCCGAGCCGCCCACCGTGGCCGTGCCCGCGTCGACCGCGCCCGCCGTTGGCGACCCGTCGGACAGCGAGGCCACCCAGGCCATCCGCCTCCCGAACCCTCCGCCCTCCGGCGTGCCCGCCACCCCCGACGACGCAGCCGGTGACGCCACCACCCAGGCCATCCGCCGTCCCGACGTCCCGCCGGTCGCCGCGCCCGTGCCCGTGCCCGACGACAATGCGGCCGGCTCCGGCGGCGGTGATCCAGCCGGCGCGGGCACCGAGGTGCTGGCCGCCCCGGACTCCCCGCCACCCCCCGACCCCGCCCCGGGCGGGTCCACCCGCGCGCACCCGCGCCGCCGTCGGATACTGCTGGTGGCCGCCGCCGTGATCGGCCTGGTCGCCCTGGTGTACGGCGGCGACCTGGCCCTGGGCGCCGGGAAGGTTCCGCGCGGGGTGCTGGTCGCGGGCATCCCCATCGGCGGACTGTCACTGGCCGACGCCGAGCGCGAGCTGCGCGGTCAGATCGATCCCCGTGCCGCGGCGCCCATCCCGGTGACCGCCGGGGAGGCGCGCAGCGAGATCGACCCGAAGGCCGCCGGGCTGAGCGTCGACTGGCCGGCCACGATGGACCGGGCCGGCGACCCGCCGCTGAACCCGCTCACCCGGATCTCCTCGTTCTTCACCGAGCGCGAGGTCGGCGTGGCCAGCTCGGTCGACACGGAGGCGCTGGACTCGGCGCTGGCCGGGCTGGGCCCGATCGTGGACCGCCCCCCGGTCGAGGGGTCGGTCAAGTTCGAGGGCACCACGCCGACGCCGGTGTTGCCGGTGCCCGGCCAGCAGCTCGACGTGCCCCGGGCCGAGTCGGTGCTGCAGCGGGAGTGGGCGCTCGGCCGCCCGATCCCGCTGCCGATGAACGTGGTCCCGCCGATCACCACCGCCGACGACGTCACCGAGGCGATCGAGAAGGTGGCCACGCCCGCGGTCTCCGCGCCGGTCACCGTCACCGGTGAAGGAGGCGTCGAGGGCACCCTGACGCCGGAGGCGATCACCGGCGTGCTGAACTTCCGGCCCGATCCCTCCGGGCTCGTCCCGGAGATCAACATCGAGGCGGCGATCGAGGCGCTGGAGCCGCAGCTCGCCCCGTCCGAGACCCCGGGCCGCGACGCAGCCCTGGACTTCTCCTCCGGCCGCCCGGTCGTCACCCCGTCCAAGGACGGCCGCGGCGTCGACTACGCGGCCACCCTCAAGGAGCTGTTGCCGGTGCTCACCGGGACCGGCGAGCGGAAGATCACCGCGATCTACGTCGACCAGCCGGCCGAGCTGACCACCGAGGAGCTGAACAACCTCGGCATCACCGGGGTGATCGGCGAGTTCACCACGCGCGGATTCGCCCTCGACTCGGGCAAGAACATCCGCCGGGCCGCGCAGGTGATCAACGGAACGATCGTCGAGCCGGGTGAGACGTTCAGCCTCAACGGGGCCACCGAGCCGCGCAGCACCTCCAACGGCTACGTCGAGGCCGGGATCATCTCCGACGGGCACGCCTCCCGCGGCGTCGGCGGCGGCGTCTCCCAGGTCGCCACCACGCTGTACAACGCGGCCTACTTCGCCGGCATGACCGATGTGGAGCACAAGGAGCACAGCTTCTACATCAGCCGCTACCCGGCCGGGCGCGAGGCCACCGTGTTCGACGACAAGATCGACATGAAGTTCCGCAACGACAACCCGACCGGCATCTTGATCCAGACTGCCTGGACCCCACAGTCGATCACGGTCCGGCTGTTCGGGACCAAGCGTTACGAGGTCACCTCGACGCCGGGGCCGCGGACCAACCCGACCGAGCCGCAGAAGGTCACCATCGGCGATGGGGAGCCGTGCGCCGAGAGCGACGGCGCGCCCGGCTTCACCGTCACCGACACCCGGACCCTCCGGGAGATCAGCACCGGCAAGGTCCGCTCGGAGACCCGCACCGTGAAGTACAACCCGTCCCCGATCGTGCGCTGCGAGGACGACGACTGAGCGCGGGCCCGCGGCCGGCCACTGTGGGTGATCTCGCCTGGTAGGCGAATAGCCCGGACGGATCGCGACCCTTTCGCTGACCAGTGTCGGGTTCGTACTCTCGTGTTCATCAACGGCGATGGATCGGGGACGTCTATGCGGATCGCGGACATACTGCGGAGCAAGGGCAGCTCGGTGGCGACGGTGGCCCCCACGGTCACGCTCTCCGATCTCATCGGTCAGCTGGCCAGGTACAACGTCGGCGCGCTCCCGGTCGTCGACGACGATGGCCAGCTGATCGGCATCGTCTCCGAGCGGGACGTCGTCCGTCAGCTGCACGCGCACGGGCCCGACGTGCTGCGCGCGCAGGTGGCCGAGTTCATGACCGCCGGCGTGATCACCTGCGCGCCCGGTGACAAGGTGGCCGAGCTGGCCCGCGTGATGACCGACGGCCGGTTCCGCCACCTGCCCGTGGTCGAGAACGGGACGCTGGCCGGGATCGTCAGCATCGGCGACCTGGTGAAGGCGCGGATCGACCTGCTCGAATCGGAGCGCGAGCAGCTGCAGTCCTACATCGCGGGCTGAGCGGGCGGCCGATCAGAAGGCGGCTTCCGGCAGTTCCATGAGCGCGTTGTCGGCCGTCTCCACGATGGTCCGGTCCGCGCTCAGCCGCGGCAGCACGGTGCTGGCGAAGAACCGGGCCGCGCCGAGCTTGCCCTGGTAGAAGGCCTCGTCCCGAGCGTCGAGCGGGCCGCCGAGTGCGGCCAGCGCGACCTCGGCCTGGCGCAGCAGCAGCCAGCCGACCAGCAGGTCACCCAGCGCGAGCAGCAGCCGGACGCTGTGCTGGCCGGCCTGGTAGATGCTGGTCGGCCGGGTCGCGGCGGCCCGGGTGTAGCCGATCAGGGCGGCCAGCATGGCCTGCACGTCGTCCAGTGCGGTGGCCAGTAACGCGCGCTCCTGCTTGAGCCGCCCGTTCCCGACCGCGCTGTCGACGAAGCCGCGGATCTCACCGGCCAGGTGCTCGACCGCCCGCCGGTCCCCGCGGACGATCTTGCGGAACAGCAGGTCGAGGGACTGGATCGCCGTGGTGCCCTCGTACAGGGAGTCGATCTTCGCGTCGCGCAGGTACTGCTCGATCGGGTAGTCCTGCAGGTAGCCGGAGCCGCCCAGGGTCTGCAGCGACAGCTGCAGCATCTCCGAGGCCCGCTCCGCGCCGACGCCCTTGACGATCGGCAGCAACAGGTCGTTGATCGCCGCGGGGAGGCTCACGTCGGCACCCGTGGCCCGCGCGACCCGCACCTGGTCCTGGAAGGACGCCGCGTAGAGGTACAGCGCCCGCAGGCCCTCGGCGTAGGCCTTCTGCAGCATCAGCATCCGGCGGACGTCCGGGTGCGAGATGATCGTGACCCGGGGCGCGGTTCGGTCGGTCATCCGGGTCAGGTCCGGGCCCTGCACCCGCTGCCGGGCGTAGTCCAGCGCGTTCAGGTAGCCGGTGGACAGCGTGCCGATGGCCTTGGTGCCCACCAGCATCCGCGCGTGCTCGATGACGTCGAACATCTGCGCGATGCCGTCGTGTGTCTCCCCGAGCAGCCAGCCGACCGCGGGCACCCCGCGCGCGCCGAAGGTCAGCTCACAGGTGACCGAGGCCTTGAGTCCCATCTTGTGCTCCACCGCGGTGACCACGGCCCCGTTGCGCGCGCCGAGCTCGCCGGATTCGGGGTCGAAATGCCACTTCGGCACCAGGAACAGCGACAGCCCCTTGGTGCCCGGCCGCGGTGTGACCCCGTGACCCTCGGGACGGGCCAGTACCAGGTGCACGATGTTCTCGGTCAGGTCGTGCTCGGCCGAGGTGATGAACCGTTTGACGCCCTCGAGGTGCCAGCGGCCGTCCGGCTGCCGCACCGCCCGGGTGCGCCCGGCCCCGACGTCGGATCCGGCGTCCGGCTCGGTGAGCACCATCGTGGCGCCCCAGCCGCGGTCGATCATCAGCTGGGCCCAGCGGCGCTGCTCGGCCGTGCCCCGCTCGTGGATCACCGCCGCGAAGCTCGGTCCGGCCAGGTACAGGAAGGCAGCCGGGTTCGCGCCCAGCATCAGCTCGGCTGCGGCCCAGGCCACGGTGGGCGGGACGCCGTGCCCGCCCAGCTCGGCGGGCAGCCCGAGTCGCCACCACTCGCCGTCGAGAAGGACGCGGTAGGCCTGCCTGAGCGAATCCGGGAGGGTCACCTCGCCGGTGGCCGGGTCGAACTCCGGCGGGTGCCGGTCGGCGTCGGCGAAGGAGGCCGCCAGCGGTCCGGTGGCCACCCGGTTCAGCTCGTGCAGCAGCTCGCGGGCGGTGGCGGTGTCCAGCTCGTCGAACGGGGCGCTGCCCAGCCGTTCCTGGATGCGGAGCACCTCGAACAGGGTGAACTCGAGGTCGCGCAGGTTGCTTCGGAAATGGCCCATGGCTCGACCTTTCACGCTGGTCAACGGCTGCTACTCGCCGGTAACCAGAATGCTATTACTCGTCGGTAACCAAGGCAAGGGACCTGTGGGGCACCGCCCGTCGACACCCCTCGGACGGGCGTTCACACCTTCGGGTCGCGACGTTGTGCACGTTATGTATGTGACGCATGGTGCTCGTGATGCGAATGGGACGAATCCGCTCGTGAACGATCACAGCAGGGGGAGGGATGCCACCGTGGGTGGTGTACGCATCGGGCGGCGCGAGATGTTGCTCGGGAGCCTGGTCGTCGCCGGTGGGGCGGTGTGCACGGGAGTGGTCGGCGCGGAACAGGCATGGGCGCTGGAAACGCCGTCGATCATCAGCTGTGACGGTTGGGAGGCCCGGTCGGCCCGGGACGCGGTCAGGGTGCACAACAAGCGGCCGGTGCGGATCCTGGTGCACCACACGGCCACCCCGAACGTGGCGGACAGCAGCCGGGACGCGGGTGAAGCGCTGGCCCGCGGCGTGCAGCGCTTCCACATGAACACCCGCGGCTGGATCGACAGCGGTCAGCACTTCACGATCAGCCGGGGCGGCTACGTGCTGGAGGGCCGGCACCGCAGCCTCGAGGTGCTGCGCGGCGGCCGGCGCCAGGTCGAGGGGGCGCACTGCACCGGGCAGAACATCGTCGCCGTCGGGATCGAGAACGAGGGCACCTACACCGCGAGCGGTCCGCCGACCGTGCAGTGGCAGCGCCTGCGGCAGCTGTGTGCCTACATCTGCCAGCAGTACCGCATCCCGCCGACCGAGATCTTCGGGCACCGCGACTTCAAGGACACCGCCTGCCCCGGCGACGTGCTGTACACGATGCTGCCGAAGCTGCGCACCCAGGTCGCCGACGTGCTGCGCGAGGACGTGACGACCGCCGCCGTCGAGCTGGTGAGCTGGCCGTTGCTGCGGGTGGCCGACCGCGGCCCGCGGGTGCAGGCGGCGCAGCACCTGCTGCGGGCCTCCGGTGAGACCGACGTGCAGCCCGACGGGCGCTTCGACCGGCGCACCGCCGATGCGGTGCGCCACTTCCAGCGCGCGAATGGCACCGAGGAGGTCAACGGCATGATCGGCGGCGAGTCCTGGCCGCTGCTGGTGGCCCCGATCGGGCCAGCGGTGTCCCGCCGCGAGATGGTCCGCGCCGCGGCAGTACTCACCGACGCGCCCGGGGCACCGTCCGACATGGACGTCGAGGACTGGCAGCGGCTGCTCGCCCGGAAAGACGCGGGACGGTGAGCCTGCGGTATCACCCGACCGGTGATACCGCCCAGCACTCTGGCTCGGGTCTGGACAGGTGTGGGTACTCTTCCTCGGGCCGGTGCAGACCTCGACACGTGGGGGTGCGTGATCACGCGGACGCAGGTGGCGCCCGGCTCCCGGAGCGCGCCCGAGATTGCCGTGGCCGGATCCCGTTCCGCCCGGCGGCTGGTCCGCGAGGTGGTCACCGAAGCTGACCGACTGCGCCGGGTCGACGTGATCGGTCCTGGAGGCTACGGCAAGACGGTGCTGCTGGACGCCCTGGCCGCCGCCTTCGGCAACGCCGGTATCGCGGTCCGCCGCGATGTGCCGGACGGACTCGAGGACGGCGTCGCGGTCCTGGTCGACGACGCGCACCTGCTGGCCCCGGCCGAGCTGGCCCGGCTGCTCGAGCTGGCCGCCGGGCCGGCCGGCCACCTGGTCGTCGCGCACCGGCCGTGGCCGCGTCCCACCGGCACCGCCGCACTCGGTGGCGCATTGGCAGCCCGTCGGCCGCCGGTCGTGCTGGACGTGCTGGACCGGGCCGGGATCGCCTCCCGAGCGACCCTGCGGCTGGGCGAGGCGGTCGGCTCGGAGTTCGCCGCACTGGTCGAGCTGGTGCGGGAGCGGACCGCCGGCACGCCGGTGCTCGTCGACCGGATGCTGGACGCGCTGGTCGAGCAGGTCGGGCCGGATCGTGCCCGGCTGGCGAACCTGCCGCCGGCACGGCTGAGCCAGCCCCCGCCGGGGCTGCTCGCCCAGCTCGGCTACGCCGTGCAGGCTCAGGACGCGGGCGTGCGCGGGCTGCTCCTGGCGCGCGCGCTCGGGGCCCCGCTCGAGGCGGAGGTCATGATGCCGCTGCTCGGCCTGGACACGACCGCCGCGCTGGACGAGTTGTTCGAGGCCGCCCGCGCGGGCGGCCTGCTCACCGCGGACGGCTCGCCGATCCCGTTGATCAGCGACGCGGTGCTGGCCCGCACCCCGGCCGGCTCGCGCTCCGGGTTGCAGCGGGCCCTGGCCGAGATCGAGCTGGGTCGCGGAAGCAGCGTGCGCCGGGCCGCCCGCGGGCTGATCGACACCGCGATGAGCGGGACGCGGGCGGCGTCGGTGCTCACCGCGGCCGCCGAGGAGGCACTGCAGACCGGGAACCACGAGGCCGGCGCGTTCCTCGAGGCCGCGGTGCGGGCCGGCACGCCGGCCATCGAGCTCGCGGCGCGGCGCGCCGAGGCCGGGGTGCTGGAGGCGGACCTCGATCTCGCGCTCACCCAGGCCGACCTGGTGCTGTCCGCCTCCGATCGGGTGTCGCCGGCCGATCTGGCCCGCGCCGGTACCGTCGCCGCCGCCGTGCTGGCCCGGCGCGGCATGCTCGGGCGCAGCGCCGAGCTGTATCGCTGGATGGGCGCTGCGGTGGGCCATACGTCCGTGCTCGCGGTACCCGCGCTGATCGGGACCGGGGCGCTGGAGGAGGCGCGCGAGGCGCTGCGCATACCGGCCGCCGCTTCCGGGCCGCCGTCGCTGCGGCCGCCGACCCTGCTGGCCGGGGCCGAGGAGCTGATGGCCCAGGGCGTCTACGACTCGGTCGCCGGCTCGCCGACCGCGGCGCTGTCCCAGCTGACCAGGGCGGCGGCGCTGCTGGAGACCTCGCACCGGGCGGCGCTGCTGCCCGACACCCCGGCCGCCCTGGCCGCGCTGGTCGCGGTGCACTGCGGCGAGCACGACGTCGCGCAGTCGGTGCTCGAGCGGGCGGTGCGGGCCCGGCTGGGCGGGCCGGGCGCGGCCACCCGGCACCGGCTGCTGCTCGGGTGGATCGCGCTGTCCCGCGGAGCCATCCCGGCCGCCCGGGCCGCGCTGGCCGCCGCGTCGTCGCCGGACGTCATGCTGGAACCGCGCGACGAGCTGCTGGCCGCGGCGCTGGAGGTGGCCCTGGCCCGGCGCACCGGCGACCTGGCCTCGTTGATGCCGGCCTGGGGGCGGGCCCGCGAGGCCATCGTCCGGCATCCGGTGGACCTGTACGTGCTGCAGCAGCTCGGGGAGCTGTCGATCGCGGCCACCCGGCTGCGCGAGTCGAGCTGGGTCCGCCCGCACCTGGACGAGGCGGCGCAGCTGCTGTCCCGGCTCGGTGACCCGGCGCTGTGGGCCGCGCCGCTGCACTGGTCGGCGCTGCAGGCGGCGATCGTCGTGGAGTCCCGGGACGCCGCGGTGCGGCACGCGGCCGCCCTGGAGTCCGCGGCCGACGGCAGCCGCTACGCCGCGGCCATGGCCACCGCTGCCCCGCACTGGGTGCGGCTGCTCGACTCCGAGGTCGACCCGACGGCGGTCGAGGCCGCGGCGCGCGGGCTGCACGCCGTCGGGATGTCCTGGGAGGGCGGGAAGTTGGCCGGGCAGGCGGCGATCCGAACCCGGGACCGGAAGGCGATGACCGCGCTGCTCGGCTGTGCCCGCGCGCTGCAGAGCAGCGGCCCCTCGATGCGGGCGGCCGCCGAGCCCGAACCGGACGACGACCCGTCCCGCTCCGGCGCGTCCCGCTCCGGCGCGTCCCGCTCCGGCGCTGAGCGATCGAGCGTGGGGCGATCGGGCCCGGGGCGAGCCGTCCCGGTGCCGGCGCCGGCCGTCGAACCCGAGGATTGCGACGACGGCGACGGCCCGCTGAGCGGCCGCGAGCGCGAGGTCGCCGCGCTGGTGCTGGAGGGCTTGACCTACAAGCAGATCGGCGAGCAGCTGTTCATCTCGGCGAAGACGGTGGAACACCACGTGGCCCGGATGCGCCAGCGCCTCGGCTCCGGAAGTCGGGGTGAGCTGTTCGCGCACCTGCGCCAGATCGTGGGCAGCCCGACCGAGCCCTGATCGCCAGCCCAGATGCGCGACGGCGACGCTCTTCGGCACCACCGGGCGCCAGGCGTCGATCACCAGCCGTGCGACGCCCCGCACATCGGCTACCGTGACCATTCGCCCATGATGGCGGGCAGGTCCGACAGTCTTGGCGCTCGGCGCTCGGGAGGGACACGTGACTGCGGACGGCAGATGGGCGCCGGCGGCCTGGAAGGTCGTCCGGTTCGCCGAGTTCCTGGCCGACGTCCGCGCGGCAGCGGGCCGGTGCGATCGGGCGGATGCGCTGCGGGTG
Organism: Pseudonocardia sp.; assembly: GCA_035557575.1. GTDB lineage: Bacteria > Actinomycetota > Actinomycetes > Mycobacteriales > Pseudonocardiaceae > Pseudonocardia. The sequence goes on along the minus strand of DATMDS010000043.1, from coordinate 2,558 downwards.
CTCGCCATCGACGGGCACAGCGCGAGCGGCAAGACCACCCTGGCCGCCCGCCTGGGCGCGGCCATCCCGGACAGCGCCGTGCTGCACACCGACGATGTCGCCTGGCACCACTCGGTGTTCGACTGGGACGAACTGCTGGTGGAGGGCGTGCTGGGCCCGCTGCGGCGCGGCGCCGCGGTGGAGTACCGGCCCCCTGCCTGGGAGCAGCGCGGGCGGCCGGGGGCGATCGTGGTGCCGGCCGGGACGACGTTGCTGCTGGTGGAGGGGGTCGGGTCCAGCCGGGCGTCGCTGAGTGGGCAGCTGGACCTCTCGATCTGGATGGAGACGGCCGAGCCGATCCGGGTGGCCCGCGACGACGTCCGGTTGGCGCGCGGCGACGTCAGCCCCGCCGACTACGCCAGCTGGATGGCGCAGGAGAACGCCCACGTGGCCGTCGACCGGCCGTGGGACCGGGCCCGCTGGGTTGTCTCCGGTTCGCCCCAGCTGCCCCACGACCCGGCTGACCAGCTCGTCGTCACCGGGCTCTGATCGGCGGGGTCAGCGGCTGCGCCAGGCCTCCAGGGTGGCCCGCGCCCCGTGGGTGTGCAGCGAGTCCAGGGCTTCGGTGTACGTGGCCGCGAAGCGCTCGTCGTCGGCCAGGTCGCCGAACAGGTCGCGGTCTGAGATGAAAGCCAGCGGCTCCTCGTGCTGGCGTTGCGCGGCGGCGGTGAGCCGCTCGGCCAGCCGGTCCACCACGGTGATCGGCTCGTTCTGCTCGTCGACCCCCTCGGCGTAGCGCGCCCAGGCGGCGACCACGAGCGTCGCCCGGTCGATCTCCCCGCCGTGCTCCAGGTTGTGCCGGATCACCGGCAGCAGCCACTTGGGGATCCGGTCGCTGCTCTCCGCGCACAGCCGGGCCAGCGTGTCGCGCACCTCGGGGTTGGCAAAGCGCTGGATCAGGTACGGCTTGTAGGCCTCCAGGTCCATCCCGGGCACCGGGAGCAGGGTCGGAGTGGCCTCCCGGTTCATATACGCGAGCAGGAAGTCGGCGAACAGCTCGTCCTGGCAGACCTCGTGCGCGTACCGGTAGCCGGAGAGGTAGCCGAGGTAGCACAGCGCCTGGTGGCTGGCGTTGAGCAGCCGCAGCTTCATCAGCTCGTACGGCATCACGTCGGGAACGAGCTGCACCCCCGCCGTATCGAAGGCCGGCCGGCCGTCGGTGAAGTGGTCCTCCAGCACCCACTGGGTGAACGGCTCGCACACCACCGGCCACCCGTCCTCCACGCCGAACCGCTCGGTGAGCAGGGCCCGGTCGTCGTCGCTGGTCACCGGCGTGATCCGGTCCACCATCGAGTTGGGGAACGGGACCTCGCGCTCGATCCAGTCGGCCAGCTCGGCGTCCTGCAACCGGGCGAACGCAGTGATCATCTTGTGCGCGACGTCGCCGTTGCCCTGGATGTTGTCGCAGGACATCACGGTGAAGGCGGGCGTGCCGGCATCGCGGCGGCGTCGCAGTGCCGCGGTGATGAAGCCGAACGTGGTCCGCGGCGCCGCCGACGGTTCCTTGAGGTCGTGCTGGATGTTGTCGTCGCGGTCGTCGAACTCGCCGGTCACGGGGTGCACGCTGTAGCCGCCCTCAGTCACGGTCAGCGACACGATGCGGATGCCGGGGTCGGCCATCCGCGCGACCACGGCCTCCGGATCGTCCGGGGCGAAGAGGTAGTCGGCGATGGACCCGATCACCCGCGGCTCCAGCTTGCCGTCCGGATGCTTGATCACCAGCGTGTACAGGCAGTCCTGCGCCTGCATCACCTCGTGCATCTTCCGGTCGAACGGCAGCACCCCGACCCCGCAGATCGCCCAATCCAGCGCCTGCCCGGAGTTCATCAGCGCATCGAGGTACATCGCCTGGTGTGCGCGGTGGAAGCCGCCGACGCCGAAGTGCACGATGCCCGTGCGCAGAGCCGAGCGGTCGTAGGTCGGCGTCGGGATCTCCAGCGTGGACAGGGACTCCGCGTTGAGCCGGGGCATGTCGTCAGACCCTCCGTACGATCGTTTGCCCCGGACCCTAGACCGACTCCGCCGAAACGCGCACCGATCCGCTCAGACGAGCGTCCGGCCGCTGGGTTGGAGAGGACGGCCAGGGGTCAGAGTCGGCCCCAGAGCTCGACGTTGTCGCCCTCGGTGCGTCGGTACTCCTCTTCCATCCGCTTGAGCGTATCGCGAATTTTGGTCAACTCAGCCTTGTAGGCGAGCAGCGACGCGAAAGGTCCATCGAGCGCGGCCATGATTCGTTCATTGTAAAAGTTGCGCACCTCGAGGCTCATTTCGTCGCCCAGCCAGGGTTCCTTGAGGAAGCCCTCGTGCTCAAGGCGTGTGGTGTGATTACTCAATGTAGCAACAGCTTGGTCGTAAGCCTTGTATAGAAGAGGAATCGCGCTCGGCTCGACGTGAAGCGTCACGGATGCAGGGCCATCGGTCATATTCACTCCAGGCAGGCGAGGTCAGCTCTGACTCTGCCATACTAAAAAGTTCGAGGGCTGAGATCAGCGAGAATCTTTGCAATCGCTAACGGTTCG
>DATMDS010000042.1:0-2611 GCA_035557575.1 Pseudonocardia sp. | reverse complement strand
CGCGAGCCCACCGACCAACCGACCACGCAGTCGTAGATGGCCTCGGCCACCTCGTAGCGGCGCAGGAAGAACATGTCCTCGACGTCGTCGAACTCGCCCATCGCGGCCAGCGCCGCGGCCAGCTCCTTGGACTTGGCCCAGAACGCGGCCCACATCCAGTGTTCGATGTAGAGCACGTGCTCCTCGATGTAGACGAACACCAGCCGGGCCAGCGCCACCGTCTCGTCGAACACCTGCTGGTCGGCCGGAGCCATCAGCTCCCGGTACTCGGCGGTGATCCGGTCGCGCTCGGCGAGCACGTGCTCGGTGGGGCGGTCGATCGACTCGCCGGCCTCCAGGCGGCGCAGGTACTCGCGCACCGAGGCCAGCGGGATGTCCGGGGCCTGCGCCCAGGTGGGGTGCACGTGGTAGCCGCCGGGGTGACCGGGGTCGGTGTTGACCACGAACCACGGGTCGGACGTGCGCTCCCAGTCGGCGACCCACTCGGCGCCGGCGTCGGTTCCGCGCAGGGCGCCGAACAGGGTCTCGGCATCGTCGTTGCCGCTGATCTGCTCGGCCAGGCCGAGCCGTTGCGCCTCCTTGGCCAGCCGCTTGAGCTCGTCGTCGGGTCGGTACAGCTCGACGTCCAGGCCGCCGACCATGCGCGAGATCGACTGGTCGGAGATGTCCGGGAACGCGGCCTTGCACATCCCGAAGAACGTCAGGTAGGCGGCGTAGCCGATGTTGAGCAGCTCGAAGTGGTACTGGTAGGTCTCGTACATCGTGGTGACCAGGTTGTTGAAGTCTCTGATCATCCGGAAGCCGGCCGAGTGTCCGACGTGGTCGTACACTGTGGACTCCGGCTCGAGGTCGGGCAGCGGGTCGAAGCGCAGCGCCCGGATCTCGGCCAGCTTGGCGTTGACCTTCACCTTCCACTCGCCGTAGATCTCGTCCCAGCGCTCGTAGTAGTGCCCGGCGCGGCGGCCGAACTCCTCGGCGCGGGCGGCGATGTCGGCGGCCGGTGCGGGCACCGGCGTCACGTACAGCCGCCCGTTCACGATCCGCTGGTCGACGCCGAACGCGGGCGGCATCGCGAAGATGCGGGTGTTGAACGCGCCCAGTGCCTGCCACCAGCACTCGCACTGGATCTCGTCGTAGGGGTGCAGCACGTCGGGGTGGTGCAGCCGGTCGGCGAACCAGAAGCGCTCCTCGTCCTGCGCGCGGCGCTCCGGGCCGAACAGGTGGTACCAGTCGTACATCGACTCCCAGCCCTCGGCGCCGGCCGGGGTGGGGATGTCGAACGGGCTGGGGAAGCGGTCAGTCGCCATTGCGGTCTCCCGTCACGGGGGTGGGTATCGGTTCGCTCCCGGGCGGTCGAGGGTGCCGCCGGTGAGGGTGGCCAGCACGGCGCCCAGCGCGGATCCGGCCGCGGCCACGGTGCGGGGTTCGCGGCGCGACCAGACGGTCTCCGGCCGGGCCTGCAGCAGCGCGACGCCCTGCACGTCCACCGCGAACTCGCCGTCCTGCGGGCAGCCGGCGGCGCGCTCGACGGCCCGGCCGACGCGCAACAGCTCGGTCAGCTCGGTGTCGGTCAGGCAGGGCAGGTCGCGCAGCGGCGGCGGCACCTGCTCGGTACGGGTGCCGCCCAGGTCGGAACGGACCAGCATGGTCGGCTTGTGCGCGAGCTCGCGGCGCAGCACCTCGCCGCTCACCTTGTCCAGCACGAACCGGTCGGGGGTGACCTCGCCGGAGACCAGCGGCTCGCCCAGGCCCCAGACCGCTTCGCAGACCAGCGTGGAGCGGTCGCCGTTGGCCGGGTTGAGCGTCATGAACACGCCGGCGGCGCGGGCCGGCACCATCGCCTGCACGACCACGGCCATCGCGCCCGCCTCGCGCTCGCCCCGGTAGGACACCGCTCGCGCGGTGTACAGGCTGGCCCAGCAGCGGCAGACCGCCTCCGCCACGGCATCCGCCCCGCGCAGCTCGAGGTAGCTGTCGTGCTCCCCGGCGTAGGAGGTGTCGGCGGCGTCCTCGGCCGCGGCGGACGAGCGCACCGCGACCTGGCCGAGGCCGGCCGCGTCGTAGGCGGCGCGCACCGCGTCCAGCACCGGGACGTCCGCCGTCGCCTCCAGCACCGCGGCCCGGGCCGCGACCGCCGCCGCCTCCACCTCGGCCACCGGCGCGTCGGCCGGCAGCGCGCGCAGCGGTGCCTCGATCCGGGCCTGCTCGAACTCGTCCAGGGCGGCGGCGAACGCGGTCGTGCTGACCACGAAGCCCGGCGGCACCCGGATACCCAGCGTGGCCAGCCGGTGCAGCCCGGCGCCCTTGCCGCCGACCAGCCGCGGCTGCGCGGCGGCCTGGTCACCCAGCGGCACGATCCAACCCGGGTCACTCATCCCGCACCGCCCATGCGCCGCGGCAGCGGGTCCGGGCCGTGGCCCCGCCCCGGTCCCGCCCCTGCCCCTGCCCCTGCCCCTGCCCCTGCCCCCGCTCCCGCCCCACGTCGAACGAACGGCACTCTCGTACGAACCTATGGTGCGAAAGTGCCGCTCGTGCAGGTCGCCCGGAGGCCGCGGGCCCAGTCCACTGTGAACGAACGGCACTGTCGTACGAACCTATCGTGCGAAAGTGC
>DATMDS010000041.1:0-71933 GCA_035557575.1 Pseudonocardia sp. | reverse complement strand
GAGGATCAACGGCCGGTGCCCGGCCTGCTGCAGCCGCCGCGCCGTGAGCAGCTGCACCAGGTTGCCCATGTGCAGGCTGGGCGCGGTGGGGTCGAAGCCCACGTAGTAGGTGACCGGCCCACGGTCCAGCTCGGCCCGCAGGGCGTCGCGATCGGTCGTGTGGGCGAGCAGCCCGCGCGACTCGAGGTCGTCCAGGACGTGGAGGGGCACGGGTCTCCTCGGGCGGGTCGGGTCAGGTCCAGTCGTGGCGTACGGCCCCAGCCTGCCCGACCAGCCGCTCCGGCCGCGAACGGGTTGACCCGCCACCCCTCGCCGAACGATCCGACCTGACGGTCGCCCCGGCGCTCACCAGGTCGGATCGTTCGGGAGAGGGGGCGGGGCGGCGCGCGGGGAGCGCTTGTACGTGGACACGGTCCGGTCGCCGGCCAGCCAGAACCGCCAGGGCACGTCCTCGGCCCGGCTGACGCCGACGCGGGGCCCGGAAGCCACTCCGTCGACGGCCGGTCCCGGCGTGAGGCCCAGCGGCCCACCCGCGGTGAGGTCCGCGCCGCCGTGTCGCCGGTCGATGCCGAGGGCCTGGGTGAGGCAGGCCGGGCCGCGCGCGAGCGACCGTTCGGCCACCCGCGGACCACGTCGCTGCCGCGCGAGCTCCGCGCCCTCGACCACCCGCCCGGCCCGCAGCAGCACCGCCGACGCCTCACCGTCGGGCCCGCAGACCACGTTGGCGCACCAGTGCACGCCGTAGCTGAAGTAGACGTACAGGAATCCGGCCGGGCCGAACATGACCCCGTTGCGAGGCGTACGACCACGCCAGGCGTGCGACGCCGGGTCGTCCGGCCCGTCGTAGGCCTCCACCTCGGTGAGCTCGACCGCGACGATGCCCTCGTCGCTGCGGTGCTCCAGTCGGGCGCCCAGCAGCCGGGGCGCCACCTCGGGGGCGGAACCGCTCAGCCAGTCCCGGTCCGCCACTCCCCCAGACTGGCAGCCCGCTCTCGCAGCTCGGCCAGCTGTTCCCGTACCCGTGGCTCGGCCGTGCCGCCGCGCGCGTCCCGTGAGGCGATCGACCCGGCCACGGTGAGCACCTCGCGCACCGCCGGGGTCAGCGCCGGGTGCACACCGGCCAGCTCGGCGTCGGTCAGCTCCGCCAGCCCGACGCCGCGGGCCTCGGCCGCGCGCACGCAGCCGCCGGCGGCCTCGTGCGCCACCCGGAACGGCACCCCCTGCCGGACCAGCCACTCGGCCACGTCGGTGGCCAGGGTGAACCCGGCCGGCGCCAGCTCGGCCAGCCGCGAGGTGTGGAACGTCAGCGTGGCGATCATGCCGGCCACCGCGGGCAGCAGCAGCTCCAGCTGCTCGACCGAGTCGAACAGCGGCTCCTTGTCCTCCTGCAGGTCCCGGTTGTAGGCCAGTGGCATCGCCTTGAGCGTGGTCAGCAGCCCGGTCAGGTTGCCGACCAGCCGGCCGGCCTTGCCCCTGGCCAGCTCGGCGATGTCCGGGTTCTTCTTCTGCGGCATGATCGAGCTGCCGGTGGAGTAGGCGTCGTGCAGCGTCACGTAGCCGAACTCCGCGGTTGCCCAGATGATCACTTCCTCGGCGATCCGGGACAGGTCGACGGCGATCATGGCCAGCACGAACGCGGCCTCGGCGGCGAAGTCGCGGGACGCGGTGCCGTCGATCGAGTTGGCGGCCGCGGCGGCGAACCCGAGCTCGGCGGCCACCGCATCCGGGTCCAGCCCGAGCGACGAGCCGGCCAGCGCCCCCGACCCGTACGGCGACACTGCGGCCCGGCCGTCCCAGTCCTGCAGCCGGTCCACGTCGCGCAGCAGCGCGTGCGCGTGCGCGGCCAGGTGGTGGGCGAGCAGCACCGGCTGGGCGTGCTGCAGGTGGGTGCGGCCGGGCATCGGGGCCCCAGGGTGTGCGTCCGCCTGGGCGAGCAGCGCATCCACGACGTCCAGCACGCCCGACGCGACCCGGCGCGCGGCGTCGCGCAGCCACATCCGGAACAGGGTGGCCACCTGGTCGTTGCGGGACCGGCCGGCGCGCAGCTTGCCGCCCAGCTCCGGCCCGGCCCGCTCGATCAGGCCGCGCTCCAGCGCCGAGTGCACGTCCTCGTCGTCCGGGGCCGGGCCGAACGCGCCCGACTCCACGTCGGCGGCCAGCTTGGCCAGCGCGTCGAGCATCCCGGCCAGCTCGGCGTCGGTGAGCAGGCCGGCCCGGGCCAGCACCCGGGCATGGGCCTGGGAGCCGCGGATGTCGTAGGGCGCCAGGCGCCAGTCGAACTGGGTCGACTTCGAGAGCGCGGCCAGGGCGTCCGCCGGCCCGGAGGCGAAGCGGCCGCCCCACAGCCCGCTCATGAACCCAGCCGCGGTTCCCGCCGCACGGCGATCTTGCTGGGCAGGCCCCAGAGCCGGTCCATTCGTCCTCCTCGCTGCGCTCGTCGGACCTGTGAGTGCTGAGCCGTGCTAGAACGCGGCGCACCACTCACAGGCGCCGGAGGCGCTCCACCAGCTCCGCGCCGGTACCGGGCTCGCGGGCGACCACCAGCAGGGTGTCGTCGCCGGCGATGGTGCCGACGACGTCGTGCAGGGCAGCGCGGTCCAGCGCGCTGGCCAGGTAGTGCGCGGCCCCGGGCGGAGTGCGCAGCACGGCAAGGTTGCCACTCGCGTCCGCGGACACCAGCAGCTCCCCCAGCAACCGGCTCAGCCGGGCGGTACCGCCCTCGATCCCGCGCACCGGGCTGCCGTCGTCCGGGATCACGTAGACCGGGATCCCGCCGTCGGCGCCGCGCAGCTTCACCGCACCCAGCTCGTCGAGATCGCGGGACAGGGTGGCCTGGGTGGAGCCGATGCCCTCGGCCTCCAGCAGGGCCAGCAGCTCGCTCTGGCTGTGCACCGTGTGCTGGGTGATCAGCTCGACGATGCGGGCCTGCCGGGCGGCCCGGGACCGGGTCGGGGCGGCCGTCACAGGGCGACCTCCGCGGCCCGCAGCAGCCAGCTCAGCAGCGCCTTCTGCACGTGCAGCCGGTTCTCCGCCTCGTCCCAGACCGCGCTGGCCGGGCCGTCGATGACCTCGTCGGTGATCTCGTGGCCGCGGTGCGCCGGCAGGCAGTGCAGCACGACGGCGTGCGGCGCGGCCCGGGCCAGCAGCGCCGCGTTGAGCTGCAGCGGCCAGAACGCCTCGGCCCGGTCGTGCCCGTCGTGCTCCTGGCCCATGGACACCCAGGTGTCGGTGACCAGCACGTCGGCGCCCTCGGCGGCGGCGTGCGGGTCGGTGAGCAGCTCGACGCCACCGCCGGTGTCCGTCGCCCGGTTCTTGGCGTCCCGCACGACCTCCGGATCCGGGGTGAACCCGGCGGGCGCGCAGATCCGCACGTGCAACCCGGCGGTGGCCCCGCCGAGCAGCAGCGAGTGCGCCATGTTGTTCGCCCCGTCGCCCAGGTAGCTCAGGGTCAGCCCGGCCAGCCGGCCCAACCGCTCCCGGATCGTCTGCAGGTCGGCGAGCACCTGGCAGGGGTGGAACTGGTCGGTCAGCGCGTTGATCACCGGGACGGCCGACGCCGCGGCCAGCTCGACGATCCGGGCCTGGTCGCCGGTGCGCCAGACGATCGCGTCGACGTAGCGGGACAGCACCCGGGCCGTGTCGGAGATCGTCTCGCCGCGGCCGAGCTGGCTCTGCGCCGCGTCGATGATCAGCGGGTTGCCGCCGAGCTGGGCGATGCCCACCTCGAACGACACCCGGGTGCGGGTCGAGGACTTGTCGAACAGCACCGCCACCGAGCGCGGGCCGGCCAGCGGCCGGGACCCGAACGGGTCGGCCTTCATGGCGTCGGCCAGGTCGAGCACCGCGGCCTGCTCGGCCGGGCTCAGGTCGTCATCGCGCAACAGGTGCCGGATCACGGCTGTGTCGCAACCTGTCCGGCGTCCAGGTAGGACGGCAGCGCGGCGAGGAACTCGGCGGCCTGCGCCGTGCTCAGCACCAGCGGCGGGATCAGCCGCACCCGGTCCGGCACCGCGTTGTTGACCAGGAAGCCGCCGTCCCGGGCGGCCGCCGCGATCAGTGTCGACACCGGCTCGGCGAGCTCGATGCCGAGCAGCAGCCCGGCCCCGTCGACCCGCAGCACCAGCGGGTGGCCGAGCGACTCGACGCCGGTGACGATCTCCTTGCCGACCTGCGTGACGTGCTCCAGCAGGCCCTCGTCGGCGATGGTCCGCAGCACCGCCAGCGCCGCCGCGCAGCACACCGGGTTGCCGCCGAACGTGGTGCCGTGGTGACCCGGTTCGAACAGCTCGCCCGCGGCGCCGATGCCGATGCAGGCCCCGATGGGCAGCCCACCCCCGAGGCCCTTGGCCAGCGTGATCACGTCCGGCAGCACCCCGGCGCGCTGGAAGGCGAACCAGGAGCCGGTGCGCCCGATACCGGTCTGCACCTCGTCCAGCACCAGCAGCACGCCGCGGTCCGCGGTGATCTCGCGGGCCCCGGCCAGGTACCCGGGTGGCGGGGTGACCGCGCCGGCCTCGCCGAGGATCGGCTCCAGGAACACCGCGGCGGTGTCGGTGTCGACGGCCGCGTCCAGCGCGGCCAGGTCGCCGTAGGGCACGTGCGTGACGCCCGGCGTCATCGGCTCGAACGGGGTCCGCTTCGGTTGCTGCCCGGTGAGCGCGAGCGCGCCCATGGTGCGCCCGTGGAAGGCGTTCTCGGCGGCGATGATGTGCGGTCGGCCGGTGCGGCGGGCGAGCTTGAACGCCGCCTCGTTGGCCTCCGCGCCGGAGTTGCAGAACAGCACCCGGCCCGGTGCGTCCACCAGTTCGAGCAGCCGCTCGGCCAGTGCGATCGGCGGCTCGGCCAGGTACAGGTTGGACACGTGCCCGAGCGTGCGGAGCTGGGTGGTCACGGCCTCGAGCACCGCCGGGTGCCCGTGCCCGAGCGCGTTCACCGCGATACCGGACACCAGGTCCAGGTAACGCCGCCCGTCGGCGTCCCAGACCTCGGCGCCGCTCCCCCGGACCAGGGCCAGCGGCGGCGTGCCGTAGTTGTTCATCAGCGCGGACTGCCAGCGCTGGGCGAGACCGGTCATCGACACTGACGTTTCGCTCGCAAGCTCGCTCATGGCACCACCATCGTTCCGACACCATCACTGGTGAACACTTCGAGCAGCACCGAGTGCGGCACCCGCCCGTCGATCACATGCGCCTGGCCCACCCCGCCGCGTACCGCGCGCAGGCAGGCCTCCATCTTCGGCGCCATCCCGCTCTCCAGCCGGGGCAGCATCGGCTCCAGCTGGTCGGCGGTGAGCTCGCTGATGATGGACTCCGGATCGGGATAGTTCGCGTACAGGCCCTCGACGTCGGTCAGCACCACCAGCTTGGCCGCGTCCAGTGCGGACGCCAGCGCGGCGGCCGCGCTGTCGGCGTTGATGTTGTAGACGGTGCCGTCCACGTCCGGGGCCACACCGGCCACCACCGGGATCCGGCCGGCGGCGATGATGTCCAGCACCGCATCCGGGTTCACCGCGGTCACGTCGCCGACCAGGCCGATGTCCACCGGCTCGCCGTCGACCAGCGCGGTGCGCTTCTCCGCGGTGAACAGCCCGGCGTCCTCACCGGAGAGACCGACCGCGAACGGCCCGTGAGAGTTGATCAGCCCGACCAGCTCCCGGCCGACCTGGCCGACCAGCACCATCCGGACCACGTCGATGGTCTCCGGTGTGGTGACCCGCAGGCCGCCCCGGAACTCGCCGGGCAACCCCAGCCGCTGCAGCATCGCGGTGATCTGCGGGCCGCCGCCGTGCACCACCACGGGGTGGATGCCGGCCAGCCGCAGGAACACCATGTCCTGCGCGAACGCCCGCTGCAGCTGCTCGTCGACCATCGCGTTGCCGCCGTACTTCACCACCACGACGCGGTCGTGGAAGCGCTGCAGCCAGGGCAGGGCCTCGGCGAGCACCCCGGCCTTCTCGGCCGCTCCCTTCAGCCGCTCGGCGGCCGAGATGTGCTCGTCGGGACGGGGCGGCTCAGGAGGAGTAGGCACTGTTCTCCTCCACATAGGCGTGCGACAGGTCGGTGGTGAGGATCTCCGCCGCGCCGTCGCCGAGGCCGAGCTCGACCTGCACCAGGATCTCCTTGCCGGACATGTCGGCGGCGTTCCGGTCGCCGGCCGCCGCGCCGCCGCGGCAGAGCAGCACGCCGTTGATGGTGACGTCCAGCCGCTCGGGGTCGAGGGCGGCGTCGGCGTACCCGGCGGCCGCGGCCACCCGGCCCCAGTTCGGGTCGGCGCCGAACAGGGCCGTCTTGACCAGGCTGTCGCGGGCGATGCTGCGCGCGACGACCACCGCGTCGTCCTCGCCGGCCGCGCCGCTGACCCGGACGGTGATCCGCTTGGTCACGCCCTCGGCGTCGGCCTGCATCTGCTGGGCCAGGTCCCGGCAGACGCCGGTCAGCGCGGCGGTGAACGCGGCTGGGTCGGGCGCCACCCCGGCGGCACCGGAGGCCAGCAGCAGCACTGTGTCGTTGGTGGACATCGAGCCGTCGATGTCCAGCCGGTCGAAGCTCACCCGCACCGCGGCCCGCAGCGCGGTGTCCAACTCGGCCGGGTCCAGCACGGCATCGGTGGTGAGGACGGTCAGCATGGTGGCCATCGACGGGGCGATCATGCCGGCGCCCTTGGTGAACCCACCGACCGTCCAGCCGGTTGGGTCGAGGTGGACGGCCTGCTTGGGCACCGTGTCGGTGGTCATCACCGCGGTGGCCGCGGCCAGCCCGGCGGCGGCATCGGCCGCCAGCTCGACACCGGCCCGGGACACCCCCGCGAGCACCGCGTCCCGCGGCAGCTGGGCGCCGATCAGCCCGGTGGAGCACACCGCGACCTCGATCGCGCCGCACTCGGTACCCATCGAGGTCAGCATCTCGGCGGCCTGCTCCGCGGTGGCGTGCGCGGTCCGGAAGCCCTCCGGCCCGGTGCACGCGTTGGCGCCGCCCGAGTTCAGCACGACCGCCCGCAGCCGGCCGGTGCCGAGCACCTGCTGCGACCACAGCACCGGCGCCGCCTTGACCTTGTTCCGGGTGAACAGGCCGGCGGCCGCGTACCGGGGCCCGTCGTTGACGACCAGCGCCAGGTCGGGCCGACCGCTGCTCTTGATCCCGGCGGCGATGCCCGCCGCCCGGAATCCCCCCGGCGCCGTGATCGTCATGATGCCGCCTCCGCGGGACGACGTACGTCGGCGGTCACGGCGCCACCCCGGTCAGCGGCAGGCCGGTCGTCTCCGGCAGCCCCACGGCCAGGTTCATGCACTGCACGGCGCCTCCCGCGGTGCCCTTGGTCAGGTTGTCGATCGCGGCCACGACGATCAGCCGCCCCGCGTCGGGGTCCACCGCGACCTGCAGGTGGACGGTGTTCGAGCCGAGCGTGGCCGCGGTGCTGGGCCAGGTTCCTTCCGGCAGCAGCCGCACGAACGGCTCGTCGGCGAAGGCCTTGGCGTAGACCTCGCGGCTGTCGGCGCCGCCGTCGCGCAGCGGCGCCGAACAGCTGGCCAGGATGCCTCGCGGCAGCGGCGCCAGCACCGGGGTGAAGCTCACCGAGACCGGGGCGCCCGCGGCCGCGGACAGGTTCTGCGCGATCTCCGGGGTGTGCCGGTGCACCCCGCCCACCCCGTAGGCCGACAGCGCGCCCATCACCTCGGCCCCCAGCAGGTGCGGCTTCAGCGCCTTCCCGGCGCCGGAGGTGCCGGTCACCGCGGTGATCACGACCTCGGGGGCGACCAGCCGGGCGGCCAGCGCCGGGAACAGGGCCAGGCTGATCGCCGTGGGGTAGCAGCCGGGTACCGCCACCCGCTTCGCCCCGCGCAACCGGTCCCGGGCACCGGGCAGCTCCGGCAGCCCGTAGGGCCAGCTCCCGGCGTGGCTGCCGCCGTACCAGCGGGCCCAGGCGGCCCCATCGGCGAGCCGGTGATCGGCACCGCAGTCGATGACCACCACGTCGTCGCCGAGCTGCGCGGCCAGTTCCGCGGAGTGCCCGTGCGGCAACGCCAGGAACACGACGTCGTGACCGGCCAGCACCTGCGGGTCGGTGTCCTGCAGCACGCGGTCCGCCAGCGGCAGCAGGTGCGGCTGATGCGCCGCGAGCGGGCTGCCGGCACTGCCGCCGGCGGTCAGCGCTCCGATCTCCACCTCGGGGTGGCCGAGCAGCAACCGCAGCGCCTCGCCACCCGCGTACCCACTGGCCCCCGCCACCGCCACCCGAAGCATGCGGATGACTATGCACGTATCTGAAACTTCATGCAAGCGTGCTGGTCCGCGGTACGCCCCGAACGGCCGCCGGCGCACGAGTGGCCGCTCCGCAACCCGATCATCATGCCGGTCGGCGACGGAATGGGCACGTCCCTTCGACACGGACTTGTGTTCTCCGCAAAATTCGTGATGGATGTAGGCGTGACCACGAATCCCGTCCGGCCGGGTAGTGTCCCGGGCGGTTTCCGGCAGCCCGGGACTGTCGGCTCCGGCGGCAGCCCCGTTCCGGCGCAGCGGGTATCCGGTACGCCGGACCAGTTCGACGTGTCCCTGCGCGGGTACGACCGCCACCAGGTCGACGAGCGGTTCGCCGAGCTCGGCGGGCAGCTGGCCGCGGCCGCCGAGCAGAACCGATCACTGGCCGCCCAGCTGGCCGAGGAGCAGCGCCGGCGTGGTGCCGCCGAGCGCGCCCTGCGCGAGCTGCAGGCCAGCCAGGCCGCGACGGGTGGACAGGCCGTCGACGACAACTCCGGCGTGCAGGGCTTCGGCTACCGGGCCGAGCGGCTGCTGCGGATGGCCGAGGCCGAGGCCCACGAGGTCCGGCAGGGGGCGGCCAAGGAGGCGGCCGAGCTGATGGAGCGCGCCCGCGCCGATGCCGAGGCGCACCGGCACGAGATCGAGCAGAACCTGATCATGAGAGCTACCGCGTTGGACAAGAAGGCCAACGAGGTCTCGGCCTCGCTGCGCGAGCGCGAACAGGCGGTGGCCGCCGAGCTGACCTCGGCGCGATCCGAGGCGGAGTCGGTGCGCGCGGCCGCTCGGCAGGAGATGCAGAAGGCGCGCAGGAACGTCGAGATCGTCGCCCGCGACCTGCGGGCCCAGGCCGAGCGCTGGGCCGAGGAGCACCGGGCCAACGCCGACCGCGAGGTGGAGCGGCTGCTCGCGCTCAGGGAGTCCCTGCACGGCGAGCTCGAGGCGCTCTCGAAGAACCTGCTGGTCGGGCTGCAGGCGGCGGACGCCCAGACGACGGCCGATGCCGAGGACCGGGAGGAGGACTTCGGCGACGGCGACAGCGCGACCGAGAGGACGTCGCCGGGGCCGTCCCGGGCGCGCCGCGACACCTGACCGCCACCGCCGGCCGGGCAGCCGCAGTGGCGCCCGGCGGCGCGGCGGCTAGGCGCCGACCGGCTGCCCGTTGCGGGCCAGCTCGGTGGCGGTGCTCAACCGGATCAGGTACTTGAGCAGGTTGATCAGCACCGTCTTGCACGACTCGCGCTGCCGGACGTCGCAGAGGATGACCGGTACCAGCGGGTCCAGGTCGGCAGCCCCGCGGATCTCCTCGGGGTCGTAGCGCTCGGCCCCGTCGAAACAGTTCACCGCGAGCACGAACGGGATGCCGCGCCGCTCGAAGAAGTCCACCGCGGGGAAGCAGGCGTCCAACCGGCGGGTGTCGGCCAGCACGACGGCACCCAGCGCGCCGTTGGCCAGCTCGTCCCACATGAACCAGAAGCGGTCCTGCCCCGGGGTGCCGAACAGGTAGACGATCACGTCGCTGCTCACCGTGATACGTCCGAAGTCGAGCGCAACCGTCGTGGAGCCCTTGCGCTCCACCCCGGTCAGATCGTCCACGTCGGCCCCGATGGCGGTGAGCACCTCCTCGGTCCGCAGTGGAGTGATCTCACTGATCGTCTCCACCAAGGTGGTCTTGCCGACGCCGAACCCCCCAGCGATGAGGATCTTGGTCGACTGTTGCCCGACCCCGGGACCAGCCACGGCGTCAGAGCTGTTCAATGCCATCGAGAACCACCTGGAGGAAGGAAGCATTCTGCAGATGCCGGGCCAGCACCGGAGAGCGGGACACGATGTAGCCCCGGTCGATCAGATCACTCAGCAGCACCTTGACCACCGTCAGCGGCAGGTCGAGCGCGGCCGCGACCTCGGCTACGGACTTCGGCGTCCGGCACAGCCGGAGGATCTCGTCGCGCTCCCACTCGAGCGCGACGTCGGAAGGCACGGCCACGGTCAGCACCAGCGTGATGATGTTCAGCTCGTGCTCACTGCCCCGGGTTCGGCCGCCGGTCATCGCGTACGGCCGTACCAGCGGGCCGGCGTCCTCGTCGAACCAGGCCCGGGGGCCGATGGCCGCCGGATCGCGGCCGTGCCCGCCGTTCATGGGCTGGAGACCCTTTCCGGCTCCTCCGCCTGGCGGGGCGCGGCGGAGAGCCGGGTGCCCACCTTGCGGACGAGCAGGTTGACCTCGTAGGCCACCATGCCGAGATCCGCGTCGGCGGTGGTCAGCACGGCAAGGCAGGCGCCGCGCCCGGCCGCCGTCACGAACAGGAAGGCCTCGTCCATCTCGACGACGGTCTGCCGCACCGCGCCACCGCCGAACTGGCGGCCGGTGCCCTTGGCCAGGCCCTGGAACGCCGACGCCACCGCGGCCAGCCGGTCCGCGTCGTCCTCGGTCAGGGAAGCGGAACGGCTCAGCAGCAGCCCGTCCGCGGAGAGCACGATCGCCCGATCCAACCCCGGCACCCGATCGACGAGATCGTCGAGCAGCCAGCGAAGGTCCGTGGTTGCCTGCGTCACTGTGATCAATCCTGTCCGGTCACGAGGTGGATGAGTCGGTGGTGTCGGCGCGGCCGCCCGCGGTTCCCCGCTGGAAGGCGGACATCCGCGAGCGGGCCTGCTTGGCCGCGACGTCGTCCTCGACGTTCACGGTGGACATCTCCATCGCGGAGGTCGCCACCGCGTCACCGCCGGGTTCCGGGTCGGGTATCTCCCGCAGCTCGGGGGCGACGTGCGCCTGGCGCCTGCGGGTCGGCAGGCCCGGCCGGCCCGGTGTCGGCTTCGCTGGAGCCTGTGCCGGCTCGGCGATCGCCGGCTCCCCCGCGCCGGGGCCGGAGCCGACGCCGGCGCCGTTCTCGGTGCCGACGCCCTCGGTCCTGCCGTTGCCGTTGCCGTTGCGCGTCGTGGGCGACTGCCGCGGCACCGGCTGCGGAGCCGCGGGTGCCTCCTGCTCGACGACCGTGGCATCGGCGGCGGCCTGCCCGTTGCGCGCATGCCGCGGGAACGGACGCGGGCGGTGCCCGCTCCCGTTCCCGTTCCCGTTCCCGTTGCCCATGCCGTTGCCCATGCCGTTGGTCGGGGAGGCCGGCGCGGTCAGCGCCAGATCCCCGCCACCACCGTCACCGTCGGCCTCCTCGACCGGCGCCTCGGTGAGCAACGACATCGGGATCAACGCGATGGCCCGCACCCCGCCGTAGGCCGACTCGACCAGCGTGACGTTGATCCCGTGCCGGCGCGCCAGCCGGCTGACCACGAACAGACCCAGCCGCCAGTCCTGCGACTTCGCGCTGGGGCCGATGTTCGAGTCGCTGCGCAGCATCTCGTTGAGCTGCTCCATGCGCTCCGGCTCGATGCCCAGGCCCTGGTCCTCGATCTCCAGCACGACACCCTTGCCCACCCGGTTGCCCCGGACGTCGATCCGGGCGTCCGGCGGGGAGAACGACGTGGCGTTGTCCAGCAGCTCCGCGATCAGGTGGATCAGGTCACCGACGGCTCGGCCGGCCACCAGCATCCGCGGCATCCGGCCGAGCGCCACCCGGGTGTACTGCTCGGTCTCGGAGGCAGCGCTGCGCACCAGCTCGAGCAGCGGCACCGGGTTGCGCCACTGCCGGCCCGGCTGTCCGCCACCCAGGATGATCAGGTTCTCGGCGTTGCGCCGCTCCCGGGTGGTCAGGTGGTCCAGCTGGAACAGCAGCCCGAGCTGGTCCGGGTCCTCCTCGGCCCGCTCGGCCTTGTCCAGCACCTGCAGCTGCCGGTGCACGATCGCCTGGCTGCGGTGGGCGATGTTCAGGAAGACCGCGTTGATGTCCTCGAGCGCCGCGGCCTGCTGGGCCGCCCGGGCCTCGTTGAGCCGGTGGGTGAGCTCCGCCCGCTCGTTCTGGTCGTCCTCGGTGATGCCCCAGAACGCCACCACGCCGGCGTACGCGACGAGCACCGCGACGCCGTGGATGGCCGACCACAGCCAGGGGTTGGACTGGCCCGCGACGTGGTTGAACATCAGGTTGGCCTGCAGCAGCGAGCCGAGGCCGTGGCTGACCACGGTCAGCCCGATGTTGAACCCGAGTGGCACCCAGTCCTGGTAGAGCGCGATCAGGCCGATCATGATGAAGAAGTGGAAGTGGGCCTCGATGGCGCCACCGGAGATGACGACGAGCGCAATCGAGCAGTAGGTCAGCCCGGTGGTGTTGAGCACCGCAGCCGACCGCCGCCAGCGCTTCAGCGATTCGCTGGTGACCAGCAGGACGATCGCCGGCACCATCAGGTAGGCCGAGAACACCAGCCCCCGACCGAGGGCGAGCCCCAGCACGAACAGCGCAGGGATGTGCAGTGCGAGAACCCACTGCAGCACCCGGTGCCGGCGCAGCCACTCACCTTCGTCGAGCGTGTTCCCGCGAGGGATGTGGCTCCACAGCGTCGTGGCGCGCTTGCTGGCGACACCCTGGTCCGGATCCCGGTCCCCGGTAGCCGAACTCTCCTGCACGAGTTCGGCTGGCGTTGGTGTCATCGACCCTCCGTTTTGTCTGTCCCTAGCCCACTTGGCCGATCTTCGAGGACAGAAGGTAGCCGTCGTCCACGGCCGGCCTCACACCGGTCCCCCTATCGAGTGAGAGTTGGACCGAGACGGTGACGGCCCGTGTGCAGAGCGCGGCGACAGCCCGCCACCTGCGGTGCAGCCCGCTCGCGGGCCAGAGCCGCCGGTCCCGCGGTGATCGTCACGGACGCGGCGCAGCGACGCCGCTACCGCCGGTCGACCACCCGGAGCGACCTCGATCGCCGACCGGTCGCAGCGGATCGACGACACGCAGCCTTTCCCGGCGCACCGCCGGTGGCGCTCAGCCGCGCAGCACGGCTCCGTGTCGCCGGGTGGCCATCGCGACCGCGGCGTCCCGGGCGGCGTTCGCCTCGTCGTTGGTCAGCGTCCGGTCCGGTGCCCGGAAGCGCAGCGAGAACGCCAGCGACCGCTTGCCCTCGCCGACCTGGTCGCCGGTGTACACGTCGAACAGGCGCAGCTCCTCCAGCAGCGCACCGCCCCCGTCGAGCAGCGCGTCGGCCAGCTCGGCCGCGGGCACGTCGGTGGTCGCGACCAGGGCGACGTCGACCGAGATCGGCGGATACGGCGAGACCCGCGGGGCCGGGCGGGCGTCGTCCAACGGGAGGGCATCGAGGTCCAGCTCCAGCGCGCAGGTGCGGGCCGGCAGCTCGAGCGCCTCGATCACCTTGGGGTGCAGCTCGCCGGCGTGCCCGACGATCCAGTCCCCCACCCGCAGGGCCGCGCAGCGGCCGGGGTGCCACGGCGGCAGGCTGGCCCGGGTAACGCGGAGCTGGTGCCCGGCGGCCTGCCCCACCAGCACCCCGGCCTGCACCGCGTCGGCCCAGCCCGCGGCCCGGCCCGCGCCCCACCAGCCGGGGCGCTCCCGGTTCCCGGCCAGCACCACGCCGACGTGCACGGGTTGCGCCGGCAGCGCCGCCTCGATCTGCGCGATCTCCGCATCGGACGGGCGCCGGTCGACCGCCGGGGTCGGCATCGGCTTCGGGATGTGGTGCGGCAGCACCACCTGCTCGATGGTGTAGAGCGCCAGGTCGCTCGCCCCGCGCGCGTGGTTGCGGGCCAGCGTGTCGAGCAGTCCGGGCAGCAGCGTGCTGGACAGCCGGGAGCGCTCGGCGTCGAGCGGGTTCAGCACCGCGACGGTACGGCGCCGCACGTCGGCGGCCGGCAGCCCGAACGCGTCCCACACCCCGGGATCGACGAACGGGAACGGCAGCACCTCCACGTATCCGGCCTCGGCCAGCGCCCGGGAGACCACGCGGCGGCGCCGCTGGGCCGGGCTCAGACCGCGACCGGGCGGCGCCGACGGCAGCACCGACGGGATGACGTCGTAGCTCTCCAGCCGCAGCACCTCCTCGACCAGGTCGGCGGGCTGGGCGAGGTCCGGACGCCAGGACGGCGGGGTGGCCAGCACCTGGCCACGGCCGTCGGCGCCGGTGGCCAGCTCCACGCCGCAGCCGATCTGGGTCAGCCGGCGCACCGTGGCCCCCGGGGGGTAGGTCACGCCGGCCACCCGGTCCGGGAGCTCCAGCGGCATCCGGACGGGGGCCAGCTCCGGCGCCGCGCCCTCGTCGGTGCGGCCGGGCGCGACCCGACCGCCGCCGTGCTCGACCAGCAGCTGCGCCACTCGCTCGGCCGCGACCGGCGGCAGCTGCGGGTCCACGGTGCGTTCGAACCGGCGCGAGGCCTCGCTGGGCAGCTTGTGCCGGCGGGCCGCGCGGGCGATCGTGGCCGGCTGGAAGTGCGCGGCCTCGATGAGCACGTCGATGCGCCCGGCCACGTCGCCGCCGGCCGGATCCCTGCCCGCCGGATCCGCGGTGACCGCGGCGATCTCCGTGGAGGCCCCGCCCATCACCCCGGCCATGCCGATCGGGCCGGTCTGGTCGGTGATCAACAGATCGTCCGGGTCCAGCGCGCGCACCGTGTCGTCCAGAGTGGTCAGCCGCTCACCGGAGCGCGCCCTGCGGACCACGATCGCGCCGCGCACCTTCGCTGCGTCGTAGGCGTGCAGCGGTTGGCCGAGCTCCAGCATCACGTAGTTGGTCACGTCGACGACGAGTGAGATCGGCCGCATGCCGGCGGCCAGCAGCCGCCGCTGCATCCACCAGGGCGCCGGCGCCACCGGGTCCACGCCGTCCACCCGGCGCAGCACGAAGCGCGCGCAACCGGGATCGTCGAGGCGGACCGGCCACGCGTCGCCGCGAACGTCCGGGACCTCGACCCGGCCGGCCGGGTCGGTGTAGTCGGTGTCGATCCCCGCGGCCAGCTCGCGGGCCAGCCCGCGCACCGAGAAGCAGTAGCCGCGGTCCGGGGTGACGTTGAGCTCCACCACCGTGTCGTCCAGCCCGAGCAGCGGCAGCGCGTCGTCGCCCGGCTTCGCGGTGTCCGGCGGCAGCACCAGGATGCCGGCGTGGTCGGATCCGATGCCCAGCTCGCGAGCGGAGGCGATCATCCCGTCGGAGACGCGCCCGTAGGTCTTGCGGGCGGAGATGGCGAACCCGCCGTCCAGCACCGCGCCCGGCAACGCCACCACGACCAGGTCGTCCACGGTGAAGTTGCGGGCCCCGCAGACGATGCCGTTGACCTGCTCGGGGCCGACCTGTACCTGGCACCAGCGGATGGGCTTCGTGAACTCGGCGAGTTCGGTGATCTCCTGGACCCGGCCGACCACCAGCGGCCCGGTCAGCCGCGGGCCGGGGCGCACGTCCTCGATCTCGAGGCCGACCCCGACGAAGGCGTCGGCGACCTCGTCGGGGGTCGGCAGCTCACGACCGATGTGCTCGGCCAACCACGACAGCGGAACCCGCACTGCTACTCCTGCCTTCGCTCGAGATGAGGCCGTCAGACGCCGAACGCGCGGCTGAACCGGACGTCGCCCTCGACCATGTCGCGCATGTCGGGGATGCCGTTGCGGAACTGCAGGGTCCGCTCCAGCCCCATCCCGAACGCGAAGCCGGAGTACTCGGGGTCGACCCCGCAGGCCCGCAGCACGTTCGGGTTGACCATGCCGCAGCCGCCCCACTCGACCCAGCCGGCACCGCCCTTGCGCTGCGGGAACCACACGTCGACCTCGGCCGAGGGCTCGGTGAACGGGAAGTAGGACGGCCGCAGCCGGGTCCGTGACCCAGCGCCGAACATGGCCCGGGCGAACGCGTCCAGGGTGCCGCGCAGGTGCGCCATGGTGATGCCGCGGTCCACCGCGAGGCCCTCGACCTGGTGGAACACCGGGGTGTGGGTGGCGTCCAGCGCGTCGGTGCGGAACGTGCGGCCCGGGCAGACCACGTACACCGGCAGCTCGCGCTGCAGCAGCGCGCGCACCTGGACCGGCGAGGTGTGGGTGCGCAGCACCATGCCGGAGCTCTCGCTCTCCCCCAGGTAGAAGGTGTCCTGCATGGTGCGGGCCGGGTGGTCGGGGAGGAAGTTGAGCGCGTCGAAGTTCAGCCAGGACGATTCGACCTCGGGGCCCTCCGCCACCTCCCAGCCCATCGCCACGAACACGTCGGAGACCCGTTCCGAGAGCTGGGAGAGCGGGTGCCGCGCCCCCCGCGGGACCCGGTCCCACGGCAGCGTGACGTCCACCGCCTCCTCGACCAGCATCCGCTCGTCGCGCTGCGCCACCAGCTCGGCGCGGCGGGCGTCGAAGGCCCGCTGGGCCCGTTCGCGGGCGGCGTTGACCCGCTTGCCCGCCTCGGCGCGGTCGGGGCCGGGCAGCGCCCCGAGGCCACGGCGGGCCAGCAGCAGCGGCGCGCGGTCGCCGAGATGGGCCGGCCGGACGGCGGCCAGCGCCGCCAGGTCGGGTGCCGCAGCGAACGCCTGCTCGGCCGCGGCCGCGGCGGACTCCAGTGCGGCGGGCTCGAGCTCCGGCGCAACGTCGGCGGTGCTGTCGGGCATGTCGGGAGACAACCTTCCACGGCGGGTCCGGGGCCAGCGAATTCTAGGTGCACTGCGCGGCCGACCCTACGCGCGACGGTGCCCGGCCCCAGCGGTGCCGCGCCCTGCCACGGCGCGGCCTCGATGGCGCCTGGATGCGGGCGGCCTCCGCGGCGTACGGCGTCGCCGGCTCAGCCCACGGACCGGGCGGCCACGGTGGCGTACACGCAGATGGCGGCGGCGGTGGCCAGGTTGAGGCTCTCGGCGCGGCCCCGGATCGGCACCCGGACCCGGTGGTCGGCTCGCTCCGCGACCCCCGGCGGCAGGCCGTGCGCCTCGCCCCCGAAGATCCACGCCACCGGTCCGGCGAGCACCGCGGCCGCCTCGGGCCGGTACAGCTCCAGCTCGCCCCCGGCGTCCGCGACCAGCACGGTCAGCCCGGCAGCGGCGCAGGCGGCCAGCACCGCGCCGGCGTCGCGGTCCCGGGCGATGGGGAGGTGGAACAGGCTGCCGGTGGTCGCGCGCACCGCCTTGGGGTTGTGCGGATCGACGGTGTCCCCGGCCAGCAGCACGGCGTCGGCGCCGGCCGCGTCGGCGACCCGGATCACGGTGCCGGCGTTGCCGGGATCGGAGATCCCGGCGCACACCACGACCAGGGTGGGACGGGCGCCCAGGGCCGCGGCCACCGGGACGTCGAGCAGGTCACAGACGGCCACGATCCCCTGCGGGGTCACCGTGTCCGACAGCGAGGCAGCGGCGGCCTCGGTCACCGGGACGACCCGGACCCCCGCGGTGCGGGCAGCGGCAGTCAGCTCCGGGTGCCGGTCCGCGGCGGCCGGACCGACGAACAGCTCGTGCATCCGCCACCGGTCGCCGCGCGCCGCCTGGGCCAGCGCCTCGCCGACCGCTTGCGCCCCCTCCACGAGGAACCGCCCGGCCCGATCGCGGCCGACGCGGCGCAGCAGCTTGCGGGCGGCCACGACGCGCGGTGCGCGCTCGGATCCGGGCGGTGCGCCGGTCGGGGTGGAACGGCTCAGGCCGCGGTCCCGTCGTTGGCCGGGACGTTGGCCCGGGCCAGCTCCACGAGCGCGGCGAAGGTGGCCGGTTCACTGATCGCCAGCTCGGAGAGGATCTTGCGGTCCACCTCGACCCCGGCGATCTTGAGGCCCTGGATGAACCGGTTGTAGGTCATGCCGTTGGCGCGGGCGGCGGCGTTGATCCGGGTGATCCAGAGCTGCCGGAAGTCGCCCTTGCGTGCGCGCCGGTCGCGATACGCGTAGTTGAGCGAGTGGAGCATCTGCTCCTTGGCCTTGCGGTACAGCCGGGAGCGCTGTCCGCGGTAGCCGCTGGCCAGCTCGAGGGTGGTGCGCCGCTTCTTATGAGCGTTGACCGCGCGCTTCACGCGTGCCATGTGGTGTCCTCACGGGATCGGGCCGGCAGGCCGGGGAGCGCTTGCCGGGTCGGCGGGTGGAACTGAGCGGCGGCTCAGCGGCCGAGCATCTTCTTGACGCGCTTGACGTCGGCCTTGTTGACCGGCACGACGCCGGACAGGTCCCGGGTCTCCTTGCTCGACTTGACCTCGAGACGGTGCCGGAGGCCGGCCTGCTGCCGCATCAGCTTGCCGCTGCCGGTCACCTTCACCCGCTTGGCGATACCGCTGTGCGTCTTGTTCTTGGGCATGGCGTGTTCCTACTTCCGGTGGCACCCCCGGGTGTGGGAGTGCCGCTGTTGAGTCGTGCTGGTGCGGCCGTCAGGCGCCGGCCGGCTCCGGGTTGGCAGCGACCGGGCGTGGTCGGGCCTGCGGCTTCTTGTTCGGAGCGATCACCATTGTCATGTTCCGGCCGTCCTGCTTCGGGGTGGCCTCGACCACACCGAGGTCGCTCACGTCCTCCGCGAGCCGCTGCAACAACCGGAAGCCGAGCTCGGGCCGGGACTGCTCGCGACCGCGGAACATGATCGTGACCTTGACCTTGTTGCCGCCCTCGAGGAAGCGCCGCACGTGCCCGCGCTTGGTCTCGTAGTCGTGCTTGTCGATCTTCGGCCGGAGCTTCTGCTCCTTGATCGTGGTGAGCTGCTGGTTGCGGCGGGACTCCCTGGCCTTCTGCGCGGTCTCGTACTTGAACTTGCCGTAGTCCATGAGCTTGCAGACCGGCGGGCGAGCCTGAGCCGCGACCTCGACCAGGTCCAGCTCGGCCTCCTGCGCGAGTCGCAGGGCATCCTCGATGCGAACGATCCCGACCTGCTCACCGTTGGGCCCGACCAGGCGGACTTCCGGTACCCGGATGCGATCGTTGATGCGCGTCTCTGTGCTGATGGGGTCTCCTCGTTCTCCGTCGACAACATTTCCGGCGCCATCGTTCTTCGGCACTGGTGCGACGAGCGGAGCCCGAGACCCAATACGGCCACAACGGCCGAGCCCGATGGCTCGTCCGGTGACCGGACCCGGACGCCTGGTCGGCGGCGGGTGGGAGCCGGGGCTCCACTTCATCGCCCTGCCGTGAGGTTCCTGTTGCCTCTCGTTCGGCCCAGGAACCGACGCAGGAGTCAACGCGCGACAGGGTGGTCGCATTCCGAAGGGTAGCAGGGGGCTCGTCGGGGTCGGTACCGGGCCGGATCCACCCGGGGTCGGCCCGGGTCAGCCCGGACGTCGGGCACGGCCGGTCGGCGTGTCCCGGCGGGCCAGCCGGCGGGCCAGCGCGACCGCGCCGGAATCGCCCAGCCGCGCCCCGTCGGCCTGCAGCTGCGCGAACCGGGGTCCGAGTGCGTGTCGTGCGGCGTCCTCCACCGCCCGCACCCGGGCCGAGTCGGCCCCGTACTCGACGCTGGCCCGCGGGCTGGCCCGGAGCGCCCCGAGCAGCACCGCGGCCTCGGCGTGTCGGCCCCGCCGCGACAGCGCTTCGGCCAGCGCCCGCACCGCGATCCAGAGCTGCGTCCAGGCCCCCATGCCGTGCCAGGTGTCCAGCAGCGGACCGAACCGGGACAGCGCCTGCTCCGGGTCGTCGGCGCGGGCCGCGGTGGTCAGCAGCGTGTGCCGGGCCACCCCGGCCAGGAACACCGCGTCCACCTCCTCGGCGTACGCGACGGCCCGCTCCAGCAGCGTGGTGGCGTCCGGCAGCCCCGCCTCCGCCCGCCGCTCCCCGGCCGCGTACGCGGCCCAGCCCAGCGCCGTCGGCGAGCCCATCCGCTCGGCCAACGCGACGGCCGCCCGCTCCCGGTCCCCCGCGGTGTCCTGGTCACCGGCGTACGCCGCGGCCAGCGTCGTGTCCACCAGCGCCATCAGCCGCGCGGGGTCGTCCGCGGCGTCCCGGGCGAGGGCCGCCGACCGGTCCCCGTACCGCATCGCGGCGGCCAGGTCACCGCCGAACATGGCCAGGTTGGACAGCACCTCGAACCCGTCCCTGGCCGCGGTCGGATCCCCCGACCGGTCGGCCAGCGCGACCGCGCGCCGGGCCCGCCGCCGGGCCCGCTCGATGTCGCCGCGCTGCCAGAGCGGCACCGCGGACAGCGCGAGCAACCGGGGCAGCAGCGGGTGCAGGGCCATCCCGCCCGCAGCGGCGCCGCCCCCGCTGACGTGGTCCCCGCCGGCCGGGTCACCGCCGTCCGGGTCCCCACCGTCCGGGTCACCGCCGTGCGGGTCACCGCCGTCCGGGTCACAGCCCGCGGCGGTCAACGCCTCGTCGGCCATCCGGACCAGGTCGGCCCGGGCCCGCTGGTAGCCCAGCTCGGCGCAGACCACGCCGAGCCGCAGCAGATCCTCCAGCGGACCACGGGCGCACATCCAGCCGTGGGCCCGGGTGATGTCGGCCAGGTGGGCGTCGAAGCGGCGGATCGCCTCCGGCTCGTCGGGGCGGGAGCGGGCGGCGGCGGTGTCGGCGACCAGCGCGACCGCCCAGGCGGCGTGCCGGGTGCGCAGTGTCACCGACTCCGGCGCCGCGGCCAGCCGTTCCCGGCCGTAGGCGCGCAGGGTGTCCAGCATCCCGTAGCCGACCGGGCGGTGGCCCTGGCGCAGCACCAGCGAGCGGTCGACCAGGTCCGGCAGCGCCCGCGCCGATCCGCACACCGCGGCCACCGCGGCCGCCTCGA
This sequence comes from Pseudonocardia sp., assembly GCA_035557575.1. Classification (GTDB taxonomy): domain Bacteria; phylum Actinomycetota; class Actinomycetes; order Mycobacteriales; family Pseudonocardiaceae; genus Pseudonocardia. The sequence goes on along the minus strand of DATMDS010000041.1, from coordinate 51,143 downwards.
CCGGCCCGGCGAACACGCCGAGCCGGACGAACAAGCTGCGCTGCTCGTCGTCGAGCAGCCCGAACGACCACTGGACGACGTCGCGCAGCGACCGGTGCCGCGCCGCGGCGGTGCGCCGCGGGCGGCCGAGCCCGTCCAGCGGGTCGTCCAGCGCGTCGAGCAGCCCGGCCGGCCCGGCCGCCGGCACCCGTGCCGCCGCCAGCTCGAGGGCCAGCGGCAGCCGGTCGAGCCGCGCACAGATCCGGTCCAGCACCGCGGGCTCGACCTCGGCGCTCGGGTCGATCGCCCGGATCCGGTCGGCCAGCAGCGCCATCGCCGGCTCCCGGGCCAGCGGCGTCACCGGCAGCAGCTGCTCGCCGTCGGCCCGCAGCGGCTCCCGACTGGTGGCCAGCACGCTGACCTGCGGCGCTCCCACCGTGATCGCCTCGACGAGCGCCGCGACCTGGTCCGCGACGTGCTCGCAGTCGTCGAGCACCACGAGCTGGCTGCGTACCGCGAGCACCTCGACGATGCGGTCGGTGAGGCTGCCCGGGCCGGCCTCGGTCAGCCGCAGGGCGGTGGCGACGGTGGCGCCCACCGCATCCGGCGTCGCCGCGGCCAGCTCGACGAGGACGACACCGTCGGCGTAGCGGTCGGCGACGGTCGCGGCCACGTGCCGGGCCAGCCGCGTCTTACCGACGCCACCGGGCCCGCACAGCGTGATCACCCGGCGCCGGCGCAACTCGGCACGGACCCGCTCCAGCTCGCCGTCCCGGCCGACGAAGGAGCTGATCGGGACGGGCGGGCGGGGCACCTCCCGCGCGTCGGCCAGCTGCTGGCGCAGCAGCTGGCCGTGCAGGCGGGACAGTTCCGGGCCGGGGTCGGCACCGAGCTGCTCGGCCAGCTCGGCGCGCAGCCGCGCGTAGCTCTGCAGGGCCTCGGCGGTTCGTCCGGCGGCCGCCTGGGCCTGCATCAGCACCGCGACCGCCCGCTCGCGCAACGGGTCGGCGGCGACGAGCGCCGCGGCCGCGGCCGCCGCTTCGGTGACCCGGCCCAGCTCGACGAGGGTCGCGGCCCGGTCCTCCAGTGCGGTGTCGTGCAGCGCGGTCAGCCGGGTGCGCTCCGGTTCGGCGCCCGCGTGGTCGAGCTCGTCGAACGGTCGGCCGCGCCACAGCACCAGGGCGGCGTCGAGCCGGGCGAGCCGCGACGCGGGGTCCGGGCAGCCGACGGCGGCGGTCAGGTGGGCGGGGAAGCAGGCCGCGTCCAGCGCGTCGGGCGCCACGTCCAGCCGGTAGGAACGCGGTCCGGTGCTGATCGACGCCGATGCCGGCAGCATCCGGCGCAGCCGGGCGACGTTGGTCTGCAGCGCGGCGGACGGGTCGGCCGGTAGCTCGGCGCCCCACACCAGTTCGGCGAGCAGGTCCCGGTCCACCGGGGTGCCGGCGTGCAGGGCGAGCGCGGCCAGCAACCGGCGCTGCCGGCCGCTGCCCACCGCAACCGGGCGGCCGTCGGCGTCGGCCAGCAGCACCGGCCCGAGCACCCGCACCACCGTCACGGCGCCATTCTGCCGCGAACGCCGGGGCGTGAGACGTGGCTGCCGGTCCGGTGACAGCGATCAGACAGCGGCGCCACCTAGCGTCCCCTCCCATGACCACAACCCTTGATCAGACACTGACCGCCGAGCAGTTCGGCGAGCGACTCTTCGGCGCCGTGCTCGGCGCGCAGCTGGTGCAGGCCGCCTACCTGGGTGACCGGCTCGGCTACTACCGCGTACTGGCCGACGGTCGGGCGCTGACGTCCACCGAGCTGGCCGCGCGCTCCGGGACCGCGGAGCGCTACGCCCGCGAGTGGCTGGAGCACCAGTCGGTGTGCGGCGTGCTCACCGTCGACGACACGGGCGCGGCCCCGACCGAGCGCCGGTTCCGATTGCCGGCGGGTGCGGCCGAGGTGCTCACCGACGTGCTCAGCCCGAACCACGTGCTGCCGCTGGCCCGGTTGATCGCCGGGGTCGGAGCGCACATGGACCAGCTCGTCGCCGCCCACCGCTCCGGCGGCGGCGTCAGCTGGGACCAGCTGGGCGGCGACGCGCGCGAGGCCCAGGCGGCCGCGAACCGGCCGCTGTTCCTGGGTGCGCTGCCGCGCGAGTACTTCCCCGCGGTGCCCGAGATCGACGAGGTGCTGCGCCGCGGCGGCCGGGTGGCCGACGTCGGCTGCGGCTACGGCTGGTCGGCGATCGGGCTGGCGCTGGCCCACCCGCAGATCACGGTGGACGGATTCGACCTGGACGCTCCGTCGATCGAGGCGGCACGGCGCAACGCGATCGAGGCCGGCGTGGCCGACCGGGTGCGCTTCCAGCTCGCGGACGCGGCCACCGCGACCGGCCACTACGACCTGGTGACGGCGTTCGAGTGCATCCACGACCTGCCGGACCCGGTCGCCGTGCTGGCCGCGATGCGGCGGCTCGCGCAGCCCGACGGCGTGGTGCTGGTGATGGACGAACGGGTCGCGGAGACGTTCACCGCGCCCGGCGACGAGATCGAGCAGCTGATGTACGGCTACAGCCTGATGTGCTGTCTGCCGGACGGCATGGCCCACCCCGCCTCGGTCGGCACCGGCACCGTGATGCGCCCGGACACGCTGCGCGGCTACGCCGTGGCCGCCGGCTTCGAGGGGATCGAGGTGCTACCGATCGCGGACGACTTCTTCCGCTTCTACCGGCTGCGCTGAGCCACCGCTCCGGAGGGCGGGCCAGAGGGAGTCGACCACGCGTTCCGGCCAGTCCTCGGGAATCGCGCCGTGGGCCAGGTGGTGGGCGTAGAGGCTGCCGGTCAGCATGCCGGTGACGGCCTCGACGTCCAGCCCCGGACGCAGCGCCCCGATCCCGGCGCCGCGGTGCAGGGTGGCGGCGAGGCGGCGGCGCCGGGGCAGCACCAGCCGTTCCCGGAAGCTTGCGGCCAGCCGCGGGGTCAGCTGCTCCTCGGCGAGCACGGTTCCCACCAGCGAGAACCCGTTCGGCCGGGTGATGGCGGTGCGGAAGTGCCGCAGCTCGGCGACCAGGTCGGCCCGGATGTCCGCGGTGACGGGGAGTGGATCGGACACCGGCATGGCGGCGATGGCGCTGGTGGCCAGTTCCTCCTTGCCGGCGAAGCGCAGGTAGATCGTCGGACGGGTGGTGCCGGCGAGCCGGGCCACCGCGCCGATGGACAGCCGGCGGTAGCCGCGCTCGGCCAACAGCTGCCGAGTGGCGGCCAGGATGCGCGCTTCCAGCTCAGGATCCCGTGGGCGGCCTCCCGCGCTGCGGTCCGACGACATGCCAGTATCTTGACATTGCTGTATAGATCGGGAGGCGGTCGATGGAAGGCGCGTACGGGTTCAGCATTCCGCGCACGGTGCAGGAGGCATGCGACCCGCAGCGGATGGCACTGCTGGTCTACGACATGCAGGTCGGGGTGCTCGGCCAGATCGACCGCGGCCCGGAGATCATCGAGCGGGTGCTGCAGGTCATCGACGCCGCCCGCACCGGCGGCTACCGGATCATCTACCTGCGGCACATGTTCCTACCGAAGGAGATGGCCGGGGTGTCCGCGCTGCGCACCCTGATGGCCTGGCAGCGGGTGCAGACCGTGGCCGAGGTGCAGCCGATGCTGCTGTCCGGCTCGCCGGGCTTCGAGCTGGTGCCGGAGCTGGACCCGCGGCCCGAGGAGCTGGTGCTCGACAAGGTCACCATGTCGGCGTTCGCGGGCACCCCGCTGGACATCGTGCTGCGGGACTGCGGCATGGACAGCTACGCGATCGTCGGGGTGGCCACCGAGATCGGGATCGAGCCCACGGTCCGGCACTCGCTGGACCTGGGCTACCTGCCGGTGCTGGTCACCGACGCCTGTGGCGCCGGCCATGAGGCGGCCGGTCAGCGCGCCCTGGAGACGTTGGAGTTCGCCGGCGGCTCGCTGCAGACCGACACCGCCACGATCTGCGGCGCGCTCAGCGGCACCGCCGGCTGACAACCGGGATGAGCCGGCGGCGGTCAGCCGGCGGTCAGCTGGCCGCGGCCGCCTTGCGGCGCCGGGCCGGCGGGCGGGCCCGCTGGCCGTCGTCGGGCACCACCAGCCCGGTCAGGAACTGGCCGGTGTAGCTGGTGGGATGGGCGGCGATCTGCTCGGGCGTGCCCTCCGCGACCACCATGCCGCCACCGGACCCGCCCTCGGGTCCCATGTCGATCACCCAGTCCGAGGTCTTGATCACGTCCAGGTTGTGTTCGATGACGATCACCGTGTTGCCCTTGTCGACCAACCCGTTGATCACCAGCAGCAGCTTGCGGATGTCCTCGAAGTGCAGCCCGGTGGTCGGCTCGTCCAGGATGTAGATCGTCCGCCCGTTGGACCGTTTCTGCAGCTCCGAGGCCAGCTTCACGCGCTGCGCCTCGCCGCCGGACAGCGTCGGCGCCGGCTGCCCGAGCCGCACGTAGCCCAGCCCGACGTCGACCAGGGTCCGCAGGTAGCGGCTGATCGAGCTGATCGGGGCGAAGAACTCGGCGCCCTCCTCGATCGGCATGTCCAGCACGTCGGCCACGGTCTTGCCCTTGTAGTGCACCTCGAGCGTCTCGCGGTTGTAGCGGGCGCCCTTGCACACCTCGCAGGGCACGTAGACGTCCGGCAGGAAGTTCATCTCGATCTTGATCGTGCCGTCGCCGGAGCAGGCCTCGCAGCGCCCGCCCTTGACGTTGAACGAGAACCGGCCGGGCTGGTAACCACGCACCTTGGCCTCTGTCGTGGCCGCGAACAGCTTGCGCACCTGGTCCCAGACCCCGGTGTAGGTGGCCGGGTTGGACCGCGGCGTGCGCCCGATCGGCGACTGGTCGACCCGGACCAGCTTGTCCAGCCCGTCCAGGCCGGTGATCCGGGTGTGCCGGCCGGGGACCTGCCGCGCGCCGTTCAGCTTGTTGGCCAGCACAGTGGCCAGGATGTCGTTGATCAGCGAGGACTTGCCCGACCCCGAGACCCCGGTGACCGCGACCAGGCAGCCCAGCGGGATGTCCACGTCGATGCCGCGCAGGTTGTGCTCGCGAGCCCCGACGATGGTCAGCTTCCGCTTCGGGTCGAGCCTGCGCCGCTTCTCCGGCACCGGGATGGAGCGCCGGCCGGACAGGTAGGCCCCGGTCAGGGAGGTGTCGTGCGACTCCAGCCCGGCGACGGTGCCGCTGTGCACGATCTCGCCGCCGTGCTCCCCCGCGCCCGGCCCGATGTCCACGGCCCAGTCCGCGGCCCGGATGGTGTCCTCGTCGTGCTCGACGACGATGAGCGTGTTGCCCAGGTCGCGCAGCCGGACCAGGGTCTGGATGAGCCGGCGGTTGTCCCGCTGGTGCAGCCCGATCGACGGCTCGTCCAGCACGTAGAGCACCCCGACCAGGCCGGAGCCGATCTGCGTCGCCAGCCGGATGCGCTGCGCCTCGCCACCGGAGAGCGACCCGGCCGCCCGGTCCAGCGACAGGTAGTGCAGGCCGACGTCGAGCAGGAAGCCCAGCCGCGCCTGCACCTCCTTGAGGATCCGCCCGGCGATCACGGTCTGGCGGGCGTCGAGCAGCATGCCCTCGAGGAACTGCGAACACTCGGCCACGGACATGGCCGAGACCTCGGCGATGGAGCGCTCGCCCTGGTCGCGGTGGGTGAGCGTGACGGCCAGCACCTCGGGCTTGAGCCGGGCACCCCTGCAGACGGGGCAGGGCACGTCGCGCATGTACCCCTCGTACTTCTCCCGCGCGTAGTCCGAGTCGGTGGCGTCCAGCCGCCGCTCCAGGAACGGGATCACGCCCTCGAAGTTGGCGTAGTAGGCGCGCTCGCGCCCGTACCGGTTGCGGTAGCGCACGTGCACCTGCTCGTCGCTGCCGTGCAGCACCGCCTTCTGCGCGGCCGCCGGCAGCTTGCGCCACGGGGTGTCCATCCGGAAGCCGACCTGGCTGGCCAGGCCCTCCAGCAGCCGCCCGAAGTACTCCGCGGACTGCCCGCCGGCCCACGGTGCGATGGCGCCGGCGGCCAGGCTGGCCTCCACATCGGGCACCACCAGCTCCGGGTCCACCTCCTTCTTGATCCCGATGCCGCTGCACTCGGGGCAGGCGCCGTAGGGCGAGTTGAAGGAGAAGGTGCGCGGCTCCAGGTCGTCGAGGGACAGCGGGTGCCCGTTCGGGCAGGCCATCCGCTCGGAGAAGCGGCGCTCGCGGTGCGGGTCGTCGTCGTCGAGATCCACGAAGTCCAGCACCACGAGGCCGTCGGCCAGCCGCAGCGCGGTCTCCACCGAGTCGGTGAGCCGCTGCTTGGCCGAGCCCTTCACCGACAGCCGGTCCACGACCACGGAGATGTCGTGCTTCTCCTGCTTCTTCAACGTCGGCGGGTCGGTCAGCTGGTGCACGGTGCCGTCGACCAGCACCCGGGAGTAGCCCTGGGCCTGCAGGCTGGAGAACAGGTCGACGAACTCGCCCTTGCGGGTGCGCACGACCGGCGCCAGCACCTGGAACCGGCTGCCCTCCGGCATCGCCAGCACCTGATCGACGATCTGCTGCGGGGTCTGGCGCTCGATGACGTGCCCGCACTCCGGGCAGTGCGGCACGCCGGCCCGGGCGTAGAGCAGCCGCAGGTAGTCGTAGACCTCGGTGATGGTGCCGACCGTCGAGCGCGGGTTGCGGTTCGTGGACTTCTGGTCGATCGACACCGCAGGCGAGAGGCCCTCGATGAAGTCGACGTCCGGCTTGTCCATCTGCCCGAGGAACTGCCGGGCGTACGCGCTCAACGACTCGACGTACCGGCGCTGGCCCTCGGCGAAGATGGTGTCGAAGGCCAGGCTGGACTTCCCGGAGCCGGACAGCCCGGTGAACACGATGATGCTGTCCCGCGGCAGGTCGAGGTCGACCCCGCGCAGGTTGTGCTCGCGGGCGCCACGCACCACCAGACGGGGCGCGTCCGGGCGGCGCTCGTCCGCGATGGGATCGACCACGGTGGGGAGCCTCCTGACGTCCGGAGCGATGGCGGTGTGCCGGGCCTCGAATCCATGCTAGGCCGGGGCACCGACAGAACCGGTCGGCAGGCAGCATCGCACACACGTTCGAGCCGGATGCGCCGGACCCGGCCGGTTCCCGTCCGGCCGGCCGTCACCTCCCGGCGGTCCGGATGTCGATGGTGCCCAGCGTGCGCAGAGCCGTCTCGGCGTCCGCGGCGTAGATCTCCACGGCGAACGGAGCCCGGTCGAACGCGGCGTTGAGCAGGATCGGCCGGGGGTCGTCGCGACTCCACCGGACCGTGGCCACCGGGCCCATCTGCACGTCGTTCCGCTCCCAGCGGCCGCTGCCGCCCGGGTACCGGGCGCGGTCGAGCGCGACCCGGCGCGGCGCGCTCCGCAGGTCCGGGTACTGCAGGAGGTAGACCTCGACATCCGGGTCGGCCTGCGGCGTGCAACGCGCGATGTAGCGCGGGGTGGCCACCCCCGACCGCACCGGCCGTTCGACGGGCGCCGCGGCGGCACACGAGGACAGGGCACGCGACGTGCCGGTGAGCACGACGCTACGCAGGTCGGGAAACGTCGACACCATCTCGAAGGGCGGGAGCGGGCCGACCGAGGGCCGGCTCGAAGGCGCCGTCGGCCCGGTCGGCGTCCCGCCCGTCGCCGTCACCACCACTGGGTCGCCGGCGGGCGGAACCGGCCGCTCCCGCTGCAGGGCCCACACCGCCCCCGCCACGACCACGAGCACGGCCGCAGCCGCCAGCGCGGCGGCCCACCGGTGCCGCGGCCGCCGCCCGCGGGCCGCGGCGGCGCCGACCTCCGGTTCGGGGTCGAGGCAGAGCGCGCCGGACACGGTGACCGGCTGCGGGTCGTCATCGAACAGGAGGTCGGTACCGAGTGCCGCACCCACCCGCCGCCGCAGGTCCGGATCGACCGACAGCTCGCCGGTGAGGCAGAGCGGCACCGGTGCGGCCGGACCCGCCTTGTCGTCGATCGCCGCCCGCAGCTGCCCGACCGCCCGCTCCAGGACGCGTGGATCGGGCGTCCGCGGCATCCCGGCGGCGAGCACGGCGGCCCGCGTCGGGGGGCCCGCCACGACCGCGGCCGCGGCCTCGACCACGGTCCCGCCCGGCGCGCCCGGATCGGCTCGCAGCAGCGCGAGGTCGCAGGAGCAGGCGGCGACGTCCAGCACCGCGACCCGGCCACCTGCCGGGGGCCGCGCGGAGCGCAGCAGCCACGCCGCGGCGGCCACCGGCGCGGGGACCAGGCGCACCGGCCCGAGCCCGGCGCGCCGCGCCGCCTCGGCGAGCTCCCCGGTCCGCACCCGATCCCAGTACGCCGGGTGGGTCAGCACCACCTGTGCCGGCGGACCTGCACCCCAGTGCGCCGCCCCGGCCGCAGCGTCGCGCAGCACCGCCGCCACCAGGTCGACGGGCGGGACGATCAGGCCGCCGACCGGGATGCCGACGCCGCCGAGCCACCATGTCGGGGCGGCCACGTAGCGTTCCGGCGCCTGACGACCCGCGGCCACCGCCTCGCTTCCGGTGAGCAGGCCGTCGCGGGCCACGAAGACACCCGACGGCATTCCCGGGAAGCCCGCCGCCAGCGCCAACGGCCGCACCGAACCGTCGGCGCGCCGCGCGGCGGCCGTGGTGTGGATCGGACCGACGTCGAGGGCGAGCGTCCACGGTGCGGCCGGGCACGGCCCCGCTTCGTGCCTGTCCGACGGAAGCTGTGCGCGCATGGCTCTTCCCTTTCTGCAGGCAGCTCGAATCGACCGCGGGCGTGAATTCGCCGGGCCCGTGGAGGAGGCGTAAATGGTTGAGCGGAGATTAGGACAGGGCGTCGTGCAGCAGCGAGCTCAGACAGCCGGAAACTTCCTTTTCCTCCCGCTCGCCGGCTCGCCGACCCACCCGGCGCTCGACACCGGGCGGCATCCTCGCTGCTCATGGCAGGCGATTCGGCCACGTCGCCCGCTCGCGCGAGCCCCGACCGCCCCGGTCGAGCCGCTGCGACCGGGTGGCCGGAAATCACACCACGGCCGTCATTGCGCGTATTCCGGGAAAGGCACGACACGTTTCGAGTCAGCCCTGGTCTCAGAACTCACGGTGTGTCGCTCAGCGGTGCGGGTCGACGAGGTCACCCTCAACCTGCCCTCAACCTCGACACACTCCCGTCGCCCGACGCGGCATCGAGGACAAGACCAAGCCGGGACGTCATCGCCGGGTCGTGGAACGCAAGTGTCCTGGCTGTGCCGCTTCATGCGCTCGGGCTTCGCTACGACCGGACCGAAGCCACCCTGCGGCCGCTCCTGCTGCCCGCCGTCGATCATCACCTGCGCCGACCTCGTGCAGCGGGAGTCCCGAGACCAGGTCCTACGATCGCTGACGTCGCTCGGCAACGCCGCACGCACGTGCCATGGGGGCCGGCCGATTGGCGCTGTGATGGGAGGTTCTGATGGGCTCGTTCGACGTGCTTCTGAACGACGAGCGCACCCAGCTCGAGGCGTTTGTGGAGGAGTACCGCAGCGCCCTGGAGAGCACACTCGACGGCCTCACCGACGAGCAAGCCCGCAGCCGGCTCGTGCCGTCAGCGACGACGCTGCTCGGGCTACTCAAGCACGTCACATGGATGCAGCGAGTCTGGTTCGAGGAGTGCATCGGAGGTAGACCCCGTCGGGAACTCGGCCTGGTGCAGAGTCCGGAGGAGTCCTTCCAGCTCGCTGACGACGACACCGTTACCAGCGTCAAGGCGGCCCACAGGCAGGCCTGCGCGACGGCCCGGTCGGCCGTGGCCGACCTCCCGCTGGACGCTGTCGTGACGGGCCATCGCACCGGGCCCCGCACAGTGCACTGGGTGTACTTGCAGGTTCTGCGCGAACTGGCCCACCACTGCGGTCACGCCGACATCCTGCGCGAACAGATACTCGCTGGCTGAGTTCTGAGACCAGGTCGCCGATCGAAATCTTCTCGACCCGAATTCTCGGTCCGCCCATCCGGTCCGGTGTGCCGCGGGTCAGCCGGGCGCGCGCGGCCGGTTCCGGGCCGCGCGTTCCACCTCGGCCAGATCGGCCGCGGTGACCAGGCCCAGCTCGGCCGTGCGTCGGGCCACCGCGAACCGCACGTTCTGCAGCCGGCCGTCGTGCGGGGTCCGGAACGGATCATTGGGGATACCGAAGACCAGCGCCGAGATGCCGCGGATGGCCTCGTCGACCCGCTGCGGTCGCTGCAGGTTCCAGGCGTAGCCGTGCCAGTACCGCACCCGCTCGAAGATCTCCCGGTTCGACGGCGGCCGTGGATAGTCGTCCCGTCCGGCCAACCAGGGCTCGGCCAGCGCGAGGGCGACGAACCACTCCCGGCCGTACCGGACCAGGCCGGGCCCGGCGGCGGTGGCGCCCGGCCCGGGCGGGGGCTCGCTGTCCGCCGCCCGACCCGGCTCGGCCGGCCACACCTCGATGCTGATCAGCAGGTCGCCGAGGGTGTCGCCGAGCTGCCGGCCGAGCAGCAGGACCAGCTGGTTCTCGCCGTCGTCCAGCAGCGCCGACAGCGACCTGGTCAAGGTCACCCGGCGGGCCCCGCCCGGCGCATCGAACAACCCGGCCAGCTGGGCGGCGCCCGAGCCCAACCAGTTCAACGCCACCCGCTCCGCACCGACCACGAGCTCGCCGACCACCCGGGAGACGTGGGGCGCGCACTCGGGCAGCACGAGCACCGCGCGGCCGGGTGGCCGGGCCGGGCCCGGCGCGGCGTGCGGGGCCCGACCGAACAGCAGCGACTCCCCCGGCCGCAGCAGCACCGCCGCGCATCCCGGGACCCGAACCTGCACCACCGGCATGCTCGCCCGCTCAGCCCGGGCAGGCGGGCGGGTCGCCCATGTCGGCGCCGACAGCCCGCCACTGCTCGGCGATCGGCTGCGGGCCGAGCACGCCGCAGAGCCGGCCGGCCGCCCGGGCCGGGTCGAGGTCCCAGCTGCTCACCCAGCCGTCGGCGTAACCGCTCAGCAGGCGCCCGTCCACGTCGAACAGCACGTCGTTGACGGCGGTGTCGACCTGGTCCAGCGCGGCCAGCGGGCGCCGGCCCGGCAGGTCCCACAGCTGCAGCCGCTGGTGCAGGCCGGCGGCGGCGAGGACCGCCCCGTCCGGGCTGAACGCGATCGCGCGCACCGCCTGCCCCACCGGGAGCTCCCCCACCGGGCGGGCGTCGGGCAGGCTCCACAGCCGGACCACCCCGTCGCCGCCCGCGGTGGCCAGCAGCCGACCGTCCGGCGAGAAGGCGGCGTCCTCGGCGTGGCCCCGATGGGCGGCCAGCACCGTCGGGGGCGCGGCGACGTCTCCGGCGACGAGGACGGCGAGCCGGCCGCTCTCCAGCGGAACGCCCAGCCGTCGCCCGTCCGGACTGAACGCCACGCCCAAGGGGGGATCGGCGCCGTCCGGTGGGCCGGTGGCCTGCTCGGCCTGCGGCACCAGGTCGGAAGCCCGCAGCAGCAGGATCGCGTCCGCGCCGACCCCGCGCGCCCGGGCCCGGCCGGCCACGGCCAGGGTCGACCCGTCCGGACTGAACGCCAGCTCGACCAGCTCCAGCTCGGCCCGGGCATAGGTGGCCACCGGCGCGCCGGTCGCCACGTCCCACACCGTCACCTCGCCCTGCTCGGTGGCCGCGGCCACGCGGGCTCCGTCCGGGCTGAACACGGCGTCGACCTGCCGCCCGTCGCCGATCGGCCGCCGGACCCCGGTGTCCCGGTCCCACAGCCACCCGGTGCCGTCACCGGCCACCGTGGCCAGCAGCGGGCCGCCGGGTTGCAGCGCGAGCCGGCGCACCCCCCGGTCGCTGAACCCGATCGCCGGGCCGCGGTCCCACACGGTGAGCTCGCCGGTGAGCGCGCCGCCCAGCACGGTGTGCCCACCGGCCGCCACGGCCAGGGCCGAGGTGCCGTACACCCGGCCCGGCACCCGCCACTGCCGGCGGCCGTTCGTGGGGTCCCAGATCTCGATCCCGGGGCCGCTGTTGCCGATGACCAACGTGTGGTCGTCGGCGTACACCGCGGTGAAGGCCGAGCCCTCCGCCGGGGTCAGCGTCCGGACCGCGGTGCGCGCCGCGACGTCCCAGATCCGCACGGTGCCGTCCTGCGCGGTGCTGGCCAGCTGGGCGCCGGCGGGGTCGAAGGCAACCGTGGTGACCTGGTCGGTGTGCCCGGTCAACGCGGCGACCCGGACCCCGTCGCGGGCCCGATGCACCCGGATCTCGGCTCCGACGGCCACCGCGATCAGGGAACCGTCCGGGCTGTAGCCCATCCGGTAGTGCTGGGCGGCCCGGAACCCGGCCTGCTCGGCGAAGCGGGCGGTGTCCCGGACGAGCACCCGGTCGCCGCCGGTGCCGACCGCGAAGCTGCGCCCGTCCGGCGCGATCGCGCCGTCCATGGCCGGGCCCGGCTCGGTGAACAGCAACCGCCGGTCCGGAACGCTCCACAGCGTCACCGAGCGGGTCGTCGGGTTGGCCGCGACCAGCAGCCGGCCGTCCGCGCTCATCGAGACCGATCGGTACCACCCGCCGTCGGAGCCGAGCCGGCCCAGCTCCCGGTGGCTCGGCACGTCCCACAGCCGCAGCGTGCCGTCCCGGCCTCCGGTGGCCGCGACCCGGCCGTCGGCGCTGACCGCGACCGCGCTCACCGACCCGGCGTCACTGGCCGCCGCCGAGCCCCGGTACTGGGCCGCGGAGCCGAGCAGCAGGGCGCTGCGGGACTCGGGCGTCTCCGCGGCCCGCCAGGCACCGACGGCGAGCAGCGCCGCCCGGTGCGGGTCGACGTTGGTCGCGGTCCCGGACTCGGCGGCCAGCTGCCGGGACAGGCTCAGCTGCCGCGCCTGCACCGCCTGCTGCCGCAGCGTGCTCGCCACGACGACCGCACCGCTCGCGACCAGCAGCAACACGCTCAGCGCTGCGACCAGGGCGCGCAGCCGGTGGGTGCGGCGGCGCCCGGCCAGCGCGGCGGCCTGCTCGGCGGCGTTCGACCGGTCCAGGAACTCCCGCTCGACCGGCTGCAGCCGGACCCGGTCGCCGGCCGACTCCAACCACCCGGTCGCCGCACCCAGCCGCATCCCCCGGTACAGGTCGTCGTCCTGCCGGCCGGCGTCGGCCCAGGCCCGCGCGGCCGCGGCGAACCGCTGGTGCTGCGCCATCCCCGCGCGGTCCGCGTTCACCCAGTCCCGCAGCCGCGGCCAGGCGCTGAGCAGGGCCTCGTGGCTGAGCTCCGCGCCGCGCTGGTCGACCGTCACCAGCCGGGCGGCGATCAACCCGTCCAGGACCCGGGCGCCGCCGTCGACCGCGACCAGCTCCGCGGGGTCGGCCCGGCGGCGGGCGACCACGGTGTCGTCGAGCACCGAGACCAGCCGCAGCAGCAGGCCGCGTGCCGCCCGGCGGCCGGTCTCGTCCAGGCCCGAGTAGAACTGCTCGGCCGTCCGGGCCAGGGCGCCCTCGACGCCACCCGCCCGGCGGTACTGGGCCAGGGTCAGCGCCGTTCCGTCGCCCTGTGCCCAGGTCTCCCGCAGCGCGTGCGCCAACCGGGGCAGTGCCCCCGGGTCGTGGCCCGCCGCGGCGCGCGCCCCGAGATCGGCGATCAACCGCTCGACCAGCCCCGGCTCGACCTCCACCCCGGCGTCCCGGGCCGGAGCGAGGACGGCCTGGCGCAGCTCGGAGGCGCCCAGTGGGCCGAGCAGCACCGGTGCGGCCAGTGCCGGGCCCAGCGGGGCGAGCCCGATGCACCGCTCCACCAGGTCGGCCCGGACCGCCAGCAGCACCAGCGCGGGACGGGCGTGGACCAGCGCGGTGGCGAAGGCCAGCCGGTCGTCAACCGGCGCCCCGTGGGTGAACAGCTCCTCGAACTGGTCGACCAGGATCACCGGTCGGCCCGGCGCGCCGTCGGCCCGGGAGCACCACCGGCCGAACTCGGAAGGCGAGTGGCGGATCGCGCGCGCCAGCTCCGCCTGCTCCACCCCGACCACCGGGGCCAGCGCCGACGCCAACGCCCCGACCGGATCCGCCCCCGGTGTACACAGCACGCGCGGCCAGGCTGCCGGGTCCGCCGCGGCACCCGCCAGCGCGGGCATCAGCCCGGCTCGCAGCACCGACGACTTCCCGGAACCGGAGGCGCCGACCAGCACCACCGGTTCCCCGCCGTCGAGCTGCTCGGTCAGCCGGACCAGCAGATCGGCCACCACTTGGTCCCGCCCGTGGAACCAGCGGGCGTCGCCGGCCTCGAAGCCGCGCAGCCCGGGATACGGGCACACCACCGCCGCACCGGGCGCCGACGGCTCCCGCTCGGTCGTGGCCCGGACGATCGCGCGGATCAGGTAGGCCTGGTCCTGAGCGGCGGCGGCGACCGATGCAGTGGCTGCGGCGGGCGGACCGAGGGGACCACGGACCGCCGAGCCGGCCGCCTCCAGCATCCCGCCGCAGGACGGGAACCGCCGCCCGGGGTCCTTGGCCATCCCCCGCACGACCACCGCGTCCAGCGCGGGGGGCAGTGTCGGGTCGAGCACCGACGGGGCCGGCGCCGGCCGCAGCAGGTGCGCGGCGAGCTTCGCCGCGGGTTCGACCGCCGGGTGCGGCAGGCGTCCGGTGAGGCACTCGAACAGCACGCAGGCCAGCGCGTACTGGTCGGCCCGGCCGTCGACCGGGGCCCCGGACAGCCGCTCCGGAGCCAGGTAGTCCCAGGTGCCCAGCAGCGCGCCGGACCGGGTGAGGCCGGTCGAGTCCGAGGACATCGAGCGGGCGATGCCGAAGTCGGCCAGATAGGCGTGGTCGTCCGGGCCGATCAGGATGTTCGACGGTTTGATGTCGCGATGGACCAGTTCGGCGGCGTGCGCGGTGTCGAGCGCGTCGGCGATCTGGGCGAGGAGGGCGATCGTGCGCTGCGGAGCGAGCGCCCCGCGACCGAGCAGCCGCCGCAGGTCGACGCCGTCGATCAGGGCCATGTCCAGGTAGAGCTGCCCGTCGATCTCACCGAAGGCGTGGACCGGGACCACGTGCGGGTGGCGCAGCCCACCGGCGATCCGCGCCTCCCGCCGGAACCGGGCCCGGAACTCGGCGTCCACGCCGCCGCCGGGCAGCCGCTTCAGGGCGACCCACCGGTTGTTGGCGGCGTCGTAGGCGCGGTGCACGGTGCCCATGCCACCCCGGCCGATCAGCTCACCGATGCGGTACGGCCCGAAGTCGACGCGGTCCGCCGACCCGGCGTCGACCGGACCGGTGAGCACCTCCCCGCGCCTCACCGACCCCGCCGGCTGCTCCGCGTCCGGCGGCTGCCGAACGGAATCCGCGCCACCCGGCGCAGCCTAGCCACGCCGTCCTACGCGCCCGCAGGGTGGCTCAGGCCACCCCCAGCAGGCGGTGCGCGGTGGCCGGATCCCGGCGGAACCGGTCGGTCGGCACCCGGTGCACGATCGCGCCCTTCTCCATCACCGCGATCTCCCCGGCCACCGCGAACGCCAGGTGCAGGTCCTGCTCCACCAGCAGCACCGCCACCCCGTCGTCGCGCAGGGTGGTCACCACCCCGCCGATCTGGTCCACGACGGACGGCGCGAGGCCCTCGGAGGGCTCGTCGAACAGGACCAGCCGGGGGTTGGTCAGCAGCGCCCGGGCCACGGCCAGCATCTGCTGCTCCCCGCCGGACAACCGGCCGGCGTACTGCTGGCGACGCTCGGCCAGCCGCGGCAACAGGCCGAGCACCCGGTCGCCCGTCCAGCCGGCGTCCGGTCCGGGCGCCCCGCGCCGCCCGGACCGGGCGGCCAGCGCGAGGTGCTCGGCCACGGTCAGCGACGCCCACACCCGCCGGCCCTGCGGGACGACGGCCACTCCGGCCCTGGCGACCTGGTCCGGTCGCCGGCCGGCCAGCTCCACCCCGTCCAGCTGGATCGAGCCCGCGGACGGCGGCAGCAGCCCCATCAGGGTCATCACCAGCGTCGACTTGCCGGCGCCGTTGCGGCCGAGCAGCCCGAGCACGGTGCCGCGGCCGAGCTCGAGGTCGAGCCCGTTCAGCACGGTGCTGCGGTCGTAGCCGCTGACCAGGCCGCGCACGCTCAGGTAGCTCACGTCAGGAACAGCTCCTCGCGGCGTGCGGAGCCGAGGTAGGCCGCCCGGACGTCCTCGCTGGTCCGCACCTCGTCCGGGGTGCCGGTGAGCAGCATCCGCCCGAGGTGCAGCACCGACACCCGGTCCGCAAGCGCGAACACCAGGTCCAGGTCGTGCTCGACGAACAACAGGGTGATCCGCGTCGGCAGCGTGCGCAGCAGCTGCACCAGGCGGGCCCGCTCGGCCGGGGACATGCCGGCCGCGGGTTCGTCGAGCAGCAGCAGCCGGGGCCGGCAGGCCAGCGCCAGGGCCACCTCCAGCTGTTTGCGCTCGCCGTGCGACAGCGACGGCACCGGCACCTCGGCCCGCTCCCCCAGACCCACCGCGACCAGCAGCTCGTCGGCCTTGGCCCGCAGCGCGCCCCGCGGCCGCGGGAACGCCACCACGCGGGATCCGTCGTGCCGCTGGATGCCGAGGGCGACCGTCTCCCGCGCGGTCATCGAGGTGAACAGGCTGGCGTGCTGCATCGTCTGGCTCATCCCGATCCGGGACCGCCGTACCTCGGACAGCTCGGTGACCGTCCGCCCCTCCAGCGTCACCGAGCCGGCGTCGGCCCGCAGGGTGCCGGTGATCAGCTTGAACAGCGTGGACTTGCCGGCTCCGTTGGGTCCGATCAGGGCGTGCCGGCTGCCCGCGCCGACCTCCAGGTCGACCTCCTGCACGGCCTTGAGCGCGCCGAACGAGCGGCTCAACCCGGCGCAGTGCAGGACGGTCATCGCAGCCCCCGCCGTCGGGGCCGCCACAACCCGGCCGCCCCGCTCGGGAACAGGTAGACGACCAGCACGAACACCACGCCGAGGACCAGCGTGCCGTGCCCGTCCAGGCTGGGCCCGACGGCGTCCCGGATCAACACCACCAGCGCCGCGCCGAGGCAGGCACCCCACAGCGACCCGGCGCCACCGATGATCACCGCGAGCAGCGCGAAGGACGCCGTGGTGAACCCGAGATCGGCCGGGGTGACCAGGCGCTGCTGGGCGATCAGCAGCGAGCCGGCCAGTCCGGCGACCCCGCCGGCGATCACGAACACCGCGAACTTGGAGCGGGCGGTGGCGTAGCCGAGGGCGCGCATCCGCGGCTCGTTGTCCCGGATGCCGCGCAGCGCCATCCCGAACGGTGACCGCGCCACCAGCCAGACCAGCCCGAACCCGACGGCCGCGACGGCCAGCACGTACCAGTAGGTATAGCCGGCGTTGGCCAGCGGGGTACCGGCGATCCGGACCGCGGGCACCCCGGTCAACCCGTTGGCGCCGCCCGTCACCGACTCCCAGGAGTCGGCCAGCTGCTGCAGCGTCTCCCCGATGGCCAGGGTGAGCATCAGGAAGAACACGCCGTGACTGCGCACGGTGATCCAGCCGGTGAGCGCCGCGGCCAGCGCACCGACCCCCAGCCCGGCGAGCAGCGGTAGGGGCGCCTCGGGGGTCAGGTTGATCGACACCCAGCCGGCCGCGTAGGCCCCGGCGCCGAAGTAGCCTGCGTGCCCGAGCGACGGCAGGCCGGTCACCCCGACCAGCAGGTCCAGGCTGACCGCGAACAGCGCGAAGACCAGGATCCGGGTGAGCGTGGTGGTCGCGAACGGTGCCAGCAGCAGCGGCACCGCGGCCAGCGCCAGCAGCACCGCGGCCGACACCAGCGCACCGACCGGGCCCCGCGGTGCGGACGCCGGCACCCCGCCGGGTACTGCGGGAGCGTCGACGGCGGTCACCGGGTCGCCGCCGCCGCGACCGGCCCGCCGAACAGCCCGCGCGGTCGCACGACCAGCACCACGGCCAGCGCCGCGAACAGGATGAACGAGGCCAGGTCGGGCAGCAGCACCCGGCCCAGGGTGTCCACCTGCCCGATGATCAGCGCGCCGACCAGCGCGCCCCGCACCGACCCCAGTCCGCCGATCACGACGACCACCAGGGCCAGGATCAGGACCGTCGCGTCCAGCCCCGGCCGGGCGCCGTAGATCGGGCCGCCGAGCACCCCCGCGGTGGTCGCGAGCAGCGAGCCGACCGCGAACACGGCCACCTTGACCAGCCGGTTGTCCACGCCGATGGCCGCCACCATCTCCCGGTCGGCCACCGTGGCCCGGACCAGCGCGCCCACCCGCGTCCGGTCCACGACCAGGTGGACCAGCAGCGCCAGCACCGCACCCACCACGATGATCAACAGCCGGTAGGTCGGGTAGACGGCGCCGAACACGGACACCGAACCGTCCAGCCCGGGCGGAGCCGGCACGGCGAGCGGGTCGTCACCGAAGACGATGATCAGTACCTCGCCGGCCACCAGCGCCACCCCGAGGGTGAGCAGGGCCTGGTCGAGGTGGGTGCGCCGGCGCAACGGCTCCGTCATCAGCGACAGCACCGCGCCCGCGAGCAGCCCGGCGGCCGCGGCGCCGCCCAGCGCGAGCAGGAACCCCGGCCAGCCGCCGCCGGCGAGCGCCGCACCCAGGTAGGCACCGCCGAGGAAGAGCGCGCCGTGAGCCAGGTTGAGCACGTCCATCATGCCGAACACCAGCGACAACCCGACCGCCAGGATGAACAGCAGGAAGCCGATCGCCACGCCGTTGAGAACGCTGACCAGCATCTCAGACGGGTTGGCTCTGCGGTCCGAGATCCGTCACGACGGCGTTCACCAGGGTCCCGCCCACGTTGTCCACGCGGCGCAGGTAGATGTTCTGGCGCGGGGTCTGCCCGTCGAAGTTCCACGGGCCGCGCGGGCTGTCGTCGACGGTGCCGATCCCGCCGAGGGCGGCGGCCAGCGCGTCGCCGTCGACGGCCGGAGCGGCCCCGACAGCCCGGTTGAGCACGTTCGCCGCGTCGTAGGCCTGCACCGAGAAGCAACTGGGGGCCTCGCCGTACGTGCCCCGGTAGGCCTCGACGAAGGCCTTGTTGGCCGGGTTGTCGAGCTGGTCGCTGTAATGCAGCGTGGTCTGCACGCCGAGCGCGGCGTCGCCCTGCTGGGCCAGCACGCTGCCCTCGGTGAGGAAGCCGGAGCCGTAGAGCGGGATGACCGAGGCCAGTCCGAACTGCTGGTACTGCTTGACGAAGGTGATCGCCTCGGAGCCGGAGAAGAAGCAGAAGGTGGCCTTGGCCCCGGACTGCTGGATGCCGGTGAGGAACGGCTGGTAGTCCGAGGTCTTGCCGAACGCCGGCTTGGCCTCGCCGACCACCTTTCCGCCGCCCGCCTCGAAGGCCGTGCGGAACCCGGCGATCACCTCGCTGCCCGCTGCGTAGTCGGGCGCGATGGCGTAGACGCCCTCGGTGAAGCCGGACCGCGCGAGGTGGGTGCCCATCGCCGCGGCGATCTGGCCGTTGGTGAACGACGAGCGCCAGATGTAGGGCGTGCGGGCCTTGCGGGTGACGTCCTCGGCCCCCGCATTGGTGACGATCAGCAGCTTCTTCGACTCGCGGAGCAGGTCGGCGACCCCGAGCGCGGTGGCCGAGTTCACCAGCCCCACGACCACGTCCACGTTGTCGCCCTGCAGCACCTTCTGCACCGCGGGCACCCCGGTCTGGGGCGTCTCCCCCTCGTCGGCCAGCACCGTCTGCACCGTGCGGTCGCCGAACCTGCCGCCGTGACCCTCCAGCCAGAGCTCCCAGCCCCGTTGCAGGTCGGTGCCCAGGGCCGCATAGACCCCGGACTGCGGGACGACCAGGCCGACCTTGATCTCCCCGCCGCCGGCGCCGCCGCTCCCACCGGCGGTGCTCCCCGAGCCGCCGCCGACGCTGCTGCCGCAGGCCGAGAGGACCGGCAGCGCGGCCGCGGCGCCGAACAGGGCGAGTACCTGCCGCCGGGTGAGTGCCGGGATGTCCGCCATGTCGGCCGCTCCTTGTCGATACACGCTCCGCGTCGGGAGTGCCGACAGATGGTCGTGGAGCG
Organism: Pseudonocardia sp.; assembly: GCA_035557575.1. GTDB lineage: Bacteria > Actinomycetota > Actinomycetes > Mycobacteriales > Pseudonocardiaceae > Pseudonocardia. The sequence goes on along the minus strand of DATMDS010000041.1, from coordinate 31,191 downwards.
AAGATCGGCCTGTCAACGAACCGGAGGAACGGGCGTCCGAGTGCGACGCAATCGTGACTAGGCTGGATCGGTGGACGTTCTCGACAGCTACTCCGGGCACACCGACGCCGGCGGGCCGGCGATCCGCCGCGACCTCGAGGCCCTGAGCATCAGCAAGCTCTCCGTCGGTCCGATGGACAACAACGCCTACCTGCTGGTGTGCCGCGCCTCGGCGGAGGCGTTGCTGATCGACGCGGCGAACGAGCCGCAGCGGCTGGCCGACCTGGTCGGCGCGGGTGACTCCCGTCCCGAGCTACGGCACGTGATCACCACCCATCAGCACTACGACCACTGGCAGGCGCTTGCCGCGGTGGCCGGGATGTTCGAGACCCGCCAGATCGCGCACCCGCTGGACGCGCCCGAACTGCCGATTCCCGTCGACGAGCTGGTGGAACACGGCGACACCGTGCGGTTCGGGGAGATCGCGCTGGAGGTGGTGCATCTGCGCGGACACACGCCGGGCTCGATCGCACTGCTCTATCGCGACGCCGACGGCCCACACCTGTTCACGGGCGACTCGCTGTTCCCGGGCGGACCTGGAAAAACTGGATCACCGGCGGACTTCACGTCGTTGATGGACGACCTGGAGCAGCGGGTTTTCGGCACCCTGTCCGACGAGACCTGGGTCTACCCCGGCCACGGCGACGACACCACGTTGGGCAAGGAGCGGCCGTCACTGCCGGAGTGGCGTGCCCGCGGCTGGTAACCGAGCTTGCGTCGTCGACACCGGCGTCGCCGCCTCGGCAAGGAACGGCCAGCGCTCCCCGGGTGTGTAGCGGCCAGATGACCACTCAAGGTCCGTCCAGCTGACCACGAGTGAATGGCTAGATGACCACAAAGTTACCGTCCAGATGACCGTTGATCTTCTGGTCAAGGGCACAATGGCTCGATGGTCGATGCTCCTGGCTTGATTCCACGGCGGGCCGAGTCACTGGTGCGGGAGGCGCTTGCCGACACGCGCGTCGTGCTGGTCAACGGGGCACGTCAAGTGGGCAAGAGCACCCTGACCAGGCTGACCGCCGGCAACCGACAGGACGTGCAGATCCGACTGCTCGACGACCCGGCGACGCTACGGGCCGCGCACGACGACCCGACCGACTTCGTCGACCACGACGGCTTGATGATCATCGACGAGATCCAGCTCGTCCCAGAGTTGCTTCGGCCGATCAAGGTGCGAGTCGACCTCGATCCCACCCCTGGCCGCTACCTCCTGACCGGCTCGTCCCGGGTGCTGGCGCTGCGCACACTGCCGGATGCACTACCCGGGCGAATGGAGGTGATCGAGCTCTGGCCGTTCTCCCAAGGCGAGATCGCAGGTACACACGATCTCTTCATCGATGCGGCGTTCCGCCACGGTCCCGCGATCGACCACTCCTCCACCCTCCGACGACGCGACTACCTCGACCGCGCCGTCGTCGGCGGCTTCCCGGAGGCGGTGCGCCGCACACCCCGCCGCCGAACCGCGTTCTTCGATTCCTACCTGACCACCCTGATCGAACGTGACGTCCTGGAGCTGGCCAACATCGAACGTCGCGGCGACCTGCTGAAACTCCTCGGCCTACTCGCCGGACGCACCTCCGGTCTGTTGGTCCCGGCCACCCTGGCCAGTCAGTCCGGCATCCCCCGCACGACACTCGTCCGATACCTGGAACTCCTGTCCTCCGTCTTCCTCATCAAGAACATCCCGGCCTGGTCTTCCGGGCTCACGCACCGTGCCGTCGGCACGGGCAAACTCGCGTTCGTCGACACCGGGGTGGCGGCCCATCTCATCGGCCAGGACGCCACCCGCCTCGGCGAGCCCAGCGGCGCCGCCGGTTCGATCCTGGAGAACTTCGTCAGCATGGAGATTGCCCGGCAGCTGACGTGGTCCAACACGCGCGCCAGGCAGTATCACTACCGCACCAAGGACAAGATCGAAGTCGACGTGGTGTTGGAAACACCGGACGGTCGGATTGTCGGCTTGGAGGTCAAGGCCGGTGCCACCATTCGCACCGAAGACCTCACCGGCCTCCGCAACCTGGCGAACCTGACTGGTGACCGCTTCCTGGCCGGCTTCGTGCTCTACAGCGGTCCGCACACGCTGCCGTTCGGGGAGAAGATCAGGGCGCTTCCCCTGGACGCACTGTGGCGCCTCGCTCCGTGACGAGTTCACCGTTGCGGACACCCACGCTTCCCGGGTGGACCTGGGAAACCTCGTCGCCCAACGACTTCGCCTCCCTGATGAACGATCTGGAGTAGCGGGTGTTCGCGACGTTGCCGGACGAGACCTGGGTGTACCCGAGTGGCGGGCCCGCGGCTGGTAGAGCAGGGACTTCTTCGAGAGTTCTTTTCGGACGGGTCTGTCGGGACGGCGTCCACCGGGCGGCGGGCACCAGACCTGCGGACCGCTGGTCGTCCCGGACGAGAGCGCGGATGTCGATCAGACGCATGGGCATCTTGTCGCTGGTCTCGCCAAGAAGGCGCTCGCCGGCCCCGAGCACACCGGGTAGATCATCAGCCGCAGCTCGTCGACCAGGCCGTGCTCTTCAACGTGCGCACCAGCTGGCCTACGACCAACGTCCTTACGCGTGCTCGGTGGTCGGCTCGGCCGCCTCGACCGCTGGTGACTTCAGGAAGCTGGTCGCCCAGGCGGCCAGGACGGAGATCAGAGCGATGATCAATCCGGTGATCACCGCGGACGACGAGGTGAAGCTGCCGATCGCCACGCCACCGGCGAACGAGCCGAACGCGATGCCCACGTTGGCCGCCGAGGCGGGCAGCGACTGCGCCAGCGCGCCGCCCGGGCCGGCCAGGGTGACCACGCGGTACTGCAGCGAGGGGGCCATGCCCATCGCGAACACACCCAGGGCCAGCAGCGCCGCTGCCACGAGGAATGCGATCGCGCCGGCGACGTACAGCGCGAGCAGGGAGACCGCGACGCCGACGGTTGCGACGATCAGGGTGCGCGCGGGGTCGGTGTCGGCGAACCGGCCGCCACCGAACGAGCCCACCGCCGTGGCCACGCCATAGGCCAGAAGGAACACGCTGGTCAGCGCGCCAGAAACGCCGGTGACACCTCCCAGGAACGGCACGATGTAGGTCAATGCCGAGTACACGGCCGCGAAGACGAGCGAACCCAGGGCCAGCACGGCGAGCACCCGCGGTGCGAACGCGTACCTGGCCTGCCCAGCAGCGCCGCCACCGGTGCTGGGCACGGACGGGACCAGTACCAGCGTGGCGACCAGCGCGATCACGGCGAACACGACGACCGCGACGAACGAGCCGCGCCAGCCCAGCGCCTGGCCGACCAGCGTGCCCACCGGCAGGCCCAACGCGGCCGAGACCGTGACGCCGGAGATGACCACGGAGATCGCGTGGCCCATGCGCTGCGGTGGGACGACCGACGTGCCGGCCGCGAACGCGGCGGCGATGAACAGGCCCTGGAGCGCGCCGGTGACGACCCGCGCCACGAGGAACAGGCCGTAGTCGGCGGTCAGCACCGCGACCAGGTTGCCCAGGATGAACAGGATGAGCGCGCCGACGAGCACGGTCCGCTTGTTCAGGGTGATCGTCAGCGCGGTCAGGACCGGACCACCGATGGCCAGGCCCAGCGCGTAGGCGGTCACCAGCGTGCCGGCCGCGGGAATGGAGACCGCGAGGTCGGCGGCGATCAGGTCGAGCACGCCGACCACGAGCAGCTCGGCGCTGCCCAGCACGAACATGCCCAAGAACAGCGTGGCCAGAGCGAGGTTCGCGCTGCCCTGGCCGCGCGCCTCTTGGTCGGTTCTCATGTACACACTTCCTTGTCGTGTGGCGTGAAGTCGCCGGGGGTGAACGGGTCGACCCGACGTGTTCGGAGGAGTTGCCGACGTCGCGCACGCTCCGCTGCGCTCCGGCGACTGCCGGCCGAGCGGCTGTTGCTGCCGGTTCAGATCGCGAGCGCGGACGCGAGACCGAAGGTCGGCACCAGGCTGCGGTCGTGGAACGCCGTGATGCGGGCGATCCGATCGCCGATCAGGGTCAGGACCTCGACGCCGTGCGCCTCGTACCGGCCCTCGGCTGTGCGCTGGTAGGCGACGAGGGCGGGCTGGCTGTTGGCACGGGTGGGCACCATCCGCCACTGGTCCTTGCGGCGCAGTACGCGACCGGCCAGGAACCCCACCACAGCTTCCCGGCCGGTGAACCAGGTCGGGATCGGTGGCATCTCCAACTCGACGTCGGCCCGCAGCAGGTGCACCAGCGCCTCGGGGTCGGCCCGGGTGAACGCGTCGACGTAGCCGTCGAGGAGGGCGCGCTGGGTTTCCTCGTCCGGCTCGGCCAGGTCGTCCTCGACCGGGCCGGCCGCGGCGAGGTGGGCCCGGGCGCGGCGCAGCGCGCTGTCGACGGCCGCGGTGGTGGTGTCCAGCATCTCGGCGACCTCAGCCGTCCGGAACGCCAGCACGTCGCGCAACGTCAGCACGGCCCGCTGCCGGGCGGGCAGGTGCTGGAGTGCGGCGATGAAGGCGAGTCGCACTCCGGTTCGCCCGGCGACGATCGCCGCCGGGTCGGCGGCGGTGAACAGCGCGTCCGGCGCCGGCTGGAGCCACGGCACCGACGGCTCGCGGGCAGCCACGGGCACCCGGTGATCGTCCGCGGGCGCCCCCAGCCCCGACGGAAGTGGGCGTCGGGAGCGCGTCTTCAACGCCGTCAGGCAGGCCATGGTGGCGATCGTGTAGAGCCACCGCCGCAGCGAGGAGCGGCCCTCGAACCGGCCGAACGCGCGCCACGCCCGCAGGTAGGTCTCCTGCACCAGGTCCTCGGCGTCGTGGATCGACCCGAGGATCCGGTAGCAATGTGCGAGCAGCTCCGGCCGTAACGGCTCGACCAGGGCGGCGAACTCGGCGTCCGACGGCATCGCGGCTTCCCCCGGGGGTGCGGTGAGGTTCACTGTAGGAGTCGGCTCAGCTGATGGGGCGCAGTCCAGCGCCGCTGACCTGGTACTCGGGGGCGGCGTCGGGGTCGCCGGCGAGTTCCACGACGGCCTTGGCGACCTGGTCCGCGGTGAGGATCGGTTGCAGGCCCTCGACGAAGGTGTCCCGGTCGACGCCCTGCCTTGCGGCGTAGCCCGCAACTCCGACCGCTCCGACGCCACCGACCGGGGTCAGCTGCGGGAGCAGCGCGACGAACCGGATGTCCAGCCCGGCCCGTGCCGATTCCTCAGCGGCGTACCCGCGCAGGTACCGGATCGCTGCCTTGGCACTGGCGTATCCGCCGCTGAGCGGGGACCCGCCCAGGGCGGCTCCGCTGGACATCGCGACGACCACGCTGCCCGGCGCCAGCGGTTCCCGCAGCGCCGCCCGGGTCCAGGCGAAGACGTGCCGGGTGTCGGTGTGCCAGTTGAGGCTGAAGGTCTCCCAGGTCTGCTCGTGCACGGGCGCCATGTGCGGGGCGGCACCGGCGTTGAGGACGAGCAGGCCGGGACGGTGCTCGCGGATCACGGCGTGCGCGACTGCTTCGCTGGTGGCATCTGCGGTGAGGGCCGTGAAACCCTCGCCGAGCTCGTCGCGGACGGCGCGCAGATGTTGGTCGTTGCGGGCGATGCCGACGACGCGGGTGCCCCCGGCGACGAGCGCGGCGGCGACCGCGCGACCGAAGCCGCGGCTGGCCCCGGTGACGACGGCGGGCGGGATGGGATCGGGCATCGGACGCTCCAGGCGGTGGTCGAGTTCGGTCCGCATCAAGACCACTCGGCGAAGGAAAACCCGTCGCCGAAGCCACGGCAGCACAGTGGTGTGCATCACACGAATCGGGCCTCTGATGACTACCGCGCGGCGTGCTCAGACCACGCGCCCGGCGGCACTGGCTCGGATGGCCGAGGTCGGAAGCTCAGCACGCTGTTCCCTCCGGAGTACGGCGAACCTCGTGGCGTGGGACAAGGAGTTCGATGTCCTTGGACGACGCTGCGCCTCGTTCGCCCAGAGCCCTGCTGCACCGCCCAGCGGCGGGTGACGAGGCGGGCGCCGCACAGATCTGACCGACACGAGGGATCGCTCCTACCGACACGACGGGTCACGGCGGAGCCTCGGCGGAGGAACGGTGGCAGCAGCATCGGAAGTCGCGCCGGCCGGGCTGATCCGGCGTATGGTCGGCGCACTGCGACCGGCCGGGGAACCTCGTGCTGGGCTGCTCGAGCGCGCGGGCAACGCAGCGCGAGCGTCGTGCCCCGGGGATAGCTCGAGGAGGCCGCTGACGTTGAGTCGGACCGAGAACGGGCACCACCTGTCGGGTCGCGTGCTGCTGGGCGCCGTGCTTGCGCTGCTGCTCGGCATGGTCGGCTGCGCCGCCCAGGGACCCACGCCGCCGCCCGCAGGGGCGAGCACCGCCGCTGCGCCACCGCACGACAGCGCCGCTTCCCCGGCACCCGTCCCGGCCTCTCTCCAGGACGCGGCGATCCGCTTGGAGTCGTTGCTCGGCCAGCACGCCGTGCTGGCCGCGGACATGATGCGCGGCCGCATCCGCAACGATGAGGACTTCGGGCAGGCGGCGAGCGCGGCCCTCACCCGCAACACCGACGATCTCGCCCAGCTGGTGGGGGCGCTGTCGGACGCGCCGGCCGCCGACCGGTTCCGTGCTGTGTGGGCCAACCATGTCATCGCGCTGTTCACCTACTCGCGTGGGCTGGCCAACGACGACGCGGCCGCGCGCGACCAGGCCCGCGCGCAGCTGGTCCGGTTCGAGGACGAGATCGCCGGGTTCTTCGCCTCGGCCGCGCAGGGCCGGCTGAGCCCGGAGACGGCCCGTTCCGCGGTGCTCACCCACGTCGACCATCTGCTCGCGCAGGCCGACGCCTACGTGACGGGTGACTACGCCCGGTCCAACGAGCTGTACCGGCAGGGCTACACGCACACCTTCGGGCTGGGGCAGGCGCTGGCCGCCACGCTGCTTCCGGCCGACCAGGCGGCCGTACTGGCGGAGCCGCAGTGGCGGTTGCGCTCCGAGCTGGGCAGGCTGCTCGGCGAGCACGTGGCGCTGGCCATCGCCGCGCTGCGCGCCGGCGCGACCGACAGCCCCGACCGTGCGGCCGCCGCTGCCGCGCTCGACGGCAACACCGACGACCTGACCGGCGTGGTCGACACCCTGTTCGGCGAACCGACCAGAACCGTCTTCAGGACGCTGTGGGCCGACCACATCGACCAGCTGCTGGCCTACACCGCCGCCGTCGCCGCCCACGATCAGGGCCGGCGGGACGCCGCACAGGCCGCGCTGCGCGGCCTCGAGCAGCGGGCCGCCGGGTTCCTGGGTGCAGCTGCCGCCAGCACGCCTGGATCGCCGCAGCTGGTGCAGGCCCTGGTGGCCCACGACGACATGCTGCTGCGCCAGGTGGACGCGTTCGTGACCAAGGACTACCGGCAGGCCAACGACCTGTCCTACCGTGCCTACCAGGACATGTCGGGGCTGGCCGGGCAGCTGTCGGACGCGTTCGGCGCCACCGTGGCCGCGCGGCTGCCCGCGGGTGGCGGGCAGACCGGTGTGGGCGGGACGGCCCCGGGGCCGCGATGACCCGAGCGGCTCCTCGACCTACGGCCCGCCCGACGCCGTCCCGGCGGACGGTGTTGCTCGGCGCGGTCGGCGCGCTGGAGCCGCCGCTGCGCGCGGTCGCCTGCGATGCCCGCATCGACCGGGCCCGGGACGGCGACCACGACAACGTCATCGTCCGTGCCGAGCTCGCCCGTTAGGCCCGGCCGCTGGCCGCGGCCGTTGGCCCTGCCGGTGCTGGTCCTGCTGCTGTGGCTGACGGCCACCGGGAGCGCGTCTGCCCGGCCCGCGCTGGCCGGGGTGGTCGGCGGCCCGATCGACGGGCAGGTGCGGCTGACACTGACGCTGGCTGACGGACCGGTCGGTGCGCTCGGCCCCGTTGTGACCAGGGTGGACGGCGCGGTGCAGCCGAGCCGGATCCAGCCGCTGCTCGGCGACGGGTTGGCGCTGGGGTTGGTCATCGATGGCTCCGAAGCGGGCCGTTCGGCCCTCCCGAGCGCGCTCAGCGGGGCGGCTGACTTCCTGCTCGCCGCCGCACCCACCGCGGGCACCACGCTGGTGGTCGACGGCAGCCCGCCCGCCGTGGCGGCGCCGCTGCAGGCCGGGCCGGCCGCCACGCTGGCCGCGCTGGGCGCTGTCTCCGGCGACGGTGAGCGACAGACCGGGCAGGCCATCGACCTCGTGCTGGGCCAGCTCCCGGTCACTCCGACCGAACCGCGGCTCGCGCTGCTCTGCACGACGGCCCCGGATGCCGGCGGTGAGCCGGCCGACGCGCTCGCCGCGCGGCTGAACGCCGCCGGCGTGGTGCTGGCCGTGGTCGGTGTCGCCGCCGGCGGCCAACCGGCCTCCGACTACTGGGCGAGGGTCAGTGCGGACACCGGCGGGTTGGCCGTGACCGTGCCGCCCGCCGAGACCGTTGCGGGCTTCGACCGGGTGGCGACCAGCCTGCGCGGTCGCTACCTGGTGACTTTTGCGGTGCCCGATCGACTACCGGCCACCGTCGCGGTCCACGCCGACACCGCAACCGGGCCGCTCGAGACCAGCGTCGTCGTCCCGGCGACGGCGTCGCATCCGGACCTGGCCGACTGGGCCCGCCCACCGATCCTGCTGGCGCTGCTGGCCGCGACCGCCGTGCTGTTCGGCGCGGCGGCGATGGCCCGGCGGCGGAGGCAGCGGTCGACCTGGGGCGACCGCGGGGCCGCCACGGACCCGCCGAAAGCCGCGCCGTCGCCCCGAGCGTGGAACGTGCCGGCTCGCCCGGAGCCGGTGATTCGCCGGGAACGGCTGCTCGCGGCGTTGCGGACCGCGCTGGGCGCGGCGACGGCGGTCGTCCTGCGGCCCGCGGACGACCGGCCCGGCACCGGCAGCACCACCATGATCATCGAATATGCGCACCGCTACCGCGCCGACTACGACATCGCCTGGTGGGTCCCGGCCGCCCTGCCCGAGCTGATCCCGCACCGGCTGGCCGAGCTCGCGGTGGCCCTCGGCCTGTCCGATCCGACGACCCCTGTGGAGCGGGCCGCGATGCAGCTGCGGACCGCGCTGGGCCAGCGGGACCGGTGGCTGATTCTCGTCGACGACGCCGACGACCCGCGGCAGCTGGCCCGTCTCCTGCCCACCGGACCGGGCCATGTGCTGATCACGTCGGCGGACCCGGGCTCGTTCGAGCCCGCCGTCCCGTTGACACTGCCCGGCTTCAGCCATGACGAGTCCGTGGCGCTGCTACGTGCCCGCTGCCCCAGCCTTCCGGTCGACACGGCGGCACGGCTTGCCGCCGCGCTGAAGAACCTGCCGCTGGCGGTCGGCGTGGCCGGGGCGTCCCTGGCCGAAACCGGGCTCGACGTCGAGGAGCTGCTGTGCCGGCTGACCGTGGGACGACCGGAATCGGGGCCGACCGACCCGTCGGCGCCGGCGACGGCCAGCGAGCCGCCCGGGTCGATCTGGACCGTCGCGCTCGACCGGCTGGCCGTGGATGATCCGGCCGCACTGGTACTGCTCACCCTGGTGGCCTGGCTCGGCCCGGAGCCGGTGCCGCTCGCACTGCTCGACCGGGACATGAGCGCACTGCCACCACCGCTGGCCGCGCACAGCCGGGCCGAGCTCGCCGCGCAGGCCGACCTGCTGCACCGCCGCGGCCTGGCTCGGGTCACCGCGGGCACCGTTCAGCTACACCCGTGGGCGGTGAAGTGGTTGCTCGTCGGCAGTGCCGCCGCCGAGCACCCCGCGAGCGGCTGGGCCGGGGTCGCGGTCCGACTGCTCCGCGCCGGTCTGCCCGCAACGCCCTCCCACGACCCGGCGACCTGGCCCCACTGGGCGCACCTGCTGCCGATCGTGCTGACGGCGACCGACCCGACCCGGCCGCTCGAGCCGGTGACCGGCGACGTCAGCTGGCTACTCGACGGGGCCGCAGGCTACCTGCGGGCCCGCGGCCAACCCGGCCCGGCGAGGGCACTGTACGAGGATGCGTACGAGCTCTACCGGCGCCGGCTCGGACCGGACCACCCCGACACCCGTGCTGTGGCCGAACGGCTGGCCGCCGACGTGCGCGACCTCGAACGTCCGCCATCGACGGCAACCTGACGTCGCCCGGGGAGCCAGCAGCCCGCCCGACCTGTCGGTTCCCTGGTGACGTGACGGCGTGACGCCGCCGGACCTACCCTGCGGCATGCACCGTTGCGTCCGTGGCGTCATGGTGGCGATCGCCGTGGTCCGCACCGGCTGCGCGACCGGAACGACGGCAAGCAGTTCAAGCGGCCCAGTCTCGTCCGCGCCACCCGTGACCGGCGCCGTCGCTCCGGCCCCCGCCGCACCTGGATCCGGCAGAGTGACCGAGAACCGCGAGGTCAGCGGGTTCACCGGGCGCCGAGGTCACCATTCACGGGGCAGGCAACGCCGTCCTCCGGGTCAGCGACCGCCTCGACGCGACGGTCAGCGGGGTCGGCTCCGTCGAATACATCGGAGACCCCCACGTCACCAAGGACATCAGCGGGATCGGGTCGGTGAAACGGCGTTGAACTCGGGAGTTGTGGGCACCTGCTCGCGGCCGATGGCTCTTGTCTGTGCCTACGGGCTGCTCAACCCCGTCATCGACGCAGACGACACGTAGCCGTTCCAGGTGGCCGGGCGGGACGCTCGTCGCTCGACTTTCCGTCGCTGATGGCTCGCCGGGAAGGCGCATCCCTTGCGACGCGGCCTGCGCGCATCCTTCCGGTCGGGGTCGTCGTTGGACGACCGCGGGCCGGTGGGCCCTCCGATCACGAACCCCCAGCGGAAGGTGCACGACCTGTGACCGTTCTCGACCGCTTCCTGCGCGCCGGCGTCCCCGAGCACGTGGCCCGTCGCCACCTGCGCTACGGCCGGGTGCGGGTCGACGGGGTCCCGACGACGGACCCGGCGACTCCCGCCGCGCCGTCGGTGCCGGTCACGCTGTGGACCGGGGAGTCGCGCCGGATCGACGCAGCGGCCGGCTAGCCCGCCGACCGCGGTTCCCCGACAGCGCCGCTCACCCGAAAGACGCCCGCCGCTTCCTCACCGGGGCAACGGGTGGCCGCCCGGCACCGTCACCGACGACAACCACTCGGGACCGTGCGGCACGCCAACGACCGGTGGCTGGACGCCGAACGTGTACGCCGCGCTCGTACCTCCCGGCGCCGACGGCGTGCTCGACGCGCTCGCGCTCGCCGTCGCCCTCTCCGGCGACCGCGACTCACGGCGCGTTTCGGGACAACATCGCCGGCGCCTGGCCCGCGAGCCGGCACTCCAGCGGACGCAGCGGCTCGCCCCCCGGGTGACCGCTGTCGTCCTTCCGCGGGCGAAGGTCAAGTTCGGATATTACAGTGTCACTGGGACGAGTGACCGAGCGGGGCGACGACGGTCTGCCGACGCCCGCCCCGACGGCCGTGATGGAGTGTCAGTGGACGCGAGACGAGCGGGCCGTCTGGCTGCTCGTGTTCTGGTCGCGCTGCTGTCGGTCGCGGTGCTGGCGGCCACCGGATCGGGGTGGTACCTGCAGCGCCAGCTGCGCGACACCACGGTGTCCAGCGACGTCCTCGTCCGGCAGGCCCCGGTGCCCGAGGGCGAGCCGTTCACCGCGCTGCTGGTCGGGCTGGACGCCCGCACCGACGCCGCCGGCAACCCGCTGTCGCCGGAGTTGCTCGCCGCGCTGCACGCCGGCCCCGACGAGGGCCAGTTGCACACCGACACGATGATCCTGCTGCGGGTGCCGGGTCGGGACGGCGGACCGGCCACCGCCATCTCCATACCTCGGGACTCCTACGTGCCGATCGTCGGCGAACGGGGTCGACACAAGATCAACTCGGCGTACCGGCGCGGGGTGGAGGAGGCCGAGGAGAGCGTGGGCGCCCTCGGCATCACCGGCCCCGAGCTGGATCGGCGCCGCCGCGAGGCCGGGCGGCAGAAGCTGGTGGCCACCGTCGAGAACCTGACCGGTGTCTCCATCGACCACTTCGCCGAGATCAACCTGGCAGGTTTCGTGGAGCTCACCGAGGCCCTCGGCGGAGTCCCCGTGTGCTTGAACGCGCCGGTCCGCGACTCCTACTCCGGCGTCGACCTGCCGGCCGGCGAGCAGTCGGTGAGTGGGCCCACCGCCCTGGCGTTCGTCCGCCAGCGACACGGGCTACAGGGCGGCGACCTCGACCGCATCGCCCGCCAGCAGGCCTTCGCGGCCGGCCTGGCGCAGCGGCTGCAGGGCACCGGGACGCTGTCCGACGCCGCCCGGCTCGACCAGCTGGTGCGGGTGGTCAGCCGGCACGTGGTGCTGGACCGGGGCTGGGATCTGGACAAGGCGATCATCCAGCTGAGCCGCTTCACCGGCGACGAGCTGGTGTTCCGCACCATCCCGACCGGCCGGATCGATCTGCCGACGCCGGTCGACGGGATCGCCGTCGAGATCGACGAGGACGCCGTGCGCAACTTCGTGACGGTGGCCCTGAACCCGGCCCTGGCCGCATCGGCCTCCACGATCGCCCCGGCCACCACCACGCTGCCCGGCACCACCACGGAACCGGCCCCGACCGCGGACCCCGCCGAGGCGCCGTCGACCAGCTCCCGGGTGATCACCGCGGACGGCATCCCCTGCGTCAACTGACCGGCCGGCCCGGCAGACTGATCAACCGTGACCGACAGCTTCCCGAGGCGTCAGGCCCGCACCCGGCGGTTCACCCTCGGCGCCCCGCGCGGGATCACCGTGTCCCCCGACGGCGACCGGGTCGTGTTCGTGCGCAGCCGCGGCGGCACCGACCCGGTCAATTGCCTGTGGACCCTGGAGGTGAGCACCGGGGTCGAGCGCCTGGTCGTCGATCCCCGGGAGCTGAACGGCGGCCTCGGACCGGACGCCGAGGAGCTGCCGGCCGAGGAGCGGGCCCGCCGGGAGCGCAGCCGGGAGCAGGCCGGGGGCATCGTCGGCTACGCCACCGACCGCCCGGTGACGATGGCCGCCTTCCCGATCGGCGGGCAGCTCTACGTGGCCGAGCTGGCCGCCGGGCTGACCCCGCGGCTGGTGGAGACCGTCGGCGGCGTGATCGACCCGCGCCCGAACCCGCGCGGGCAGGTCGTGGCCTTCGTCGCGGCGGGCACGCTCTACGTGCACGACGTCACCACCCGACTCACCACCGCGCTGGCCGAGCCGGAAGGGCCCGGTATCGGCTACGGCCTGGCCGACTTCGTCGCGGCCGAGGAGATGGGCCGGATGCGCGGCTACTGGTGGTCACCGGACGGGGAGGCGCTGCTGGTCGCCAGGGTGGACGACACCCCGGTCCCGCGCTGGCACATCGCCGACCCCGAACATCCCGAACGGCCGCCCGCCGTGGTCGGCTACCCGGCCGCCGGCACCACCAACGCGGCGGTCTCGCTGCACGTCATCACCCTCGACGGCAGCCGGACCCGGGTCCGCTGGGACGCCGAGCGCGACGAGTACCTGGTCACCGCGACGTGGGACGCGCACGAACTGCTGATCGTCGTGCAGCCCCGGGACCAGCGGTCGCTGCGGGTGCTGCGGGTGAACCCGCGTTCCGGATCGACCGCGCTGCGCCACGAGCTGACCGACCCGGCCTGGGTGGACATCGTGCCGGGGGTGCCCACGCACACCTCCGACGGCGCGCTGGTCACCACCGCCGATGCCGAGCGAACCCGGCGGCTGGTCGTCGACGGCACCGCCGTGACCCCGCCCGGGTTGCAGGTACGCGCGGTGCTCGACGTGGACGACGACACCGTGCTGTTCACCGCGAGCACCGACCCGTGCTCGGTCGGGCTGTACTCGTGGACTGCCGGCGGGCTGACCGAGCACACCCCCGGGCCGGGGCTGCACAGCGGCCGGCTGGCCGGCCGCACCCTGGTCGTGGCCGCCCAGAACCTCGACTCCGACGGCGTCACCACGACCGTGCACCGGCGCACCGGCGGCGCACTCACCATCGCCTCGCTGGCCGAGCCACCCGGCCTCGTCCCGCGGATCACGCTGCTCGCCGTCGGCGAGCGCGAGCTGCGCACGGCGCTGCTGCTGCCGTCCTGGCACCGGGCCGGCACCCCGTTGCCGGTGCTCCTGGACCCCTACGGCGGCCCGCACGGGCAGCGCGTGGTGCACGCCCGCAACGCCCATCTGAGCAGCCAGTGGTTCGCCGAGCAGGGCTTCGCGGTGGTCGTGGTGGACGGGCGGGGCACGCCGGGGCGCGGCCCGGACTTCGAGCGGGCCGTGCACGGCGACCTGGCCGGCCCGGTGCTCGCCGACCAGGTCGACGCCCTGCACGCGGTGGCCGCGCAGCACCCCGACCTGGACCTGGGCCGGGTCGGCATCCGCGGCTGGTCGTTCGGCGGCTACCTGGCGGCGCTGGCGGTGCTGCGCCGGCCGGACGTGTTCCACGCCGCCGTTGCCGGCGCCCCGGTGACCGACTGGGCGCTCTACGACACCCACTACACGGAGCGCTACCTCGGGCGGCCGGACACCGATCCCCAGGCGTACGCCCGTTCGTCGCTGATCGCCGACGCCGCCCGGCTGGAGCGGCCGCTGTTGCTGGTGCACGGGCTGGCCGACGACAACGTGGTCGCGGCGCACACCCTGCGGTTGAGCTCGGCGCTGCTGGCCGCCGGGCGCCCGCACAGCGTGCTACCGCTGTCCGGGGTCACGCACATGACGCCGCAGGAGGTGGTGGCCGAGAACCTGCTGCTGCTGCAGGTGCGGTTCCTGCAGGACGCGCTGGCGCGCCCGTGAGTGCTCCGCCGTGTTCCAGCACGGGCCGGAGCTCCACCGACGGGGCGGCTGTCGCCCGCTGCCCGCCTCCCCGGCACCCTGGCCGTGGATCTGGCAGGCTGGGCCGCCGACCCCCAGCGTGATCGATACTGACGGAGGACACCGTGGCCCTGCAGCGACCGGACGTCGACCCGATCGACGGGCCGCCCCCGACCGACCTGGTGGTCGACGACATCCAGCTGGGCGACGGTGCCGAGGCCACCGCGGGCCGCACCGTCGACGTGCACTACGTGGGCGTCGCGCACTCCACCGGCGAGGAGTTCGACGCGTCCTGGAACCGCGGTGCGCCGCTGTCCTTCCCGCTCGGAACCGGCCGCGTGATCCCCGGCTGGGACCAGGGCGTGGCCGGTATGAAGGTCGGCGGACGCCGCCGACTGCTGATCCCGCCGCACCTGGGCTACGGCGACCGCGGGGCCGGCGGGGCGATCGCGCCGGGCGAGACCCTGATCTTCGTGGTCGACCTGGTGGGCGTGCGCTGAAGCTGCTGCTGATCTCCGACACGCACGTCCCGAACCGGGCTCGCGACCTGCCGGACCCGGTGTGGGCGGCCGTGCACGACGCCGACGTCGTGGTGCACGCGGGTGACTGGGTCACCCCGGCGCTGCTGGACGCGCTGGAGGCGCGCGCGGCCCGGCTGATCGGGGTGTTCGGCAACAACGACGGGCCCGAGCTGCGGGCGCGGTTGCCCGAGGTGGCCCGGGTCGAGCTGGACGGCGTCCGGATGGCGGTGGTGCACGAGACGGGTCCCACCGCCGGCCGCGAACGCCGCTGCGCGGCCGCCTACCCGGACGTCGACGTGCTGGTCTTCGGGCACAGCCACATCCCGTGGGACAGCACCGTGCAGTCGTCCGGGCTGCGGTTGCTCAACCCGGGCTCGCCCACGGACCGGCGCCGGCAGCCGACCCACACCTGGATGACCGCCCGGGTCGAGGCGGGCGCGCTGCAGGCCGTCACGCTGCATCATCTCGAGCCGTCCTCGCGAGCGCGCCACGGCTGAGCCCCGGCCGGAGCGTGGCGGCGAAGGACGCACATCACGAAACGATGCGCGGCTGCGACCGACCCGCAGACCGACGGTAGGGTCTGGCCTTCGCGCGAAACCATCGGGGGTCGACAGCATGACCGACCGGACCGCCGCGGACCGGGCCACCACCGACCAGACGACCGACATCGGCGACGAGAAGACGGTCCACATCAGCAGGGCGCAGATCGCCGGCGTGACCGAACGGGATGACCCGCCCAGGGCGCCCGACGCGCCGGAGCCCGGCCCGGCCACCGAGGCCGGCGAGCACCCCGGGGCGCAGGACTCCACCCGCGACCGGCCGCCGACCCGCCGCGACGACGTGACCGTCGACCTGACCAAGCGGGACCTGGCGGCCGCGCGCGCCGAGATCGGGGTACCGGCGCCGCGGGCGCCCGGTTCGATCGGTCCGCCGCCGTTATTCCCGGGGCCGCCGCCACCGGGGCCGCTCGGTGCGGGACCCGGACCCGGTCCCGCCGGCCCACCTCCCGGCATGGGTCCGGGCGGCCCGCCCTACGGGCCCGGACCGGGCAGCTGGCCCCCGCCGATGCACCCGCAGCAACCACCGCCCTCGTGGCCCGCGACCTACGCCGTGCCGCAGCCGCACGACCCGCCGCTGCCGCCCCCGCGCGGGCGCGCCAACACCGGCCTCATCGTGTTCGGGGTGCTCGCCGCGCTGGTCATCACCGGCGGGGTCTGGGCGCTGTTCATGCTGGCCGGGGGCAACTCGCCGTTCGGCTCCCGGGACGCAGATCCGCGGGCCGGGGCGCCGAGCGCGACGGAGGCGCCCGCCCCGCCGATCGTGCCGCTGCCCCCGACCGCCCCGCCCACCGACGACCCCGGCGACTCGCCGGGCACCGGTCCGACCGGCCAGGTCCAGTTCAGCTGGACGCTGGACGGCACCACCTACCAGGCCACGCTGACCACGACCGGCGACTCCGGCACGGCCGACGTGAGCTATCCCGACGCGTCCGGGGCGACCGCCGAGGTCCGCCAGGACGTGCGGTTCGTCGAATCGGAGGGCCGGCTGGCCTACGTGGGCAGCAACCCGCGCGATCCGGTGACCGGGGCGCCCAGCACCACCTACCTCGCGGACATCTTCGTGCTCGCGACCAACGAGGCCGGCAACGTGTACATCGAGCAGGTCTGCGACCTGTCCGGACGCTGCGCTCCGGCCACCATGGGGTGAACCCGGACTGGCCTCGACCGGCCCGGGATGGTGGGGTGGGCCGGTGAGCCGGGCCAAGACCGTGGAGCACCGGGCCGAGGTCGAACTGACCAACCTCGACCAACCGCTGTTCGACGGCGCCGACGCGTCCAAGCGCGACCTGGTCGACTACCTCGACGCGGTGCGCGAGAAGATCCTGCCCGGGCTGCGCGACCGGCCGCTGTCGGTGATCCGGGTGCGCCCCGGGCAGCCGCCCTTCATGCAGAAGAACCTGCCGCGCTACGCCCCGGACTGGATCCGCAGCAGCACGGTATGGGCGGAGGCGTCCCGGCGCGAGGTGCGTTACGCGCTGTGCAACGACCGGCGGACCCTGCTGTGGTTCGCCAACCAGCGGGCGGTCGAGTACCACCCCACGCTGATGCACGCCGAGGACAACCACCCGACGCACCTGATCCTCGACCTCGATCCGCCGGCCGACGACGCGTTCTCCCACGTCGTCGCGGTGGCCCGGCTCGTACAGCGGGCACTGGCCGACTCCGGGCTGGCCGGCGCGGTGAAGACCAGCGGGGCGAAGGGGCTGCACGTGTTCGTCCCGCTCGCCGAGACAGGCATCGAGGATGTGGCCGCGGCGACCCGGGCGCTGGCCGCGCGCGCCGAGCGGCTGGACCCCGAGATCGCCACCACCGCGTTCATCCGGGAGGACCGGGGCGATCGGGTCTTCGTCGACTCCACCCGCGCCGGCGGGGCCACCGTGGTCGCCGCCTACAGCCCGCGGGCCCGGCCGGGGCTACCGGTGTCGTTCCCGGTGGGCTGGGACGACCTCGAACGGATCAGCCCCCGCGACTTCACCGTGCACACCGCGCCGGCACTGCTCGCCGACCGCGACCCGTGGCAGCAGGCCATGCCCGACCCGCAGCGGCTGCCCGACGATCTCGTGGCCGAGGGGCACACCATCCCGATCGCGCGGGTGCAGGCCATGCACGAGGGCAAGCGCCGCAAGCGCGCGCAGCGGCCGTAGCGCCGGGCGTCTCGTGCGAGGATCGGCCCATGGTGCTCGAGATCGCCGACTTCGCCGTGCTCCCCGGGACCGAGGACGAGTTCGCCGCGGCCGTCCACCAGGGCCTGGCCTACGTGGCGGACACCCCCGGCTTCCGCAACGCCCGGCTGACCCGCAGCGTGGAGTCGCGGAGCCGGTTCGTGCTGCTGATCGAGTGGGACAGCCTGGAGGCGCACACGGTCGGTTTCCGGCAGTCGGAGAACTTCACCCGCTGGCGCGAGTTGATCGGCTCGTTCTTCGACGGCGACCCGCGGGTCGAACACTTCGACGACGTCGTCCCGGCCCGCTGAGGTCCGCCGGGCTGAGAGCGCACTGAGGGTCCTACCGGGACGCAACGCACCGTCGCCTAGCGTCATGGTGTGTTCCCCCGCCTGCGTGACCGGCTGACGGCTGCCCTGGTGCTGGTGCCGGCCGCGCTGCTGCTGATCACCGGCTCGGCTACCGCGGCCACCCCGAGTCCGTCCACACCAGACTCCGCCACCCCGGGCACGGCCACGTCGACGCCGATGCCGCCCGGGGTGCGCACCGAGGTGCAGCGGATCGCGGTGCCCGGTGGGCCGGGCACCGCGGCGTCGATCGAGCTGGACTCGACGCTGTACCTGCCGGAGACCACGCCGGCCCCGGCCGTGCTCGTCGCGCACGGTTTCGGGGGCAGCAAGGACTCCGTCGACGCCGACGCCAAGGACCTGGCCCGGCGCGGGTTCGTGGTGCTGGCCTGGTCGGCACGCGGGTTCGGCACCAGCGGCGGCCAGATCGCGCTGAACTCCCCGGACTACGAGGTGGCCGACGCCCGCGCGCTGGTCGACTGGCTGGGGGCCCGTGCGGAGGTCGTCCAGGACGGGCCGGGCGACCCCCGGGTCGGCGTCACCGGGGGGTCCTACGGCGGCGGGCTGGCGCTGCTGCTGGCCGGCTACGACCGCAGGCTGGACGCGCTGGCCCCGGTGATCACCTGGAACGACCTGGGTCAGGCCCTGTTCCCCAACGCGGCGACCCCGACCGCGCCGCCGGTGGACACCCCGGCCCGCGGCGCCTTCGCGCCGGACGGGGTGTTCAAGCGCAGCTGGGCGGGGATCTTCTTCTCGGCCGGTCTGGGACCGGCCGGTGACGGGCCCGGGCTGGGCGGGGCCGACGGTGGCGGCACCGGCACATCCGACGGTGGCCTGGCCGGAGCCGGAGCGGCCGCCGGCCCCGCCGCGACCGCACCGCTGTCCGACCAGGCGCCGGTGGGCGCCGGGCCGGTGACCTGCGGCCGGTTCATCGCCGCCGTCTGCACCGGATACGTCGACGCGGCCACCACCGGCCGACTCTCCCCCGGCACCGCGGAGCTGCTGCGGCGCTCGTCCCCGGCCAGCGTGACCGACCGGATCACCGCGCCGACGCTGCTCGTGCAGGGCGAGCAGGACACGCTGTTCGGCCTGGACCAGGCCGACGCCAACGCCCGCCAGATCGCCGCCGCCGGCGCCCCGGTGAAGGTCGCCTGGTTCGCCGGCGGGCACGACGGCGGCCGGATCGGTGAGCGCATCCGCGACGAGATCGGCGACTGGTTCACCTGGTACCTGGGCCGGGACGGAGCCCTCGGGGACCGCGGGGAGGACCCCGGAACCGGATTCGCCTACGCCGTGGAGAGCGGCGTGCGCGCCTCCAGCCGCACCCCGACCGGGCGCACCGTCGAGGCCGCCGACTACCCCGGCCTGCCCGGGACGCCCGCGGTCGGCACCCAGCCGGTCGGGCTGTCCGGCGACCCGCAGGTCGTGATCAACCCGGCCGGCGGGAACCCGGCCGCGATCACCTCGCTGCCCGGGATCGGCGGCCTGCTGGGCAGCGTCAGCGGGCGGTTGACCGCACTCACCGCGGAGCTGCCCGGGCAGTCCGCCCGGTTCGGATCCGCCCCGCTGGCCGAGCCCGTGCTGGTCGCGGGCGCACCGCGGATCGCGGTGTCGGTGGCCCGGCTGCCCGGCCAGCCGGCGCCGGCCGAGGCGGTGCTGTTCGCCAAGACCTACGAGGTCACCCCGGACGGGCTGCGCACGCTGCTGGGTAGCGCGGTGGCTCCGTTCCGGGTCGCAGTGCCGGCGGACGGTACCCCGGCGCAGGTCACGGTGACACTGCCGGGCGTGGTCGCGCCGATCGAGGCCGGGAACCGGCTGCTGGTCTCGGTGAGCACCACCGACCAGGGCTACGTGACCACGCCCGACCCGGCGGTCTGGCGGATCGGGCTGCCCGCGGCCGCGGTGAGCGTGCCGGTGGTGCCCGGCCAGTCCGTCACGACCAACACCGTCCCGCTCGGCCCGGCGATCGGGATCGGGGTGGTCCTCGCGCTGGCCCTGGCCGGCTGGCTCGTCGCGCGGATGGTGAGCCGCCGCCGGGCCGCGCCGCCCGCAGCAGGCAGCGGGCTGCCGCTGCAGGTCACCGACCTGGCCAAGACGTACAAGGGTGGGTTCAGCGCGGTCCGGGGCGTGTCGTTCAGCGTGCAGCCCGGCATGGTGCTCGGCCTGCTCGGCCCGAACGGTGCCGGCAAGACCACGGTGCTGCGTATGTTGATGGGCCTGATCCGCCCGACCGCCGGCACGATCACCGCGTTCGGCGAGACGGTGGCGCCCGGCGCCCCGGTGCTGGCCCGGATCGGCGCGTTCGTCGAGGGACCGGGTTTCCTGCCGCACCTGTCCGGGGCCGAGAACCTGCGGCTGTACTGGGCCGCCACCGGGCGTCCCGCCGCGAAGGCGCACATCGACGAGGCGTTGGAGATCGCCGGGCTGGGCGCCTCGATCCAGCGCCGGGTGGGCACCTACAGCCAGGGTATGCGCCAGCGGTTGGCCATCGCCCAGGCCATGCTCGGGCTGCCCGAGCTGCTGGTGCTCGACGAGCCGACCAACGGCCTGGACCCGCCGCAGATCCACGCCATGCGCGAGGTGCTGCGGGCCTACGCCGCACGCGGTCGCACCGTGGTGGTGTCCAGCCACCTGCTGGCCGAGGTCGAGCAGACCTGCTCGCACGTGGTCGTCATGCACCACGGCAAGGTGGTCGCCGACGGCACGGTGGCCGACATCATCGCCGGCGGCGGTGCGGCCACGTTCACCGTCGACGAGCCGGAACGGGCCGCCGCAGTGCTCGGCGGGCTGGCCGGCGTGCAGTCCGTGCAGGTCGACGCGGGAGCGGTGCACGCGGAGCTGAACGGCACCCCCCGCGGCTCGGCGGTGCGGGCCCTGGTCAGCGCCGGCGTCGACGTGGCCGCCGCCGGGCCGCGGCGTCGCCTCGAGGACGCGTTCCTGCAGCTCGTCGGAGAGGACCTGGAGCCGTGACCCCCACCGAGCTGCCCCTCGAGGCCGACACCGGCTACCGGCCCCAGCACACGCTGCCGGTGCGCGTGGAGCTGGTCCGCCAGCTGGAGCGCCGCCGCACCCAGGTGACGTTCGGGCTGGTCGCGCTGCTGCCGGTGATCCTCTGGATCGCGTTCTCGCTGGCCGACGACGGGCCGCCCACCGGCTCGCTGAACCTGGTCGACCTGGCCAAGGGCGGCGCCACCAACTTCGCGGTGTTCGCGCTGTTCGCGGCGGTGTCGTTCCTGCTGGTCGTGGTGGTGGCGTTGTTCTTCGGCGACACGGTGGCTTCCGAGGCGTCCTGGTCCAGCCTGCGCTACCTGCTGGCCGCGCCGATCCCGCGGGCCAGGCTGCTGCGCCAGAAGGCGATCGTGGCCGGGCTGCTCTCGGCGGCGGCGATCCTGCTGCTGCCGGTGGTGGCGCTGCTGGTCGGCTCGCTGGCCTACGGCACCGGCAACCTCGTCAGCCCGACCGGCGAGTCGCTCGCCTTCGCCACCGGCGCCGGCCGGGTGCTGCTCGGCGCGGTCTACCTGGCCGTGTACCTGAGCTGGGTGGCGGCGCTGGCGCTGCTGCTGTCGGTGTCCACCGACGCGCCGCTGGGCGCGGTCGGCGGCGCGGTGATGGTCTCGATCATCTCCCAGATCCTCGACCAGATCACCGCGCTGGAGGACCTGCGCGACTACCTGCCCACGCACTACGCCACGGCCTGGTCGGGGCTGCTCGCCCAGCAGATCGACTGGGACGGCATGACCCGCGGCGTGTTCTCCTCGCTCAGCTACGCCCTGGTGCTCGGCGCGCTCGCGGTGTGGCGCTTCCACCGCAAGGACATCACGAGCTGATCTGCGGCCGTTCGGCGTGCCCCCTGGCCGGACACGCCCGGGCGGCCCCTACTATCACGCCGGACCGCTCCCCGTGGTCGCTTCGCGAACCACCGCGGGACCAGGTGCGAACGCCTGGAACCGCTGTCCGACCACGCACGTGGAGGAAGCCGATGCCCGCCGATCGAGCTCTCGCCGCTGGCCGACGACCCGACGACACCGAGCAGCTTCCCGTACTCGCGCTGCCGACACGACCCGAAGCCGCCACACCCGCCGGCACCCTGCGGTCCTGGATGCGGGCGATCGCGCTCGCGATCGCCGCCGGGACCATCCTGCTCGCGCTGCTGGTCGGCAACAGCGCGACAGGTGAGAAGATCAGCAGCGCACCCGAGCCCGCGCCCCGCTCCCCGGCATTACACGCCGGCCAGCCCCTCACCCCGTAAGCGCGCTCCTCCCCCCACCCCGTTGAACGAACGGCACTTTCGCACGAACCTATCGTGCGAACGTGCCGTTCGTTCGTCGTCGGGGGCGGGGCCGGGACCGAACCTCACCGGGCGCGTTCTCCGCGCGCTGCCGTGTCGGCGATCTCGGTGATACGCCGCTGCCGAGTTTCCGCCTTCTTGGCCTGCACGAGCCACTCCAGCATGGCCCGACGGGGAGATCGCGGAAAGGCGTCCCAGTGCGCCCGGGCGCCGGGGCGCGCCTCCAGCTCGGCCGCGAGATCGGCAGGGACGACCAGGTTCTCCACGTCGTCGAGCAGCGTCCAGGCTCCGTTCTGCCGAGCCACGTCGATGCAGCGCTGCCCGGCCGGCTGCATCCGGCCCTCGGCCAGCAACAGCTCGACCCGCCGCTTGTTCGGAGCCGACCAGCCGCTGGTGGGTCGGCGTGGGGCGTACCAGAGTCGGGAACGCTCGGCATCGACCGTGCCGGCCGTGCTGTCGACCCAACCCCAGGCCAGCGCTTCGGTGACGGCGTCCTCGTAGCTCATCGCAGGCCGCCCGGTGTGTCGCTTCCACTGCACCAGCCACACCCCGGAGCCGCGGTCGTGGTGCACGGCCAGCCAGTCGTGCCACTCCTGCACCGTCTCGGGGTGCACGCTGGGCCGCCCGTCCGCGGCCGTTCCCTCCGCCACCATGGCGCGCATTCTCCCGTCCCGGCGACCGAGGAACGACTCCCGCTCCCCGACGCTCCTGTGCACAACCTCCGGACGCCGCTCCAGTCCGAACGAACGGCACTTTCGCACGATAGGTTCGTGCGAAAGTGCCGTTCGTTCGGTCGGTACCGGCGGGGGCGGTGGCCGGGGAGGCAGCGCCGGGGGAGTTGTCCACAGGGGGCGGGATCGGGGTGTCGCGGCGAGTATCGGGCGGGAAGCATCGGCGGTGTGCCCCGACGGACCTGCGATGTACGCATCGACGAGCTGGCGACGCTGTGTGCCGACACGGTGGTGCTGACCAGGGACCTGGAGCAGCTGGGAATCAGCCGCACCACCACCTGCTACCGCTGCCGGCCGGGAGGTCCGTGGCGGTCGTTGCTGCCCGGTGTGGTGAAGCTCGGCAACTCACCACCGGACCGGACGGACCATCGGAAGGCCGCAGTGCTCTACACCGGGCCCGGCGCCGTGATCACCGGTTTGGACGCCCTCCACTTGCACGGGATGGAACGGATGCCCAGCCCGTCCGGTCCGGTGCACGTGCTCGTTCCGGCCGACCGCCGGCGCGTGGGCGCCGGTCGGGTGCTGGTCGAACGCACCGAACGGCTGCCCGTTCCCGCTGCCGGCCGGTGGCCGATTGCGCCGATCGCCCGGGCGGCGCTCGACTTCGCGCGCCGGAGCCGGGAACGCTCCGTCGTTCGGGCCACGCTGGCCGAGGTGGTTCAGCGCGGCCGTTGCACGGCGTCGCAGCTCGGCCGCGAGCTGGAGCTCGGCAGCGGGCGCGGATCCGCGATACCCCGATCGGTGCTGGCCGAGGTCGGTGACGGCGTGCGCTCGGTGGCCGAAGCGGCGGCCCGCGAACTGGTGCTCGGCACCGAGCTGCCGCCGCCGATCTGGAATCCGCGGCTGCTCGACGAGCACGGCCGGTTCATCGCCACACCCGATGCCTGGTTCGACGACGTGGCCCTGGCCTGGGAGATCGATTCGAAGGAATGGCACCTGAGCCCCGCGGACTACGACCGGACCGTCGACCGGCGCTCAGCGATGATGGCCGCCGGTGTCGTGGTGATGCACACGCAACCCAGCAAGCTCACCGACCGCCCGGCGGACGTGCGCGCTGAGCTGCTGCTGAACCACGCGCAGGCGCAACTCCGCCCGCGGCCCCCGATTCGCGCTCTCCCCGCCTGAGCACGCCACGCCTCGCCCCGCACCCAGAAGTCCCCGCTCCCCGCTCCCTGCTCCCCCGCTCCCTGCTCCCCCGCTCCCGCTCCCCGCTCCCATGGCGAACGAACGGCACTTTCGCACGATAGGTTCGTGCGAAAGTGCCGTTCGTTCGTTCGTTCGGTCGTTCGGTCGGTCGGGCGGGAGGATCAGGCGGGAGGATCAGGCGGGAGGTGGGGGCGGGTACGAGTACCCGTGGGCTACAGCCGCGACTGCACGTGGCGGACCACGTCGTTCGCGGCCTCCATGTGCAGCATGTGCCCGGCCTGCACCTGCTCCGCGCCCTCCGTGGGAGCGGGCAGGATCCGGTCCGCACTCCCCCAGACCACCGTCACCGGGACGTCCACCCCGGCGAGCAGGGCGGGCGTGTCGATGGCCTGCTTGTCGCCGTCGAGCAGCGTGTTCAGCACCGCGGCCAGCGCCTTGTCCACACCGTCGAGCCGCTTGTACTTGAGCAGGTCGTCGACGAGCTGCCGGGTCACCAGCGACTCGTCGGCGAACAGCCGCCCGAGCAGCGGCTTGAGCTCCCGGCGCGACGAGGCCGCGGCGAACCCGCGCAGGTACTCCGCGTCGGCCTCGGAGCCGTAGCCGGCCGGGGCCAGCAGCGTCAGCGACGCCACCCTGTCCGGCGCCGACCTCGCCACCGCGGCGATCACGGCACCGCCCAGCGAGTGCCCGACCAGGTGCGCCCGGGAGATCTCGAGCGCGTCCAGGAACCCGATCACCGTGTCGGCCAGCGTGCTCAGCGAGCCGTCGCCCACGTCCTTGCCCGACGCGCCGTGCCCGGGCAGGTCGAGCGCGTGCACCGTGTGCGTCTCCGACAGCGGCTGCTGCACGAACAGCCACGAGTTCTTGTCGCCGCCGAAGCCGTGCACCAGCACGACGGGATCCCCGGTCGGTTCGTCGGGGGCCAGCGTCAGGTAGGAGATCGTGCGCCCACCGACCTCGGCCAGCTGCGGGGCCGGCTCGTCGCCGCCCTCCAGCTCCCCGGACTCGACCGCGGCCCTGGCCTCCTCGACCACGGTCTCGATCTCCGCGTCGGGCACCTCCGCCGGCGCCAGCACGGCGAGCACCGCGCCGATCGGCAGGTCCGCGCCGGGCTCGGCGACGATCCGCCGCAGCAGCCCCGCCTCCGGCGACTCCAGTGTCCCGGCGATCTTGTCGGTCTCGATGTCGACCAGGTCGTCGCCCTTGGTGATCGTGTCGCCCTCGGACACGAACCACTCGACGATCTTGCCCGTCTTCATCGACAGGCCCCATTTCGGCATCGTGACCCGCTGGATCCGGTCATCGCTCACGATGGGCTCACTTCTTCCAGTCGGTGGCCGTCTTGACCGCGCCGGCGATCCTGGCGGCGTCGGGGATGAACAGGTCCTCCAGCGAGTCGGTGAACGGCACCGGCGTGTGCGGGCCGGTGACCATCTGGATCGGCGCCCGGAGCGAGCCGAATGCCTCCTGCGCGACCGACGCCCCGATGTCGGACGCCAGCGAGCAGCGCGGGTTGGACTCGTCGACCACCACCAGCCGCCCGGTGTTCTCCACCGACTCCAGAATGGTGTCCAGGTCCAGCGGGCTGGTGGTGCGCGGGTCGATGATCTCGGCCTGGATGCCGGAGGACGCCAGCTCCTCGGCGGCCTCCAGCGCGGTGTTGACCATCCGGCCAATGGCCACGATGGTCACGTCGCCGCCCTCGCGCACGATGTTCGCCTCGCCGAACGGGATGGTGTAGCTCTCCTCCGGCACCTCGCCCGCGGTGTCGTAGAGCATCTTGTGCTCGGCGAAGATCACCGGGTCGTCGTCGCGGATGGACTGGATGAGCAGCCCCTTGGCGTCGTACGGGTTGGAGGGGGCCACCACCTTCAGGCCGGGGATGTGGGTGAACACCGGCAGCAGCGACTGCGAGTGCTGGGCCGCAGCACGCAACCCGGCGCCCCACATGGTGCGGATGACCACCGGGGTCACGGCCTTGCCGCCGAACATGTACCGGAACTTGGCCGCCTGGTTGAAGATCTGGTCGAAGCAGACGCCCAGGAAGTCGATGAACATCAGCTCGGCCACCGGGCGCAGCCCGCCGGTGGCCGCCCCGATCGCGGCACCGACGAACGCCGACTCCGAGATCGGGGTGTCCAGCACCCGGCCGGGGAACTTGCCGTACAGGCCCTTGGTGACACCGAGCACCCCGCCCCAGGCGTCCTGCTCGCCCGGCGCCCCCTCGCCACCGGCGTTGTCCTCGCCCATGACGATGACGCGCTCGTCGCGCTCCATCTCCTGGGTCAGCGCCTCGTTGATCGCCTCGCGGTAGGTAATCGTGCGTGCCATGTGCGTTCTCCTCTCCGGAAGGCTCAGTACGAGACGTAGACGTCGGTCAGCAGGTCCTCGGGACCCGGCTTGGGCGCGGCCTTGGCGGCCACCACCGACGCCTCGACGGCCGCGGCCACCTCGGAGTCGATCTGGTCCAGCTGGGCGTCGGTGAGCTGCTCGGACTCGGTGACGCGGGCCCGGAACCGCTTCAGGCAGTCCAGGTTCTCCCGAGCGTTGCGCACCTCATCGGCCCGGTAGAGCTGCTGGTCACCCTCGAAGTGTCCGAAGTAGCGGGTGAACTTGACCTCGATCAGGGTCGGGCCGCCGCCCTCGCGGGCCCGGGCCACCGCCTCGCCGGCCGCCTCGTGCACGGCGAAGAAGTCGAACCCGTCGACGATCACACCGGGCATGCCGAACGCGGCGGCCCGGTCGGCGATGTCGTCGGTGGCCACCGACCAGGTCGACGAGGTCGCCTCGGCGTAGCCGTTGTTCTCGGCCACGAAGATCACCGGCAGGTTCCAGATGCTGGCCAGGTTGAGCGACTC
Organism: Pseudonocardia sp.; assembly: GCA_035557575.1. Lineage (GTDB taxonomy): Bacteria > Actinomycetota > Actinomycetes > Mycobacteriales > Pseudonocardiaceae > Pseudonocardia. Next base: position 3,802 of record DATMDS010000041.1, on the reverse strand, counting down.
CAGCGTGGTGCCCTGGTTGGACGCGCCGTCGCCGAAGAAGGCCACCGCTACGCTGCCGTCGCCCTTGTGCTTGGAGGCCAGCGCGCGCCCGCAGATGAGCGGCGGGCCGCCGCCGACGATGCCGTTGGCGCCGAGCATGCCCTTGGACAGGTCGGCGATGTGCATCGAGCCGCCCTTGCCCTTGCAGGACCCGGTGGAGCGGCCGTAGATCTCGGCCATCATGCCGTTGATCTCCACGCCCTTGGCGATGCAGTGCCCGTGCCCGCGGTGGGTGGAGGCGATCGCGTCGGCTTCGGTGAGGTGGCTGCAGATGCCGACCGCCGAGGCTTCCTCCCCGGCGTACAGGTGTACGAAGCCGGGGATGTCGCCGCCGGCGAACTCCTCGTGCACCCGCTCCTCGAAGTCGCGGATCGTGCGCATGCTGCGGTAGGCGGCCAGCAGCTGGTCGGGGGTCAGTTCCTGCGAGGTCGGGGACTCCAGGGTGCCGGTCATACCATCACGATCCCTCCGTCGATCACGACCGATTGCCCGGTCATGTAGTTCGAATCCTGCGAAGCGAGGTACGAGACGAACCCGGCGACGTCCTCCGGGGTCTGTACCCGACCCAGCGCGATGAGCTGGGAGTAGTTGGCCAGGGCCTCGCCCTTGGCGGTGCCCAGGTAGGCGCCGAGCTTCTCGTCGATCAGGTCCCACATGTCGGTGCCGACGATGCCCGGGCAGTAGGCGTTCACGGTGATCTGGTGCTGGGCCAGCTCCTTGGCCGCGGCCTGGGTGAGCGCGCGCACCGCGAACTTGGTGGCGCTGTAGTGGCCGAGGTAGTCGAAGCCCCTGTGCCCGGCGATGGACGCGGCGTTGATGATCTTGCCGCCGCGGCCCTGGGCGATCATCTTCTCGGCCGCGGCCTGCAGGCAGTACACGACGCCGAACACGTTCACGTCGAAGATCGTCCGCAGGTCGTCGGGGGTGACCTCGAGCAGCGTCTTGACCTGCGCGATGCCCGCGTTGGCGACCATCACGTCGACGCTGCCCAGCTCGGTGGCCACCTGGTCGACCATCGCGAACACCGCGTCCCGGTCGGTGACGTCGGCGGGCACCGCGACGGCCTGCCCGCCGGCCGCGGTGATCTCCGCCGTGACCGCCTCGGCCCCGGCCTTGTTCACGTCGTTGACGGCGACCGCGTGCCCGTCCTTCGCCAGCCGCAGCGCGATCCCGCGCCCGATCCCCCGGCCCGCCCCGGTGACGATCGCGGTCATGACGTCGCCTCCGCGGCACGGAGCACGTCGGCCGGCCTCACGACAACGCGTCCTTCGGCGAGACGAGGATCTTCACGTTCTCCTCCTTGTTGTCGATCAGCTCCCGGAAGCCGCCCTTGACCAGGTCGTCCAGCCCGATCCGACCGGTGATGAACTGCTCGGCGGCGACCTTGCCGTCCCGGAGCAGCGCGATGGTGTCGCTGTGGTCACCGCAGTAGGCCAGCGAGCCGATCACCGAGATCTCGCTGAGCACCAGGTCGTTCATGGCGACCTGCGGCACGTGCCCCCAGATCGCCACGTTGACCACGGTGCCGCCGGGGCGCACGGAGCCGATGGCCGCGGCGAGCACCGCGTCGATGCCCGCGCACTCGAAGGTCACGTCGGCGCCGGCGCCGCCGGTCAGGTCGCGGACGGCGGCCGCCACGTCGGTCTCGGTCGGATCGAGCACGGTGTCCGCGCCGGCCGGGGTGGCCTTGGCCTTCCGGGCCGCGGCCGGCTCGACCACGATCACCTGCCCGGCCCCGGCCGCCTTCAACGCGGCCGTCGTGACCAGGCCGATCGGACCGGCCCCGAACACCGCCGCGGTGCCGCCCGGACGCAGCCCGGACAGCCGCACCGCGTGGTAGCCCACGGCCAGCGGCTCGACCAGGGCGCCGACGTCGGTGGGCAGGTCGCCGAGCGGGTGGATCCAGCGGGAGTCCACCACGCACTTCTCGGCGAAGCCGCCGTCCTGCCCGGAGAGCCCGATGAAGCCGAGCTTGCGGCAGATGTTGTAGCGCCCGGCCACGCAGGCCACGCACTCGCCGCACACGTAGTAGGGCTCGACGGCGACCCGGTCGCCCTCGCCGATCCCGCTCACCCCGGACCCGACGGCGGAGACCACGCCGGCGAACTCGTGGCCCATGACCACCGGCAGCTCGGCCCCCGTGATCGGGTGCGGGGCGCCCCTGGCCGGGATGAAGATCGGACCCTCGAGGAACTCGTGCAGGTCGGTGCCGCAGATGCCGCACCAGTCGACGGTGACCTCGACCTGCCCGAGACCCACCTCGGGTTCGGGTACGTCCTCGATCCGGATGTCGCCGGGTCCGTGGAACCGTGCCGCTTTCATCGAACCTCCTGGCCTGCCGTCGGCTGCTGATCGGGCTGGTACGTCCGGGAGTTGCTGACGAGGAGCTGTCGCTGGGCCGCTGCCGCGAGCACGGCGCGCACATCGAGCACCCGCGGCCCGTCCGCGGCCAGGGTCACGGTGACCGGGGTGGCCGGGCCGAACTCGATCTCGCGCTCGCCGTCCACCGCGATGGTGCCGCGCCGCACCGCCACCGGGTGCGGGACGCCGGCGACCAGCGGCGCGGCGTCCTGGATGCCGATCGGGGCGACCACGCCCGGCGCGATCGGCGCGAACACCGTGCGGGTTCCGGCCACCGGCTCGGTCATCCGCACCACGACGCCGTGCGGGTCGGTGCGCGCGCTGGGGTGCAGCAGGCCGGCGATGCTGGACAGCCCGATGGCGTGCGGCTCGGCGAACGCGCAGTACAGCTCGCGCAGCGTGCCCGGCTGCCAGAGCGCCTTCGACCCGACGTGCGTCACGGTCGACACGCACACGTCGACCAGCGCCACCTCATGGGTGGCGCCGGCGTCGACGTGCAGCACCTTGGCCCGGTGGGTGGCCTCCGCGACCGGGACCCGACCGGTGGCCAGCAAGCCGGCGGCGCTGCCGGCCACGGTGGCCTCCCACATCTCCGGGAAGGCGTTGTTGGTCCCGGTGGACAGCGGGAGCAGCGCCACCTCGCCGCTGGCCACGGACGCCGCGCGCACCGTGCCGTCCCCGCCGAGCAGCACGATCACGGCGGCGCCGCGCTCGCGCATCCGCCGGACCAGCGCCCTGGTGTCCTCCGCGGTGCCGCTCAGGGCGTCGATCTCGACGAACTCCAGCGCCGGCCAGCGACCGGAGCCGGCCCGGCGCTTGCCCTGGGCCCGCAGCACGCCGCCGGCCACACCCATCGCGTCGGTCGACATCAGCACCCGCTCGACGCCCGTGGCCCCGGCCGCGGAGATCAGCCGCAGCGCCATGTTCGTCTTCTCCGCATTGGGGAAGACCGAGGCCTGGGCGACCAGCCGGCGGATGTCGCGGCCGGACATCGGGTTGGCCACGATGCCGATCGTGGAACCGGGCACGACGGGCAGTTCGACGCCGGGTACGTGCCCGTTCGCGGTGCCCTGCTGCACTCCGGCCCTCCTCGTCGACGGCGTTCGTGGTGCAGCACCGTGACCGGTGCGCTGTGGCCTACTTCACCCGAGCGGGCGCGCGGCAGCAACGGTTGCACCGGGGTTGCACCGGCCGTGCATCGCGGCTGTGCTCAGCCGGCGAGCCGGCGCAGACCGGGCGCGCTGGAGCGGGCCAGCAGCGCGCTGCCGGTCAGGGCGGGCAGCACGGCGTCGACGCCGGGCGCGACCCGGTAGGGCCGGGCCAGCAGCAGACCGCCGAGCGACTTGCGCAGCCGTGACATCTCGGCGCGGACGGTCACCAGGTGCTCGCGGTCGCCGTAGAG
>DATMDS010000040.1:0-80509 GCA_035557575.1 Pseudonocardia sp. | reverse complement strand
CGCTCGCCACCCTGATGGCGGCGAAGCGGCACGCGGTGCTGGAGGCCAGGGCGGTGGTCGACACCGCGTTGGAGGTGGCCGGCGGCGCCGCCTTCTTCCGCACGTCACCGCTGGAGCGGGCCCACCGGGACGTGCGCGGTGGGCCCTTCCACCCGCTGACGCCGGAAGCGACCCTGCGCCTGCTCGGGGAACGGGCACTGCGCGAGCCGGGGCGGTAGGGGAGCGCCCGGTCTGCTGGACCCGGCCGGGCGCCCAATGGTCACGGAGACGGCGGTCGGAAGATCGTTGCCGGCCTTTGTACTCCGTTCGGCCGCTCGTCGCGGTGGGACGACCGGTCGGTTTCCGGGCCCCGGAGCCACTCGCCCGCTCGGCGGGCAACTGTTGCACTTCGTCGCGCGGAACTCTCATCTCACCGGTACGGGTACGACAAGGAGGCAACCCGGCTCTAGGTTCACATCGGGTCCAGAACAGACCGGTCACGAAATGGACACGGGACTCCCCACCCGCCGGCTCCCCGAAGCCGGATGTCCAACCGGCGTCCGCGGCCCGGAAGGCAGGGTAAGTGGCTCGGCACAGCTCCCCACGCAGTCGCCACGCGCTCGAAACCCGTCAGACGCCGGGACACCGGCCTGCCGTGACGGATTCCGGTGCGCATCGCGCGGTCGATGCCGCGGTCGTCACACGCCGCCGCACGGCGGTCACGGCGGCCGGTAGCGCGCTCTCGCTCGCCGGTGCCGGCGCGGCCGGCTGGGTGGCGGTCACCCAGATTCCGAACCTGCTGCAGGTCGCCCTGCAGTCGGAGAACGCACCGTCGGCGCGCACCATCACGCTGCTCGCCGCCGACGCGCCGGTGGACGCCGGCAGCGTGGCGGCCGCGGCGCCGGCTCCCGTCGATGCGGGTGCGCTGGTCGGCGCCGCGCAGGCCGCGGCCGTCGCCCCGCGCTTCCCGACCAGCGTGCGGCGCCCGACCGCACCCCCCGCGCCCGGTCCGGTGACGAGTGCGCCCCGCGCGTCCGAGAAGGACGGTGGACAGCGGGAGAGCGACGCCGACCGCGACGCCGACGCGTCGGACTCCGGGCGGTCCGGCGACGACTCCGCATCTGGGGCCGACGACGCGGACAGCGGCGACTCCGGCGGCAGCGGGTCGAACGGCAGCGAGTCGAACGGCAGCGAGTCGAACGGGAACGACTCGAGCGGCGACGACGACGGCGCCACCGAGAACCCGGCGAGCGGCTCCGACGACGACCCGGACGCAACGGGCGACTCCAGCGGTTCGGCGTCCGACGGAGGGTCCGCGACCAACGACGAGGGTTCGAGCAGCGACGAGCAGTCCGACAGCGACACCGACGCCCGCTCCGACAGCAGTGATTCCAGCACCGGCAGCTCCGGCACCAGCGGCTCCGGTACCAGCGACTCCGGGTCCACGACGGACAGCAGCTCCGCATCCGGTGGCAGCGCCGGTGTGGACGCGCGGACGGCCCCGGCGTCGACGGCTGCCGCGCCACTGGCCGGCGCCGGTGCCCGGGTCGCGCAGGCCCTGCCGTCGGAACTGCTCGACACCAAGGACTGGTACCTCACCCTGCCCACGGGCAAGGAGGGCGACCCGGACCTCGTCGAGGGCTCCGCGCTGGCCAATTACCACAGCCAGTACTACCAGCTCAACGAGAGCAAGAATGCGGTCGTGTTCACCGCCGGAACCGGCGGGGCCACGACGTCGGGCAGCGAGTACCCGCGCTCCGAGCTGCGGGAGATGGCCGGCTCGGAGAAGGCCAGCTGGGACGGCCGCAAGGGGCGGCACACCATGGAGATCGTCGAGGCGATCACCCAGACCCCGGATAAGAAGCCCGACGTCATCGCCGGCCAGATCCACGGCACGAGCGACGACCTGATGCAGATCCACCTGAGCGGTCAGAACCTGCGCGTCAAGTACGACGACGGCCGCAAGTTCGTCGACCTGGAACCGAACTACCAGCTCGGCACCATGTTCTCGGTGAAGATCGAGTCCGCCGAGGGCCGGGTCAAGGTCTGGTACAACGGCCAGCAGAAGGCCGACCTGCCGATCTCGTCCAGCACCAGCTACTTCAAGGCCGGGGTCTACACCAACAGCAATCCGAGCAAGGGCGACAAGTCGGGCGAGGGTCAGGTCATGATCCGCTCGCTGTCCGTCCGTCACACCTGAGCCCGCGGTCACCGGCGCACCGCGCCAATACCACTACGGTCACGTCATGGCGCTACGCGAGTATCTGGTCACCGAGGTCGCGCTGGACCACGCCGATGGGCACCTGAGCAGGCGGGAGGCGTTGCGCCGCCTGGGCCTGCTCGGCCTCTCGACCGCGGCGGCCTCCGGAGTGCTGGCGGCGTGCAGCAGCGAGGTGGCGCCCGCACCGGCGGCACCGCCACCACCGTCCGGAGGCCCGGCCGCCGGCGCGCCGGCCGCCGGCGTCCCGCCCGCGGCTCCCGACTACGACGTGCCCGCCGCGCTGGCCCGCGCCACCGCGGTGACCTTCCCCGGGGCGGCGGGGGAGCTGAGCGGTGCGTTCGCCGCTCCCGCTGCCACGCCGCGCGGCGCGGTGCTGGTGGTGCACGAGAACCGGGGCCTGACCGACCACATCCGGGCCGTCGCCGGCCGCCTGGCCGGGGACGGGTACGCGGCCCTCGCGCCGGACCTCCTGTCCCGGCTCGGCGGCACCGCGGCCGTCCCGGACGCGACGGCCGCGCTGGGGGGTCTGGCCGAGGCGGACCTCATCTCGGATCTGCAGAGTGGCCTGGTCGAGCTGGGCCGCCGGCTGCCGGGAGTACCGCAGGCGGCCATGGGGTTCTGCTTCGGCGGTGGGATGGTCTGGCGCCTGCTCAACGGCGCCCCGACCGAGCTGGCCGCGGCGGTGCCGTTCTACGGCCCGGCGCCGTCCGATCCGACGTTCGCGAACACGCGGGCCGCCGTGCTGGGGGTGTTCGCGGAGAAGGACAACCGGGTCAACGCCGGCCGCGACGCGCTGGAGGCCGCCCTGACCGCCCGCGGGCTGCCTCACGAGCTGGTCACCGTGCCGGGCGTCGATCACGCGTTCTTCAACGACACCGGTCAGCGGTACAACGCGGCGGCGGCCGGTGAGGTCTACCAGCGGGTGCTGGCCTGGTTCGGCCAGTACCTGGGATGAGCCGGCAGGGTGCCCGGGTCAGGCCGCGTTGGTCCGGGCCCTGGCGCTGTCGATCGTGCTCAGCACCTCGGCCAGGCTCGCATACCGTTTCGGGGGCAGCGCCTGCAGCTCCAGCCGCGACTGCGCGTCGGCCCCGTAGAGCTCGCCGCCGACGATCAACTGCCACCGTTCGGCGGGAAACTGCTGGCCGGCCAGGACATGCCGTAACCGCTGGGCAGCGCTGCTCACAGGGTCTCCTCGATATCGGACGTGCATGGGATAGTAAGCATTTCGCTCTGGGATATCAAGCCTTGGACCCGGAAACCGGCCGCGCCGTGGCGCCGATCGACACGCCTCATCGGGAGTGTCCGGCGGCCTGGGCGGCGGCCTCGACGGACGCCAGCGCGATGTCGGTGAGCTCGCGTGCGCTGTCGGCCGCCCGGGCGAACACCTGGGAGGCGATGGTCAGGTACGTGGCGATCTCGCGCTCGACCCGGAAGCCCTGCTCGATGAGGTCGAACATCCCGTGCAGGATCTGGCGCAGGTTGCGGGCCTGGGAACCGGCGGCATCGTTGGCGGCCTCCGCGAACCCGGCCCACGTCTCGAGGGCGTCGGCCGCGGCGTGCTGGCTGCGGTAGGCGAAGCCGGACAGGTCGGCGAACGGGTTGGTCATGGTGGTCATCGAAGCCTCTCGGTTGGTGCAGCAGGTATGCTTGGGATAGTACGCAGCTTTCCTCCGCAACGCGAACGCTGGCGGACGCGAACAACGTTCGCCCCGAAATTGGCACGATCAGCCGAGAGACCTGTGACTCTGCGTGAGGCACTATCCCGGGCTGGCGGATAGCCCTCGGCGCCATGCTGACTACAGTTGCGTAACGCGCCTCGACCGCGTGACGATTCTCGAGTGTCCGGTGATGGGCGGCTTCACGGCCGTCGCTCACCGACATCGGTCCGCATTGCGGTTGAGTGCGGAAAAGCGTATCCGGGGGGATGGCCGACGGTGGCCGATTGAGTCCGCATGCGCGAGATGAGGTAATACCGCTTGGATTCCCGTGAGGAGGATGTCGCGGCGCCGCTCCGCTCCCCGGCCGCGCCGCATCCACTGTGGAACCTCGTGTGCGTCACCGGCGCCGTGCTGGTCGTCGGCGAGGCGGCTTTCGTAGCATCGCTGCTGCTGAACGGCCTAGTGCTGCCGTCGGACTGGTGGGCCCGATGGTGGTACCCAGCCGTCAACCTGGCTGCGGTCGGCCTGGTCGTGGCCCGGGCCGTGCTCGGTACCCACCGGCGCGTGCCGTGGGCGGTGATCGCGGTCGGTTTGATCTGCTCGGCCGCTGCCGATGTCTACTATTCGATCGTCTTGTTCGGTCGCCCGGACGCGCTGCACCCGTCGATCGCCGACGGATTGTGGTTGATCTCCTATGCCGCCTACTACCTGGGATTGGGGCTGCTGGTGCGAGCCAACAGCAGACAATTCCACCCGAGCATGTGGCTGGACGGCCTGGTGGCCGGGCTCGGCGTCGCGGCGGTCGGCGCGCTGGCCTTCGGGCCGATCGCGGCGAACGCCGACTCGGCGGCTGCACTGGTGATCCTGCTGGCCTATCCCTCGGCCGACGTGTTGCTGGTGTCGTTGGTGATCGGGGTGCTGGCGGCACGCGGCTGGCGGACGAGCGGACCGTGGATGCTGCTGGTGCTCGGCTGCGCGGTGAACGCGGTGGCGGACACCGGGTTCCTGGTGCTGGCGGCGACCGGCAGCTACACCGACGGCTCGGTCGTGGACGTGCTGTGGTCGATGGCCTACCTGCTGATGGCGGCAGCCGCGTGGCGGGACCGGGGCGACGACCAGCCGCTGCGGTTGGAAGGCGGCCAGGTCCTGGTGGTGCCGGTGCTGGTGACGATCACCTCACTGCTGGTGCTGCTCGGTGACGCCCTCGGGCCGGTGTCGCTGGTGGCGCAGCTGCTGGCGGCTGGCGCGATCAGCGCGGTGCTGGTGCGGACGGCACTGACCTTCTCCGAGGTCGCGTCGCTCGCCGAGACCCGGCGCGCGGCCCGGACCGACGACCTGACCGGGCTGGCCAACCGGCGCGAGTTCTACCGGTGCGTGACCGCCGTGACCGGTGCGGCCGGGTCGCCCCGGGCGGCCGTGATGCTGATCGACCTGGACCGGTTCAAGGAGGTCAACGACTCGCTGGGGCACCAGGCCGGCGACGAGCTGCTGGTGCTGGTCAGCCGCCGGCTGGTGGAGGGGGTGCGGGACACCGACACGGTGGCCCGGCTCGGCGGCGACGAGTTCGCGATCCTGTTGGACGACACCGACCTGCACGATGCCGAGCGGGTCGCCGATGAGCTGCGCGAGCAGTTGTCCGCGCCGTTCGTCGTCGGGCCGGCCACAATGAACGTCAGCGGGAGCATCGGCATCGCCGCGTACCCGGCGCACGCCACCGACGTGCACGGACTGCTGCACTGCGCCGACACCGCGATGTACCTGGCCAAGTCCACCGGCGGGATCCGGGTGTTCGACCCGGCGAGCCGTGAGGACGGACGACGTGACCAGCAGACGGTCTACGAGCTGCGGGCGGCCATCGACACCGCGGGTGGCCGGGCGCCCTACGGCCCGGCCGGGTCGCTGCGGCTGCTCTACCAACCCAAGCTCGACCTGCGCACGGGCCGGGTCGACGAGTTCGAGGTGCTGGTGCGGTGGCAGCATCCGCGGCGTGGTCTGGTCCCGCCCGAGGAGTTCCTGCCGCTGGTGGAACGGGCCGGGTTGATGCAGCCCATGACCGACGCCGTGCTGTGCGTGGCGCTCCGGCAGTGCCGTGACTGGTGGGACGGCGGTCGGCAGCTGACGGTGGCGGTCAACGTGTCGGCGACGAGCCTGGGCGGGATGGATTTCGTCGCCCGCATCAAGGCTGCCCTGGCCGAGGTCGGGCTACCGCCGTCGGCCCTGGTCCTGGAGATCACCGAGAGCGTGATCATGGCCGACCGGGACCGCGGCTTCGCGGTGCTCACCGCCGTGCACGCGCTGGGCGTGCGGATCGCGGTGGACGACTACGGCACCGGCTACTCCTCGCTGGCCTACCTGCAGGACCTGCCGGTCGACGAGCTCAAGCTCGACCGTTCGTTCGTGGCTCGCATGATCAGCGACCCGCGTGCCGCGGCCATCGTGACCTCCACCATCGGCCTGGCCCACAGCCTGGACCTGCCCATGGTGGCCGAGGGCGTGGAGTCGGCGGCGGTGCTGAACCTGCTCACCGCGGCCGGCTGCGACTACGGCCAGGGCTACCACATCGCCCGGCCCCTCGGCCCGGAGGAGGTCGGTGGCTGGCTGGACCGGATAACTCCGCAGACGCTGAAAGTGTTCGGCGGGTAGCGGCACGGGCCCACCGGCGGATCGCGGCGTCAGTAGATGTCGGTGTGCTCGGCGGTGCTGATCAGCGCGTCGTCGGAGCGGATGCCCGACAGCTGCACCGCCTGCACCGGCAGCACGGACGCCAGCAGCCAGTCGGTGGCGACCCGGACCCGGTTGGCCGTGAGCGGCATCGCGTACAGGTGGTAGGCCCTGGTCACGGCCTTGGCGACGAGCCCGGTCAGCGGGATACCGAGCGGCTTGGCCACCGCGTCGCGGCCGCCGAGGTCGGCGACCAGGCCCAGGTCGTGGTGGCGGTAGGCGTGCGGCCGCCCGTGGCCGAGGCTGGCCGCGACGTTCCTCGCCAGGGTGTAACCCTGTCGCTGCGCGTGCTGGGCGGTCGGCGGGGTGACCGGTCGCGACCCGGGATCGCCGTCCGGTGCCTGCTGGGTGAGGTCGGGCACCGCGGCGGCGTCACCCGCGCTCCAGACGTGCTCCGCGCCCGCCACCCGCAGCTGCGCGTCGACCACCAGCCGGCCGCGCTCGAGCTCCAGGCCCAGCGTGCCGACCAGCGGGTTCGCCGTGACACCGGCACCCCAGATGAGCGTCCGGGTCGGCACGGTGCTGCCGTCGGTGAGGGTCACCGCCCGATCCGTCGCCGACTCCACCGTCACGCCGAGCCGCACGTCGACGCCGCGCCGTTGCAGCGCCGCCATGGCCGCGTCCCCGAGCCGCTGGCCCAGCTCGGGCAGCACGCTGGACGCGATGTCGATGAGCAGCCAGCGCACGTCGTGCGGACGGACCCGGTCCCAGCGGGAGGCCACGTGGTGGATCCAGCGCTGCAGCTGGGCCACCGTCTCGGTACCCGTGTAGCCGGCGCCGACGGCGACCACGGTGAGCCGTTCGCGGCGCTCCCGGTAGCTCTCGGGGACATCGGGCAGGCCGTCGGCCAGGTCGAGCTGGGCCAGCAGGTGATCGCGCAGGAACTGGGCCTCGGTGACCGTCCGGATGCCGTGCGCGTTCTCGCGCAGCCCGGGGATGTCGAACTGGCGGGTGACCGATCCCGGGACCAGCACCAGCCGGTCCCAGTGCTCGGCGTGCGGCGGTGCCCCGTGTTCGGGAGGGCGCACGGTCACCGTGCGCTGTTCCAGGTCGACGTCCGTGACGTGCCCCAGCACCGTCCGGATGGAGGGCAGGGCCTGCCGGAACGAGACCGCGACGTGCCGGGGCTCGATCGTGCCGCTGGCCACTTCGGGCAGCAACGGCGTGTAGAGCAGGTAGTCGGTCGGGCTGATCAGCACCAGCTCCGCGGCGTCGGGCGGCAGCACGCGCTGCAGCCGGCGCAGCGCGTGGAATCCGGCGAACCCGCCGCCCACCACCAGCACCTTCGGTCGAGCGTCGGTCATCGCGATCCTCTCCTCTGGCCTGTCGCGGGCGGTGTCCCCGCTCGCGGATTCCCGTTGCCGGGGTGCTTCGAACGAGGTCATCGCACCCGTCACAGGTACTCGAGCTCGTCCAGGGTCGGGGTCGGCGGCAGCTCCGTGCTCGGGGCGTCGAGGTAGAACAGCGCGGTCGAGGCGATGTCGTCGTGGCGCTGCAGGTACCGGCCGCCGCTGCGCCAGCCGAGGGCCTGGATGTCGACGCGGATGCCGGAGGCGAAGCGGATCGGGTCCGGGACGTGCCAGCGGTACATCCCGAAACGCTGCTGGCTCTCGTAGAGCCCGTCCGGCCGGACGATCTGGTGCAGCCCGAGATACGGCGTGCTGTAGGCGGTGTAACCCTGGCCCGGCACGTCGAAGTTCCAGGCTCCGCCGAAGTAGTCCTCGGTACCGGTGCCGCAGATCGTCGGGAACTCCACGTCGCCGTCCAGGTAGTACTTGATCTCACCTTCGCCCCACCAGCCGCGCGAGTTCACCCCCCACGCCAGGTAGCTGCCGACGTAGTGGCCGGCGCCGCGGACGGTGTCCAGCAGGGGATGCACCGCGCCGGTGGGCAGCGGGTTCGAACGGTGCCAGTGCGCGTGCAGGTAGCCGCTGTGCTCCTCGTCGGTGCCCAGCTCGTAGCTGATCTGGAAGTACACCGTGGCCGGCGTCGGCGAGAGGTTCTCGCACGTCAGACGGGCCGCCTCGCGGAAGGGCATCGGCCAGTAGCTGTTCAGCCCACCGTGCGGGTTGACCGCGATCATCGACGAGCTGAGCTGGGCGAACCGGCCCCAGGCCTGCCCGAAGAAATCCCCGACCGGCACCTCGACCGCGGGCGTCCGGTCGCTGTCCCAGTGCGCGCGCAGCAGCAGCTGACGCCAGTGGTCGGGGTGGGTGGTGAGCCAGATGTGGGTGATCCGCCCGGGCCCGACGATGGTGGCCAGGTCGACCGTGCTGTGCGCGGCGATCTGGATGCTCGGCGAAACCTTCCAGCCCCGGCCCAGGTCGCGTCCGGCCACGGCGCCGGTGCCCGCGGCGGCCTGCCCGCCGAGCCCGGGCGCGCCGGTCGGGTTCTCCGGGCTGATGGAACGGGTGAGCACCCGGCGCCGGACGCGCGCCAGATCAGGATCGGGCATGGGCGACAGTCTTTCCGATCCCCGGTGCCGGTGTGGCGTCGACGGCGGTGAATGCGGGTACTCCCAGCTGAAAACATTCGACGCTACCGAAGGAACGGCCCGTGGACCTGAACGAGCTCAAGAACCGGGCGAAGGACCTCCTCGCCGATCTCACGGAACCCCGCCCGGAGCAGGACGAGCGGCCCGCCCGGGACCCGGCCGACGATCCCGCCGCCCGGACCGACCGCCTCGACGACCCGCTCGCGAGGCCGGCGCCGGACGGACCCGCCGGCCGGCACCAGGACGAGCCGACCCCGCCGACCTCCGGAGCACGGGCCGCCGAGCTGCCCGCCGACCGTCAGGACCCGGTCGCCCACCAGGACACGGTCGCTCGCCAGGACACGGTCGCTCGCCAGGACACGGGCGCTCGCCAGGACACGGGCGCTCGCCAGGACACGGGCGCCCATCACGGTCAGCCCGTCCCCGGAGGTGGGTTCGCCTCGGTACCGCCGGGCGATCTCCGGGACGATCGGATCGACCCGCCGGTGGCCGGCGCCGCGCCCGGGGCCACGCCGGCCGCAGCTGCCGTGCCGGACGTCGAGCAGGGTCGGCACCACTACCGCGACGAGGGCGACACGGCATCGACCGGCGGCACCGACGACGAGGGCCGGGAGCGGCTGGTGTCCGTCGACCGTGCCCGGTCCTACAGCGCGCGCTGGGACGAGGTGAAGGGCGAGTTCGTCGACGAGCCGCGGCAGGCGGTGGTCAAGGCCGACGCGCTGGTCGGCGAGTTGCTCGACGAGCTCGGCCGGCTGTTCAACAACCAGCGGCGCGGCATCGAGCAGGGGCTGGACAACGACGACGCCTCCACCGAGGACCTGCGGCTGGCGCTGCGCCGCTACCGCAGCTTCTTCGACCGGCTGCTGTCGGTCTGACGCGCGGCGGGTCGATGACCGAGCTCGCGAGCGGATCATGATCACGACGCGCCCGCGAAGCGTCGACCGAGCGCAGCAAGGGAGAACGATGAACCGGTGGGCGATACGGTGCGGAGTCGCGCCGAGGCATGACCGTGTCCCGGGTCCAGCGGATGTGAGGACCATGCCGTGGTGCCACGCGCGCTGTCTCGCCTGAGGAGTCGGATAGCGGCCGTCACCACGCCGGAGGACGCGGCCCCGCCGACCCGGTCGCCGGCGCGCCCGGTGACCCGCACGGGCCGGCCTCCGGTGGCCGGACCGGTCATCCCGGCGCGGAACGCCGCGACGAACGGGGCGGTCGCCCCCGACGGTCGGGTCGTCGACGGCGACGTCTACGTGCCTTGGGTGCTGCGAGCCAGCGCCGCCCTGGGCTGGCGGTTCCTGGTGGTGGTCGCCGCGCTGTACGTCATCGGCACCGCCGCCGGGTTCCTCGCGGCCGTCGTCGTGCCGGTGGCCATCGCGCTGCTGCTGGCCGCGTTGCTGGCCCCGGCCGTGCACTGGCTGCAGGAACGCGACGTACCGCGCGGGGTGGCCACCGCGCTGGTCATGGTCGGCGGGCTGGCGCTGGTCGGCGGCGTGCTCGCGTTCGTGGTGGTCACGTTCGTGCGCGGCGTACCCGACCTGGCCTCGCAGCTGAGCGTCAGCGTGGACGCGATCGTGCAGTGGCTGACGAACGGCCCGCTGCGGCTGAGCGAGCAGCAGCTGCGGGGGGCCCAGGATCAGTTGCTGGCCACCCTCAGCGCCAACCAGGCGTCGATCACCGCTGGGGCGATCACCACCGCGGCGACGGTCGGGGAGATCGTCACCGAAATGCTGCTGGTGATCTTCACGCTGATCTTCTTCCTGCAGGGTGGCTTCGGGATCTGGCAGTTCCTGCTGGGCGTGATCCCGTGGGAGTCCCGGGCGCGGGTCGACGTGGCCGGCCGGCGGTCGCTCGCCGCGCTGGTCAGCTACGTGCGGGCCACCGCCGTGGTCGCGGTCGTCGACGCGGTGGCCATCGGCATCGGGCTCGCCGTGCTGGGCGTGCCGTTGGCCGTGCCGCTGGCCGCCCTGGTCTTCCTCGGCGCGTTCGTGCCGATCGTCGGGGCCGTGCTGGCCGGCGGGGTGGCGGTGATAATCGCGCTGGTCGCCCAGGGCCCGATCACGGCGCTGATCGTGCTGGGCATCATCATCGCGATCATGCAGCTGGAGAGCCACGTGCTGCAGCCGCTGCTGCTGGGCCGGGCGGTGAAGCTGCACCCGCTCGCCGTGGTGCTGGCCATCGCCACCGGCCTGCTGGTGGCCGGGATCGCCGGCGCGCTGCTCGCGGTGCCGATGCTCGCGGTGCTCAACTCGGGCATCCGGTCGCTGCGCAGCGAGGCCGACAACCACATCGATCCGGAGGACGTGCACACCAGCGAACCCGAGCAGACCGGGCCCGAAGACCCCGAGCTGGATCGCGAGCCGAAACTGGGGGATTCGGCGAGCCCGTGAAGGCGGGGGGCCTCCCGGGTGCGGGGGCGCCCACCGGAGGTCGTAGGGAGTACCCCATTTCTCGGCGATCCGCCCCGGGTCACCGTCGGCGGAGGTGGCCGCGCACCGTGCGCGGCCCCGTCGACGAGAGAAGGTCCGATCATGTCCGGTGCACTCGGTGGAACCTGGAGCCCCGAGCAGGGCGGCCACAACCGGGCCGTCACCTGGGAGAACATCTACGACGACGGATCGCGCTGGGAGCAGCTGCCCTACCGCGGCGAGCTGATGCGCCTCGACGAGTGCGGCCCGTCCCCCGAGACGATCGGGTACGTGCCGTGAGCCGGCCGGCCGACCGCGGGGGAATGTCCCTACCGGCGAGCGGGGGGGATCACCCCGAGATCGGGGGTGCGCACCATCGTGGCGTGCCGACCGGTGCAGCACGCTCCCTGCAGGTGGCCCGCCCCGCGTGGACCCCGGCCCGGAGTACCCGTTCGACAGGAGGCACGGACATGAGCAGCCGCAACGACATCGAGGTCGCCCGGCGCGCCGGCACCGCAGCGTTGCCGCCGCTGGTGTGGAAGTTCGGTGGCACCTCGGTGGCCGACCACGACCGGCTGCGCGCGGTGGCCGAGCGGATGGTGGCGGCCCAGCGCGGCGGACGCGGCGTGGTCGCGGTGCTGTCGGCCATGGGGAAGTCCACCGACGAGCTGGTGCGGATGGCCTACGGCATCTCGGCCCGCCCGCCGCTGCGGGAGCTCGACGCGCTGCTGTCGGTGGGGGAGTCGATCTCGTGCGCGCTGGCCGCCATGGCCGTGACCGAGCTGGGCTCGAAGGCCGTGTCGCTCACCGGGCGGCAGGCGGGGATCGGCACCGACCGGGCACACGGCAACGCCCGGCTGACCGGCATCGAACCGCAGCGCATCCACGACGAGCTCGACCGCGGCGCCATCGTGCTGGTGACCGGATTCCAAGGTGTCTCGGCCGCGGGGGACGTGACCACGCTGGGCCGAGGCGGCTCGGACGCCTCCGCGGTGGCGGTCGCGGCCGCGCTCGGCGCCGGTGAGTGCGAGATCTTCACCGACGTGCCCGCGGTGTTCACCGCCGACCCGCGCGTGGTCCCGGACGCGCGCCGGCTGTCCTCCATCCGGCACGAGGAGATGCTGGAGCTGGCCGAGGCCGGTGCCGGGGTGCTGCAGCCGCGCTCGGTGGAGCTCGCGCAGGCCCACGGCGTGGACATCCACCTGCGGTCCAGCTTCAGCACCGAACCCGGGACCTGGATCCGGCGCGACCAGGCCGGCTTCGAAGGTGCCGGGGCCACCGAGGTGGCCGGCGTCGCGCACCGGCACCAGGAGAACCTGTACACGGCGGACGGTGTCGACCCCGGTGCGCTGGCCGGTGCGCTGGCCGCCCGCGGGATCGCCGTGGGTGCGGTGTTGCCGCACGCCGGCGGCACCCGGTTCACCGCGCCCGGGGCCGAGCCGACCGAGGTTTCGGCCGCGCTGGACGCCCACGGGTGCGCGGTGAAGGTGGCGCACGAGCTGGGCTCGGTGTCGGTGGTCAGCCTGGGCATCGCCCGCCGTCCGGAGATCGTGGCGGCCGCGCTGGGCGCGCTCGCGGACGCCGACATCACCGCCGAAATGATCACGACCACCGCCGGGCGGGTCACCGCGCTGGTGCCGGCGGGGCAGGTGGACGACGCGGTGCGGCTGCTGCACCGGACGTTCATCCCGGCCGCCGACTCGGACACCGGCCCGAACGCTGGTACGGGTACGGGAGCGGTCTCCGTCGCGGCCTGACGTCCGCCCCGCGCTGCCGGTCCACCCCTCGACATCGGCATCGATCTCACCGCCGGCCACTGCATAGGCCGGCGGTGTGGCGTGCCGTGCGTCCGGGGTGCTGGCCCTACCCCGGGCTGGGGTCTCGCCCACCCGGGCTTGGGGGGTGCGGGGTGTGGGCTCGGGGGATCACACCATCGAGTGCTGCCGGCTTCGCTGACAGGCTCGTGACCAGCATCAAGACCTTGTCACGACCCGAGGAGTCACCGTGACCGCCACGCTGCAGGAGCGCACCGAGAGCCCGGACGGACCAGCCGTGCTGGTGGCCGCCGACTACGCGCAGGGGTCCCGGGCCCGCCGCGGTGAGCGGCTCGACCACGTGTTCGAGGAGCGCTGCGACTGGATGCGCAGCTACGGTCGCGCCGACCACCTGGCCGTCGACGCCGGCGACGTCACCATGACCTTCGGCCAGCTCGACGAGCGGGCCAACCAGCTGGCCCGCCAGCTGCTGCAGCGCGGTGCCCGCGCCGGCGACCGGATCGCCCTGCTGTTCGACCAGCCCGTGTACTCCTACGTGGCGATGCTCGCCGTCATGAAGATCAACGCGGCCTACGTGCCGCTGGACGTCGGCTTCCCGGCCGACCGCATCGCCTACATCATCTCCGACGCCGGCGTCCGCCTGGTGCTGTCGCTCTCGCACGTGCGCGACCGGGTCGAGGGCCTGCAGGATTTCGCGCCGGACCTGCTCTTCCTCGACCAGGCCGCCGGCGCGATCGCCCGGCAGAACCCGGCCCGGCTGACCGACGCCGAGCGCGGCGCCCAGGTCGAGGACCTGGCCTACCTGATCTACACCTCCGGTACCACCGGCAAGCCCAAGGGCGTGGCCATCGAGCACAGCAGCATCTGCAACTTCGTCCGGGTGGCCGCCGAGGTCTACGGCGTGCGCATGCAGGACCGGGTCTACCAGGGCATGACGATCGCCTTCGACTTCTCCGTCGAGGAGATCTGGGTGCCGTGGGTGGCCGGCGCGACGCTGGTGCCCAAGCCGGTCGGCTCCAGCCTGCTCGGGCTGGACCTGCACGCGTTCCTGGCCGAGCGCGGGATCACCGCGCTGTGCTGCGTGCCCACGCTGCTGGCCACCATCGAGGAGGACCTGCCGGAGCTGCGCTTCCTGCTGGTCTCCGGCGAGGCCTGCCCGCAGGACCTGATCACCCGCTGGCACCGGCCGGGACGGCGCTTCCTCAACGTCTACGGCCCGACCGAGGCCACCGTCACCGCGACCTGGACCGAGCTGCACCCGGACCGGCCGGTGACCATCGGCCAGCCGCTGCCCACGTACACCACCGTCATCCTGGATCGGGACAACCCCTTCCACGCGCTGCCGCACGGTGAGATCGGCGAGATCGGGATCGCCGGCATCGGGCTGGCCAACGGCTACCTGAACCGGGAGGACCTGACCGACAAGGCGTTCATCCCGGACTTCCTCGGCATCGCCGGCAACCCGTCCGGCCGCATCTACCGCACCGGCGACCTGGGTCGGGTCAACGCCGACGGCGAGATCGAGTACCTCGGCCGGATCGACCTGCAGGTCAAGATCCGCGGGTACCGCATCGAGCTGACCGAGATCGAGTCCGTGCTGCTGAGCGTGCCGGGTGTCGCGGCCGCCGTCGTCGACACGTTCGAGCCGACCGAGGGCCAGAAGGAGCTGGTGGGCTACTACAGCCTGCGCTCCGGCGTCACCGGGCTGGACCCGGACACGATCACCGCACACCTGCGCGAGCAGCTCCCGCCCTACATGGTGCCGTCCTACCTGGAGCAGCTGGACGCGATCCCGATGACCCCCCAGGACAAGGTGGACCGCCGGGCGCTGCCCCGGCCCAGCGGCCGCCGTGCCGGTGGCCAGGCCGGGCCGCACGTGGCCGCGGGCAGCGACACCGAGCGCGTCCTGGCCGAGGCGATGGCCCGCACCCTGGGGCTGGACGAGATCTCGGTGGACAGCCACTTCTTCGACGACCTGGGCGCCAACTCGCTGCTGCTGGCCAAGTTCTCGGCGCTGGTGCGCCAGCAGGGCGGAATGCCCGCGCTGTCGATGCGCGAGATCTACCAGAACCCCACCGTCCGCCGGCTGGCGGCCGCCCTCGGGGACGCCGCCCCGGCCTCGAGCGGGCCGGCTCCGACCGGGTCGGTGGTGCGCGGCAGCTCCGTCGGCTACCTGGCCTTCGGCACCGCCCAACTGCTGATCATGCTGGGCGCCGTCTACCTGGGCGCGCTGATCCTGCAGACCGGGGTCGTGTTCGCGTTCACCGGAACCGACCTGTCGCCGGCGATCCCGTTCGCCCAGGGCACCGACACGGTGTCGGTGATGGCCCGGGCGGCCGAGTTCGGGCTGGCCGCCTACCTGGTCGGCTGCGTGGCCCCGATCCTGCTCAAGTGGCTGCTGGTCGGGCGCTGGAAGCAGCGCCAGATCCGGCTGTGGAGCCTCGGGCACCTGCGCTTCTGGTTCGTGCAGTCGCTGATCCGGCTCAACCCGCTGGTGCTGTTCGCCGGCTCGCCGCTCTACAACCTGTACCTGCGGGCGCTGGGCGCCCGGATCGGGCGCGGCGTCACCATCCTGTCCAGCAGCGTCCCGGTGGCCACCGACCTGATCACGATCGGCGCGGGCACGATCATCCGCCGGGACTGCTCGTTCACCGGTTACCGCGCGGTGGCCGGTGCGATCGAGACCGGCCGGGTCGACATCGGCCGCGACGCGTTCGTCGGCGAGATGACCGTGCTGGACATCGGCACCTCGATCGGCGACGGCGCCCAGCTGGGCCACACCTCGTCGCTGCACACCGGACAGCAGGTCCCCGCGGGGGAGCGCTGGCACGGCGTGCCGGCCGAGCCGACCACCGTCGACTACCGGGTGATTCCCGCGGCCGCAGGAGCCGGGTGGCGCCGGTTCGTCTACAGCCTGCTGCAGCTGGTGCTGGGGCTGGCCGTGGCGCCGGTCCTCGGATCGGTCCTGGTCGGGATCATCGCCGCGGTGCCGCAGGCCACCGCGGTCGTGGGGCCGACGATCGACCTGGTCGGCAGCCCGCAGCTCTACCTGTGGGTCACCGTGATCACCTTCGTGACGTTCGTGTTCGGCATCCTGGGCGCGCTGGCCACCATGGTCATCGGCCCGCGGCTGCTGAGCGTGTTCCTCCGCCCGGGCCGCAGCTACCCGCTCTACGGGATCCGCTGGATCATCGCCCAGGCCGTCATCGCGATGAGCAACTCGGCGTTCTTCATCCGGCTCTTCGGTGACAGCTCCGCGGCGGTCGGCTACCTGATGGGCCTGGGCTACCGGATGCCCGATATGGAGCAGACCGGCTCCAACATCGGCACCGAGCTGCGGCAGGACTCCAACCTGCTGACCTCGGTCGGCACCGGCACCATGATCTCCGACGGTCTAGTGATCATGAACGCGGACTTCTCGGCGACCTCGTTCCGGCTGTCCCCGATCACGATCGGTGCCCACAACTTCATCGGCAACAACATCGTGCTGCCGGCCGACGCGAAGATCGGCGAGAACGTGCTGCTGGGCACGAAGGTCATGGTCCCGATCGACGGGCCGGTCCGGGAGAACGTCGGTCTGCTGGGTTCGCCCTGCTTCGAGATCCCGCGCAGCACCACCCGGGACCACGAGGTGCCCGACTACCGCAAGGACGACCCGGCCGAGTTCCGCCGGCGGCTGCGCCGCAAGTTCTGGCACAACCTGCGCACCATGCTGGTGTTCCTGGCCGTCCGCTGGATCGTGGCGCTGGCCGGCACCCTGGCCTTCGTGACCGCGGTCGATCTGTACTACCGCTTCGGCGCCTACGGCCTCGCGGCCGCCGCCGTCGCCACGGGCCTGTTCGGCATCCTGTTCACGGTGCTGGTCGACCGGGCCGTGCTCGGCTTCCGCTCGCTGGTCCCGCGGCTGGTGTCGATCTACGACCCGTACTTCTGGCTGCACGAGCGGACCTGGAAGCTCGGCGCCGGCGTGGCCCTGGCCGGCACCCCGTTCCGCAACGTGATCCACCGGATGCTCGGCGTGCGAGTCGGTCGCCGGGTGTTCGACGACGGTTGCTACATCCCGGAGCGCACCCTGGTCTCCATCGGCGACGACGCGGTGCTCAACGCGGCCAGCGTCATCCAGTGCCACTCGCTGGAGGACGGCACCTTCAAGTCCGACCGGTCCGAGATCGGCGCCGGCGCGGTCATCGGCGTCGCGGCGTTCGTGCACTACGGCGTGACGATGGGCGACGGTGCGGTGCTGGACGCCGACAGCTTCCTGATGAAGGGCGAGACGATCGCGCCGTTCGCGGTGTGGCAGGGCAACCCGGCCACCGAGGTCCGGCACGCCACTCCGGCCCCGACCCCGGTCGCCCCGGCCCCGGTCGCGGCCGTCGCCATCGTGCCCGAGCCGCTGCACCAGCCGGTCGCACAGCACGGACTGGTCCAGCTCGCCCCCGGGCGGCAGGCCATGGCCCAGCTGCAGGCTCCGGCTCCCGTCCGCGCGCTGCCCGCCGGCCCGGCCCAGCCGTGGGTCACGGCCAGCTACACGTTCCCGACCGCGCCGGCGCCGGCCACGCGGCCCGCCCCCGCCCCCACCGCCCGGATCGCCCCGGCCGCCTCCCGGGAGGCCGTCCTGTCCGGCCCGACCACTGCGCTGCCGGTCACACCGGCCAACGCAGTGCCGGCACCGGGTCCGGTCTCGCGTCCAGCTCCGGCTGCGCGCCCGGCTGCCGCCCCGCGTCCGGCTCCGGCTGTGCGTCCGGTTCCGGCCCCGCGTCCGGTTCCGGCCCCGCGTCCGGCTCCGGCCCCGCGTCCGGTTCCGGCTGCGCGTCCGGCTCCGGCTGCGCGTCCGGCCCCGCGCCCGGCCCCGGCCCCGCGCCCGGCCGCGGCACCCGGCCCGGCCCCGCGCCCGGTGTTCGCCGTGGTTGCCGCTCCGGCTCCGGCCGGGTCCGCAGCCCGGTGGCCGGCCCGCCCGCGGGTGAGCACGCCGCTGCCCGGACCGCGTTCGGCCGAGCGGCTGTCCGGTGGTGCGAACGCCCACTCGGCACGGCAGTTCCCCTTCGTGGTGGCCGAGGCGTCCGGCAGCTACCTGCGTGACCTGGACGGCAACGTGTTCCTCGACTTCCTGGCCGGGGCGGGCGTCGTGTCGTCCGGGGCGGCCGGCGTGACCGCGCCCAGCCCGGCGATGGGCCGCGACGACGTGATGGACAACGTGGTGGCCCGCGGCGAGCAGATCGCCGACCGGTTGGCCGGGCTGGCCCACCACCCGGCCGTGCACCAGGTCCGCGGCACCGGCCTGATGTGGGGCATCGAGCTCAACGCGCCGGGCGACGGCCGGTCGGTCACCGAGCTGGCCGCGGACGTCCGGTCCCGGGCGCTGCGCAGCGGGCTGGTCGTGGAGCTCGGTGGTCCCGATGACCGCGTGCTGCGGATGCTGCCGGCGCTGGACGTGACCGCCGAGGTCGTCGACATCGCGCTGTCGATCCTGCTGCACGCCATCGAGGGTGCCTACGTCGGAGCGTCCCAGGTGGCGTGACACACGTTCCATCCCGCCGAAACGCCGACCCCGCCGACCCCGGGGGTCGGCGTTTCGGCGTTCACCGTGCGGGTTCTCCCCACCCCCGGGCGGGGGAGCACTCCACTCGATCGGGGGATCACACCATCGCTCGGCGCCGGCGCCGGTGACAGGCTGATGACCAGCAGAAACGAGAACCTGACCCAGGAGAAACCATGAATGCCGCCGCCACCGTGACGCCTCTCCGCACCGCGGGCCCGGCGCCGACCGCTCACCCGTACGTGGGTACCGCGCTGCCCGGCCCGCGCTCGGCCGAGTTGCTCGCCCGCCAGGAGAAGCGCGAGTCCAACGCCCGCACCTACCCGCGGCACTTCCCGTTCGCGGTCGCCGCGGCGTCCGGCACCCACATCCGCGACCTGGACGGCAACGTCTTCATCGACTTCCTCTCCGGCGCCGGTGTGCTGTCGCTGGGTCACAACCACCCGGAGCTGGTGGCCGCGGCCACCGAGCAGATGAGCGTGTTCACCCACGGCCTGGACATGCCCACCCCGGCCAAGGACGAGTTCACCTCCGCCCAGCTGTCGATGTTGCCGGAATCCATGCGGGACCGGATGAAGATCCAGTTCTGCGGCCCGACCGGCGCCAACGCGGTGGACGCCGCGATCAAGCTGTGCAAGACCGCGACCGGCCGGGGCGGGATCGTCTCCTTCCAGGGCGGCTTCCACGGCAGCAGCCACGCCGCGATGGCGCTCACCGGGAACGTCGGCCAGAAGCGGCCGATCGCGAACGGCATGCCCGGCGTGAGCTTCTTCCCGTTCTCCTCGTGCAGCCGCTGCCCGCTGGCGCTGGATCCGGAGACCTGCCAGACCAACTGCGTCAGCTTCCTGGAGCGGGCGCTGCGCGACCCGAACGGTGGCATCGAGCTGCCGGCCGCAGTGATCATGGAGATGGTGCAGGGGGAGGGCGGCGTGATCCCGGCCCGCAAGGAGTTCGTGCAGCGGGTCCGGCAGCTGACCCGCGAGCTGGGCATCCCACTGATCGTCGACGAGGTGCAGACCGGCTGCGGGCGCACCGGCAGCTGGTTCGCCTTCGAGCAGTACGACATCGAGCCGGACGTGATCGTCGCCTCCAAGGCGCTGAGCGGCATGGGTCTGCCGGTGGCGATCGTGATCTACGCAGAGGAGCTGGACACCTGGGCCCCCGGCGCGCACACCGGCACCTTCCGCGGCAACCAGCTGGCCTTCGCGGCCGGCAGCAGGACGATCGAGATCATCCGGCGGGACGACGTGCTGGGCAACGTCCGCGCCCGCGGGGAGCAGATCGCCAGCCTGCTGTCCGGGCTGGCGCAGCACCCGGGCGTGCTGGAGGTCCGCGGCCGGGGGCTGATGTGGGGCATCGAGCTGGTCGCTCCCGGCGACGGTCGCACGGTGGCCGAGCTGGCCGAGGACGTGCAGGCGCGGGCGCTGCGCAGCGGGCTGATCGTGGAGCTGGGCGGGCGCGACGACTGCGTGGTGCGGATGCTGCCGCCACTCAACGTCACCGCCGAGGTGGTCGACATCGCGATGTCGATCCTGCTGCGGGCGATCGACGGGGCCTACCGGGCTGCCGCGCAAGCCGCATGACCCGCAAGCCGCATGACCAGTAGTGCAGCCCCGGACGCCGGTCCCGCCGCAGCGGAGCCGGCGTTCGGCGTGCGGGAGGTTCCGATGCCGCCGCGGCCCGGCCACACTGGGCGGATGGCGGAGGTCCGGCGGTGGGGGACGGCCGCGCTGCTGGCGCTGGCCGTGCTGCCGCTCGGTGCCGGCGTGGCCGCCGCCGACGTGGTGGTGCTGCCCGAGCAGGTGGCCCCGGGCGCACGGAACCTCACGTTGACGTTCCGGCTGAGCGACCCCGATCCGACGACGCGGCCGGTGCGGCTGCAGGTGTTCCTGCCCACCGGCCGGCCGCTGGTGGGCGTGAGCGCCCCGGCCCGCCCGGGGTGGACCAGCCGGCTATCGGTCGACGAGCTCGCGGAGCCGGCGCCCAGCCTGGACGGACCGGTCCGCGAGGTGGTCACCGCGATCGAGTGGAACGCCGACCCCGCACCGGATGCGGGGTCCACGGTGGACCTTCCCGTGCAGGTCGGACTGATGCCGGGTGGCGCCGGGCCGGTTCGCTTCCGCGCCGTCGTGACCGATCGGGACGGGCGGACCGAGGAGTGGTCGAACACCTGGGCCGAGGGCGCCGCCCCGCCGGCGCACGACGCGCTGCTGGTGCGGCTGGGTGACCCGCTGCCGCCACCGGTGCCGGGGACGCACGGCGACCACCACGGCGAGGGCAGCGCTGCGGTCACGGCCGCGTCGGCCGCACGGCCGGCGAGCCCCACGGCGGTCGGTTGGACGGTCGCCGGGCTGCTGGCCGCCGGCGGGGCACTGGCGGCGCTGAGTGCCGCCCTCGGGCGCCGGCAGCAGCGGCGTTTCGCTGCCGTGCATGCGGCGCCGAGCCCGGCGGACCCGCTCGACGAGCAGCGCGGTGATCGCGCCGAACGCGACGGGGCCCCGGTTCCGACCGGCCGCACGTCGCGCTCGACGCGATCACGTCGGTAGCGCCGGCGTCAGCCGGCCTTGCCGTCCAGGGCCACCAGGACTCCGGCCAGGGCGAAGTACTTGTTGCTGCCCAGGTCGCGCACCGTCTTGATGCCCAGGGCGTCCTTCAGTGCCGCGTCGTGCTTCTCGGTGAGCCCGGCCAGCGCCGACGGCGGGGCGGCCAGAATCTCCTCCAGGGACTTGTCCTCCCACGCCTTGTCCAGACCCTTGGACAGGTTGACCGACACCGCCATCGCTTTCCCCTTCCCGTACCCCGCTCCGCCGGACGGCGGACCAGTGATCAGCCCTTCGGCCGACACCGTACCGAGGCACCGGCGGGGATCGCCGGGCGCGCTCGCGGTGCGTCCGGTGGACCCTGGCCCGCACACGAACGAGCCCGGTCGCGGTGGGCGACCGGGCTCGGGTGGGCGCGGATACGGAGGTGGGGCGGCGAGCTCACGCCGCCGCCAGCAGGGCCGCGCCGGACGCGGTGAGCCGGGCACGGCCGTCACCTGCGGCGATCAGGCCGGCGGCGGTGAGCCGGGGGCCGGCGAACTGGTCGGCGAAGCACAGGCCGTCGACGACCAGGGTGGCGCCGGAGCCGGCGGAGATCTGGCAGCGGCCGGCGGCCACGGCCCGGAGAACGGCGCGGTCGCGGTGGTTGAGGGCGGCGGTCGTGGTGGGCATCGTCGTTCTCCTTCCCCGGTCTTTTCGTGTTCTTCCGACCGTTGAAGGATGCGCCGATCAGCGCGGCCGACCCATATCGCCCACCCCCGCATCCGGAGGCGGAACCCGCCTCCTGCGGGTAGGGAAATCCCCCTCAGCCCGCGATGTTGAGCACGGTCACGGTGCCGTCCTCGAGGTTGGTGACGTAGGCCCGGGTGCCGTTGGGCAACACCCCGACCGAGGTCGGCGACTTGCCCGTGGGGATGGTCGCGGTCACCGTCATCGTCTCGGCACTGATGACCGACACGGTGCCGTCGTTGACGTTGGCCACGTACGCGAACCGGCCGTCGGGTGCCCAGGTGACGTCCTGCGGGTTCTTGCCCACCGCGATCGTGGCGATCACCTGCTCGGAGTTGGTGTCGATCATCGTCACCGATGCCGAGTCGTAGTTGACGTTGGCCACCAGCGGCCTGCTCGGGTGCACCGCCACGCTGTGCGGGCTGGTCTGCACCGGCACCTCGGCCTGCACCGTGTTGTTCGACGTGTCGATCACCGAGATCAGGTTCGACTCGTGGTTGGCGGTGTAGGCCCGGGTGCCGTCCGTGGAGAACTCCACCCAGTGCGGGTTCGGCGCCACCTTGATCTCGGTGGTCACGGCGTTGCTGATGGTGTCGATGACCGAAACGGTGCCGGAGTCGTGGTTCGGCACGTAGAGCAGCTTGCCGTCCGGGGTGACTGCGGCCAGGAACGGACGGGTCCGGACCGGGATGGTGGCCACGATGGAGTTCGTGGTGGTGTCCAGCACGCCGACCGCCGCGATCGTGCGGGCCTCGTTCCAGATGCTGACGTAGACCTTCCGCCCGTCCGGGGAGAAGGCCAGGTACTGCGGCGGGCCGGCCGGGACCGGGATGGTCGCGGTCACCTTGTCGACCGCGGTGTCGAGCACGGTGACCACGCCGGCGGCCCGGTTGGCGATGTAGGCCTGCCGCCCGTTGGGCGAGACCACGACGTAGCCGGGCGTCTGGCCCACCGGGATCGTCGCCCCGAGCGACGGGATGGGCACGCTCGCCGAGATCGTCGGCGGGGGCGCCTCCACCTCCTGCTCGACCGGCGGTACCGCGACCGGTGCGGCCGGGCCCGAACCGGCGGGCGCAGCCGCGGTCGTCGTACCCGGGCCGGTCAGCGTGTTCCAGGCGAAGTAGCCGGTGTACGCCAGCAGCGCGAGCCCGACGACGACGGCGGCCGCGATCAGCGAAGCCCGCTTGCTGGATCCGCCACCGCCCCCGTAGCGGGGTCGCGGCGACTCCGGCGGGCCGCCGGTGCCGCCGGGCCGGCCCCACCCGGACTCGGCCGCCGCCGGATAGCCGGCCGCGGCGGAGCCGGCCGCGAACGGCGGGCGGGAACCGGCGGGGCCCGGCTGGGGCGGCGGATAGCCGCGGGTGGGGGAGTGCGGCGCCGCGGAGGCGGCCGCACCAGCCGGCTGGCCGACCGCGGCCATCGCGGTGGTGACCGGTTCCGCCTCGCGCCCGCCGGGGGCGGTCAGCAGCCCGGTGCCGGCCCGGCTCGGCCAGTCGCCGCCGCCCCGGTTGCTGCCGTCGCCGTTGCCGTCGCTGCCGGCGGGTCCGGCGGGCGCGGGGTGGTCGAGCCCGCCGGCGCCGGCGCGGGCCAGCGTGGCCGCCCCCAGCGCCACCGCGTACTTCGGGTGCGCGTCGACCACGGTCGGCCGACTCAGCTCCTCGGAGATCATCCGGGACACCAGCGGGATCCGCGACGAGCCGCCGACCAGCAACACCGCCGACAGCTGCCCGGGATCGACGTTGGCCGAGCGCAGGGTCCGGATCAGGGTGCCGATCGTGGACTCGACGGGCGCCCGGATCATGTCCTCGAAGTCGGCCCGGTTCAGCTGCACGTCGAAGTGGCGGTTGGGCAGGAACACCGGGATGGCGGTCTCGGTGTCGACCGACAGCGACTCCTTCGCCAACACGCAGTCCTGGCGCAGCCGGGCCATCGCGATGGCCGTCTGCGGGTCGCTCATGTCCAGTTCGGACAGGGCGCCGCCGGAGGAGTAGTTGACGTAGGACAGGATCGCCTCGTCGAAGTCGACACCGCCGAGCCGTTCGATGCCCTCCGGGGCGCCGAGGATCTCGATGCCGTTGCGGGTCCGGCGCAGCACGGTGGCGTCGAAGGTTCCGCCGCCGAGGTCGTACACCGCGATGATCTCGCCGTCGGCGAGGTGCCGGGATGCCGCGTAGTGGGCCGCCGCGGCCTCCGGCTCGGTGACCATCCGCGTCGCCGTCAGGCCGGCGACCTGCGGCACCTCCTCGAACAGCTCCCGACGGAACGGACCCCAGTTGGCCGGGTGGGTGAGCACCACGCTCTCCGGCTTGGTGCCCTCGGTCTCGGTGACCCGGTTGACCACGTCGTGCAGCAGGGTGCCGAGCAGCGTGGTCACCGCGTACGAGGTGGTGCCCAGCAGCACCGGTGTCGGGTCGCCGAGGCGGCGCTTGAACTCCCGCCCGATCCGGTCCGGGCTGGCCACCGCGCGCCGGCCGGCCGCATCCCCGGAGACCAGGTTGCCGTCGTCGCCGAGGAATACCACGGCCGGGGTGACCACGGTGCGGTCACCGAGGGTGAACATCTCGACCCGGGACTCGTTGGCGATGGCTGCCGCGACGAACGTGGTCCCGAGGTCGACTCCGAGGTGGTAGCCCACGACATACCCTCCTGGCTGCGCGATATGATCGACGATCGGCACCTGAGATCACGGTGTTACCCGTAATGGTGAACCGAACAGGCCTTCGGGGGAATGCCCTACCGCCAGTGGGGTTCACCCCATGTCCAGGAGGCAGCGGGCCCCCGCAAAATACATGAATGATGCTCGAGCCAGCGCAACGCGCCGGCGACGCTCCCCATCGGGCCTGTGAGCAGGCTGCCGTTCCGGTGTCGGCCGATGGCGGCCGGGTGCCCACGATCCGGCTGGCCGCGCCGAGCAGCGCGGCGGGCCGGCGGGCGGAGCAGGCCGAATGGATGCGTCGACGGCGACTGGAACGGCAGCTGCACGACGGCGCGGCCCTGCGGATCTCGGCTCTGACCCTGCAGATCGGCCTGATGCGGCACCGCATACCCCAGGCCGACGCGGAGCTGGACTCCGCGGTGGATGCCCTGCAGGACGAGCTGCACGCCGTCCTCCAAGAGCTGCGCGACGTCTCGGGTCAGATCTTCCCGCCGCTGCTGGACCAGGCCGGACTGGGACCGGCGGTGCGCGAGGCCGCGGAGCGGTGCTCGATGCCGGTGCGCACCACCATCGACGACGACCGGTTCGGCCCGGCCGCTGAGGGCGCCGCCTACTACGCGGTCCTGGAGCTCTTCGCGGCCCTGGATGCCGCGCCCGGCCCCGACGGGCAGCAGCCGGCCGTCCGAGCCGGCCGGGTCCCCGCCGGCGACGGCGAACCGGTGCTGGTGATGCAGATCAGCGGCGTGGATGTGCGGCACGCCGATGCGATGCTGGCGCACGTGTGGCGGTTGGGTGCAACGATCGACATCAGCCGCGGAGCGGGCATCGGCACGATCACAGCGAGGATCCCATGCGAGTAGACCCCCGTCAGAGCCGGTCGCGGCGAGTGGCCCGATGAGGGTCGCGCTCGCCGAGGACGGCGCCCTCTTCCGGGAGGGCCTGG
Source organism: Pseudonocardia sp. (assembly GCA_035557575.1). GTDB lineage: Bacteria > Actinomycetota > Actinomycetes > Mycobacteriales > Pseudonocardiaceae > Pseudonocardia. The sequence continues at coordinate 54,852 of DATMDS010000040.1, read as the reverse complement.
AGATGCTGTTGCAGGCCGCAGGCCACGAGGTGGTCGGCAGCACGGCCGACGGCGACGCGCTCGTCGAGCTGCTGGCCGAGAAGCCGGCCGACGCGGCGATCCTGGACATCCGGATGCCCCCGGAGCCGGACGGCGGCCTGGTCACCGCCGAGCGGCTGCGGGCCGCGCACCCGCAGATGGGGCTGCTGTTCCTGTCGCACTACGCCGAGTCGCACTACCTGATGCGCATCCTGCAGATCGGCACCGAATCGATCGGCTACCGGCTCAAGGAGAAGGTCGGCAGCGTCGACGTGCTGTCCGACACCCTGGCCCGGATCGGGGACGGCGAGATCGTGATCGAGCCGGTACTGGCCAAGCGGCTGGTCGAGCGACCGCGCGGGGACAAGAAGGGGATCATCGCGACGCTCTCGGAGCGAGAGCTGGACGTGCTGCGGCTGATGGCCGAGGGGCGCTCCAACAACGGCATCGCCGCGCAGCTGTTCGTCACGCCGAAAGCGGTCGAGAAGCACATCGCGAACATCTTCGGCAAGCTCAACCTGCACGCCGACACCGCCGAGCACCACCGCAGGGTGCTGGCGGTGCTGACGTACCTGCGCTCGCAGCGGGGCGAGGACTGAGCCTTGGCGGCGCCGGGTTCGGCACCTAGCGTCATCGGTAGCGGCCCGGACCGGGCCGAGACCGTTGGTGCGCGATGAACCGGACGATCGTGGCGAGGCTGGTGCGGGTGCTGGTGGTGGCCTGCCTGGTCACGCTGGTGTTGCTGGTGGTGGCCGAGGGCAGCGTGTTCGCCTTCGGCTACGGGCCGATCGTGGTGCTGTTGCCGTTCCTGACCATGGGCCTGCTGGCGTTGGGGATGGCGTTGGTGCTGCCCCGGGTCGACGCCGTGGTGCAGAGGCTGACCCACCACCGCCACGTCACGCCGTACTCGGCGCTCGCGGCGGCGGCCGCCCGGATCCGGGCCGGCTCGCTGGACGAGGCGCTGCCCGGACTCGCCCAGGTGCTGGCCGACGGCACCGGGGCGATGCGGGCCGTGGTGTGGCTGGCCGTGGGGGACCGGCTGGTCGCCGCGGCCACCCACCCGCCGGAGGCCGGCGGCGAGCCGGGCGCGCCGCCTGCGGAGGTGCCCAACCTGGCGGTGTTGCTCACCCGGCCGGACACCGACCACGTCGTGCCGGTGCTGGACGGCACCCTGCTCCGCGCGGCGCTGGCCATCGGCAAGCCGGGCGTCCCGATCACGCCGGCGGACCAGCGGCTGGTCGAGGACGTGGCGCACGGCGCCGCCCTGCTGCTGCGCGGGGTGGCGCTGAACGCCGAGCTGGCCGATCGGGTGCGCCGGGCCGACGACCTGGCCACCGAGATGCAGGCCTCCCGCCAACGGCTGGCCCGGGCCCGGGAGGTGGAGCGCCGCCGGCTGGTGATGGAGCTGGGCAACGCCACCACCGACCGACTGGCCGGGTTGCGCGCCGGTGTCACGGCGGCCCGGGAGGGCCTGCAGGGCAGCGATCCGGACACCGAGCCCGCCCAAGAGGCGCTGCTGCGCGCCCGGGTCGGGCTCGACGAGCTGCTGGACCGGTTCCGGGTGATCGCCCGCGGGGTGTACCCGGCGGTGTTGCGCGACCAGGGTCCGGCCGCCGCGCTCGACGAGGTGGCGGCCGACCTGCCGCGCCCGGTGCGGCTGACCGGGGACCTCGGCGGCCGGCTGGACTGGGAGATCGAGTCCGGCCTCTACTACGTGGTGGCCGCGGCGATCACCCTGCTCGCCGGTCGGCGGTCCGAGGCCGAGCTGACGGTGCGGCTGGAGCGCGCCGACGGCCGGGTGAACGTGCGCATCGACGACCCCGCGGATCCGGGCACGGCCGAGCAGCTGCGGGCCGCGCTGGCCGACGAGGTCGAGCGGCTGGCCGCCCTCGGCGGCGATCTGGAGCTGTCCGGCCCGCTCGCCGGGGCCGAGGAGGTGATCCGGCTGCGGGCCTGGCTGCCGGACCGCCTCGAGCCGGTGGTCGAGGCCAACGTCGGCGCGGAGCTGAGGGCGTCGTGAGGCCGAGCGGGCGGTCGGGAGGGCGGCGCCTCGCGGGGTGGTCGGCCCGGATCGGCTACGCGCTGCTGCTGGTGCTGTGCACCGGGCTGTCGGTGGCCGGGCTGGTGGTCGGTGCCGTGGTGGCGGCAGCCGCCCAGCTGCCGGCGGCGGCGGCCGAGCTGCGCGCCGCCGCGGACGCCGGCAGCCGCTGGTCGGCGGCGATGCTGGCGGCCGTGCCGACCAGCGAGCCGCCGGCCCAGCTCGTCCTCGACTACGGCTTCTCGCTGCTCTCGACCGGCCTGGCCGTGGCGCTGCTCGCGTTGCGCGAGCGGACCTGGTCGATCCTGCTGTTCGCGCTGGCCATGATGGGGTCCGCCGGCGCGTTCAACCTGCAGGCCCACGCCGCGGCCACCGCCGTGGAGGCGGCCAGTGGGCTGTCCATCGGGGCGCTGCACCAGGTGCTGCTGCCCGGGGTCGCCTGCGCCGCCTACATCCTCGCGCTGACCGTGTACCCGACCGCGGGGAATCCGTCGCGGGCCGGGCTGGCCCGCACGGCCCTGCTCGCGGTCGGGGCCGGGACGCTGCTGCTGGTCGGTTCGGGCACGACGCTGCTCCCGCAGGCCGCCAGCTGCGTGCTGTTCTTCGGGTTCCTGGTCCCGGTGGCCGGCCTGCTGGCGCTGCCGGGCAACGTCCGGCACGCCCCGCTGGCCGAGCAGCGCACCCAGTCCCGGTTGTTGTTCAGCGTGCTCGCCGGGGCGTTCGCGGTGGCCGTCGTGCTGGCCGTCGTCACCGCGGTGCTGTGGTCGGTCGGCTGGACCGGGCTGAACCTGTTCGACCCGACCGCGTCCGGCGGGGGCGCGGGGCAGGGCCAGCCGATCGCGCTGCTGTTCTGGTTCGCCCGGCTGGCCTGCATCGCCATCGCCGGGGCGGTGCTGGTGGCCACCCTGCGCAGCGGATCCTGGACCGTCGAGCACCTGTTCAGCCGGGGCCTGGTGGCCGCGCTGGTCGGGTCCATGATCGCCGGCGGGCACATCGTGCTGCGCACGCTGGGCGAGTTCGTGATCAACCCGAGCACCGGCGGCGGCGCCGCGGCCCTGGCCGCGGTGTCCACGGTGCCGGTGGCGCTGGCCTTCCTGCCGCTCTACGTGCGGGCCGAGCGGGCCGTGGACCGGCTGCTCTACGGCACCCGGCCGACCCCGTACAGCGTGCTCGCCGGCATCGCCGCGCTGTCCCGCGGCACCAGCACCGACGGCCCGGACCTGGCCCGGGTGGCCGAGGCGGTGGGCCGGGGGGTGGGCGCCACGGCCTGCCGGCTCACCGTGCTGCGCCCGGGGCTGCGGGACCGGGTCTACAGCTGGTCCAAGCCCGGGGTGGGCTCGGACCCGGTCGTGGAGGTCGCGGTCTGGCACGGCAGCGAGCAGATCGGCTCCATCGCGGTGGACCAGGGCGCGGTCGCCGGCCTGCACGGCCAGCGCCGGCACCTGCTCGAGGACATCGCCGACGCCCTGGGCGCGGTGTTCCAGGCCAGCAGGGCCGGCATCGAGCTGGAGCGCCAGCTGCGGGCGGCGCTGGCCTACGCCGGCGGCATCGCCGTGTCGCGGCGGGCCGTGGTCGCCGAGATGGACTGGGAGCGGCGGCGCATCGAGCGCGACCTGCACGACGGCGCCCAGCACCACCTGGTCTCGCTGCGGCTGGCGCTGGGGCTGGTGGAGCACCAGGTGTCCACCGGCCAGCTCGATCAGGCCCGGTCCCGGCTGGAGCAGATCACAGCGCAGATCGACGTGGCCGAGGCGATCCTGGCCGAGACCGCGAAAGGGGTGTCGTCGCCGCTGCTGGCCGAGCTCGGGCTGGTGCGCGCGCTGCGCAGGGAGCTGGGATCCGGACACCCGCCGGTCGTCGTCGACGCCCACGGCGTCGACGAGGAGCTGCGGATCCCGTCCGACGTGGAGGCGGCGGTCTACTTCTGCTGCCTGGAGGCGGCCAACAACGCGCGCAAGCACGCACCCGGCGCGGCCATCGCCGTGCAGCTCGCCACCGCCGAGGGCCGGCTGCGGTTCGTGGTGCGCGACGAGGGACCCGGCTGGGACACCGCGGCCACCGGGTCGGCGGGGCGGGGCATGCGCAACCTGACCGCCCGGATCGGGACGGTCGGCGGTCGACTGGAGGTGCGCTCCGCGCCCGGCAGCGGGACCACCGTGGAGGGCTCGGCCCCGCTGCCGGCGCCGCCGGGCGAGCCGGCCGAGGCCGCGGCCGAGCGGCCCGGCTTCCGGCCCGGCGCGACCCCGGTGCTGACCGGCAGCCTGCCGCTGCCCGACCAGGTCCGGGACGCGCTGCGCGCGGCCCGCGAGCTCTACCACGGATCCGGTAAGGCCGATGCGCTGCGCGAGCTGGCCGAGCGGTTGGAGGAACCGCTGCGGGTGGCCGTGTCCGGGCCGCCGGGAGCCGGCACCACGACGCTGGTCGAGGCGTTGCGCGCGGCGATGGAGCGGGATCGGCACGAGTCGAACGGGAGCACACCGACCATCCGGCTGATCGACACGTCCGGCTCCGGCTCGACCGCCGCCACCCAGAAGATCCTCGTGCACGCGGCCGGACGGTCGGCGGTGGCCGACGCGTCGGTGGTGCTGCTGCGGCACCGGCGGGTCGAGGACGTGCCGGCGGCCCGGCCGATCCAGCACTCCCCGGCACTGACCGTAGGGGTGCTGGCCCGGGTCGACGAGCTGGGCGCGGTCGGGCCGACCGGGGAGGGCATGGAGCTGGCCGAGCGGGCGGCGACCGAGTGGGCGACCCGGCCGGAGGTGCGCCGCCGCTGCCCGGTGGTGGTGCCGGTGGCCGGCCTGCTCGCACAGGCCGCCGCCCACCTGACCGAGGAGCAGTACCAGGCGCTGCGGCGGCTGGACGAGCAGCCGGCGGTGCCGCTGGCCGCGGTTCCGGCCGGGCCGCCGGACGCCGCCGCTCCGGTCCGCCCGTCGCCGACGAAGCGGCCGCAGGCCGCCGTGCCGGTGACCGACGTCGCCGCCGAGCAGGAGCTGCTGGACCGCTTCGGTCCGGCCGGGGTCCGGCTGGCCACCGACCTGATCCGGTCCGGCCGGGCGCCGACGCCGGCCGCACTGGCCGTCGAGCTGACCCGGCACAGCGGGCTGCCGCGGCTGCTGGAGCTGATCGAGACCAGGCTGGGGCGGCGGGCCGCCGGGGTGAAGGCACGTTCGGCGCTGCGCGCACTGGAGGCGCTGGTGCGCAGCGAGCCGCCGCCCACCGGCGCCGAGGGGCTGCGCTACCGGTTCGACCGGATCCGCTCCGGGACCCACGAGCTGGCCGAGCTGGACCTGGTGGACCGGCTGCGCTCGGGCGAACTCGACCTCACCGACGACCAGCGCGCGTCGGCCGAGCGGCTGCTCGGCGCGATGGGCACCGAGCCGCGGGTTCGGCTGGCCCTGGCCGCCGACGCCGGATCGCAGGAGATCGCCATGGTCGCGTCCGAGCAGCTGGCGCACTGGCAGCGGCTGGCGACGCACCCGGTGTCGGGCAAGGACGTCCGTGACGTCGCGGCCGTCGTCATCCAGTCCTGCGAGCAGCTGTTCACCGGGCTGGGCCACTGACCCGAACCCGAGCGAGCCGTCAGCCGTCGATGTCGAGCACCGTCAGCGTGCCGTCGGCGACGTTGCTGACCAGCGCCGCGGTGCCGTCGGGCAGCACGGCAACCGACGTCGGGGACTTGCCGGTGGGGATCGTCGCGGTCACCGTCGCCGTGTCGGCGTTGATCACGGACAGGGTGCTGTCGCTGGTGTTGACCACGTAGGCGTGCCGGCCGTCCGGTGCCCAGGTGATGTCCTGCGGGTTCTTGCCGACCGCGATCGTGGCCACCACCTGGTCGGTGTTGGTGTCGATCATCGTGACGGACGCCGCGTCGTAGTTGACGTTCGCCACCAGCGGGCGGGTCGGGTGCACGGCCAGGCTGTGCGGGCTGGCCTGGACGGGAACCTCGGCCAGCACGGTGTTGTCCGAGGTGTCGACGATCGACACCAGGTTGGACTCGTGGTTGGCCACGTAGGCCCGGGTGCCGTCGTCGGACATCTCCACCCAGTGCGGGTTCGGCGCCACCCGGATCTCGGTGATCACCTTGGCACTGGCCGTGTCGATCACCGAGATCGTGCCGGAGTCGTGGTTGGGCACGTAGAGCTGCGTGCCGTCCGGGGTGACCGCGGACAGGTACGGACGGGTGCGCACCGGGATGGTGGCCTGCATCGTGTTGGTCGCCGTGTCCAGGACGCCGACCGCGGCGATGGTGCGGGCCTGGTCCCAGATGCTGACGTAGACCGTGCGCCCGTCGGGGGAGAAGGACAGGTACTGCGGCGGGCCGGCGCCGACCGGGATGGTCGCGGTCACCGCGTCGGTCGCGGTGTCGACGACGGTGACGGTGCCGGCGGCCTGGTTGGCCACCAGCGCCTGCCGTCCGTCGGGAGCGACCACGACGAAGCCGGGGGTGTTGCCGACCCGCACCGTCCCGCCGACGGCCGGCGTCGGCACGCTGCTCGGCGCGTTCTCGGGCGCGGGTGCCGGCGGTGGCGCCGCGGACGGGTCCGGATCGGCGGCCCGGTTCCAGACCAGGTAGCCGGCGCCGATCAGCAGGGCCACCAGCGCGATCAGCGCGGTGACCAGCAGCAGCGGGATCCGCCGCCGGCGTGGCCGGTCTGCCGCGGTCGACGGCGGCGGCTCGGCGGGCGGCGCCGGATGCTGCCGGCCGGCGGGAGCGCCGCCGAGGAACGGGTCCGGCGGTCGCTCGCCGGGGCGCGGCGCGGTCGCGGGGCCGAGTTGGACGGGGAACGCGGTGGTCACGGCGGATTCGAAGGTCGGGCCGGGGCCGGGGGTCGGCGCGGGCGCCGGAGCCGCCGTCGCGGGCCGGCCGGCGATCGCCGGCTCGGCGAGCCCGGAGGCCGTCCCGGCGTCGGCCGGTGGCTCGGGCGGCAGCGGCGTGGTGCGTGGGGCCGGTTCGAACAGCGAGCCGGGGGCGGCGGCCGCCTGCCCACCGCGGGTGGTGACCGCCGCGGTGACCAGCTCGCTGTCCGGTCGGTCGGGCGGCGGCCCGGCCACAGCCGCGGCCGGCGTGATCGGAGTCGGCGCGCCGGCGAGGGGCGGTCCCTCCGCCGCGGGCGGAGCGGCGCCGGCCGGACGCCGGCTGGGCGGGCGCTCGGTGGGCGGGCGCTGGGTGGGCGGGCGCTCCGTGGGCGGCGGGGTCGGCGCGGAGTCTGCGGGGTTGAGCGGGACAGCCACCCCGGCGAGCGCGGCCGCTCCGAGCGCCACCGCCTGCTCCGGCTGCGGGTCGAGCACGGTCGGGCAGGCCAGCGCAGCGGAGATCATCCGGGCCACCAGCGGGATCCGTGCGGAGCCCCCGACCAGCAGCACCGCGGCCAGCTCGGTCGGGTTCACCGATGCCGACTCCAACGCCCTGATCAGCGTCATGACGGTCGTCTCGATCGGCGTGTGGATCATTTTCTCGAACTCGGTCCGGGACAGCCGCACGTCGAGCCGGCGGCCGGGTAGCGCCACCGTGATGGTGGCCTCGGTCTCGGCCGAGAGCGCCTCCTTGGCCAGCACGCACTCCCTGCGCAACCGCGCGACCGCGGTGCTGTTCTGCGGGTTGCGCATGTCCAGCCCGGTCAGCGCGCCGTCGGCGGCCGCGTTGACGTGGGCCAGCACCGCCTCGTCGAAGTTGCCGCCGCCGAGCTGCTCGATGCCCTCCGGTCGACCGAGGATCTCGGCGCGGCCGCCCTGCCAGCGCAGCACGGTGGCGTCGAACGTGCCGCCGCCCAGGTCGTACACCGCCGCGGTGGCGCCGTCCGGGAGCCGGCCCGAGGCGGCGTACTGCGTGATCGCCGCCTCCGGCTCGCTGATCGTCGACACGGCCAGCCCGGCCTCCCGCGGCACGGCGGCGAACGCGGCGCGGCGGCGCGGGCCCCAGTGCGCGGGATGGGCCAGCACGATGCGCTCCGGCTCGGCCCCGTGCTGCTCGGTGGCGCGCGCGACCACGTCGGTGAGGACGGCGGCGAGCAGCGTGGCGGCCGGCTGGATGCTGCCGGCCAGCCGCACCGGCGACGAGCTGCCGAGCCTGCGCTTGAGCTCGCGCGCGATCCGGTCCGGCTCCTCGACCGCCAGCGCGGCCGCGGCCTCCCCGGTCCGCACCGAGCCGTCGTCGCTGCGGTGGACCACGGTCGGGACCACGTCCGTGCGGTCGCCGAGGGGGAGCGACTGCACGTGGGAGCCGTGCGCGGTTGCGGCGGCCACGGACGTGCCCCCGAGGTCGACTCCGAGGTCGTAGGCCACGACGCCTCCAAGGTGGCGGGGTGCTCGCCCGATCATCCGGTGGGCCGTCGGGCCGCCGGATCCTTACGTGGCGCCACTGCGGCGCGGCCGAGACAACCGATCGGGGGAGCCTTGCTTCGGTTAACAGGGAGCGGCGACAACATACAGTGGCGAATCCGGCCTCCTCGCGGGCGGTCTACCAGGGCAGATGATCGTCGTTGCCGGCCCCGGCCCGGTCCGCGGGGCGGACGGGCTCCCCGGCCCTGGCGCTCCGCGTTCGGCGCTCGCGGACAGCCGTTCACCGTGTGAAGCACACCGGCGGTCCCGCAACGGCCCGGTACGTGTTTTCGTACCCCCCGATTCCGCGGGCGGGGGCACCCATGAGCACAGCACGGACAGGGCGCACAGAGGTCGGCCGGACGGGTGCTCGATTCGGCCGCTTCACCGACGACCGGAAGGAGCGCGAACCCGCCGCGGGTGCCGGTGACGGATCCGACTCCGCCGCCGCGCCGGCGGACTTCACCACCGTCGCGCGCGGGTACGAGCGGCAGGAGGTGGACCGGTTCGTGACCGGCCAACAGCAGCAGGCGGCCGAGCTGCAGGCCGCGCTGGCCGCCGCGGAACGCCGGATCCACGAGCTCACCGAGCGGGTCGCGGCCACCGAGCGGGCGCGGTCCGGGCAGCCAGGTCCCGAATCGGCTCCCTCGGCCGGCTACGGGGCGCGCGCGGAGAAGCTGCTGCGGATGGCCGAGTCCGAGGCCGTGGAGATGCGGGCCAACGCCTCCCAGGAGGCGAGAGCGCTGGTCGAGCAGGCGCGGGTCGCGGCCGAGCAGCACCGGCACGAGTCCGAGCAGGTGGTGATCGCCCGGTTCCGGGAGGTCGACGCCGACATGCGGCGGCGGGTCGCCCAGCTCGAGGACCGGGAGCAGAAGGTGGCCCAGCAGCTCCACGCCGGGCGGGCCGAGGCCGAGCGGCTGCAGGCCGCGGCGGCCGAAGCGGCCGGCAAGCTGCGCGACGAGGCCCGGGCCGAGGCCGAGCTGATCAAGGCTCGGGCCAGGGCCGAGGCCGGGCGGACGAGCGAGGAGATCCGCGTCGAGCGCAACCGCGTCACCGAGTTGCGCGCCGACGTGCATGCCGAGCTGGAACGGATCAACCGCATGATCGTCGGCCAGCTCACGCCGGAGACCTGACCCACATCCGGGGTTCCTTGCAGCGGTGGCGGGTACCCACGGGTACCACCACGAAGCAGTACCACCGCTCAGGAGGATCGTCATGGCCAACCCCATTCCGAGCACGCTCGGCACCGCCGAGCGTGATGCGACCGGGGCAGCCCTGCAGGCCAGCCTGGTCAACCTGGTGGACCTGTCGCTGGTTGCGAAGCAGGCCCACTGGAACCTCGTCGGGCGCCAGTTCCACGACGTGCACCTGCACCTCGACGAGCTGGTCAACACGGCACGTGAGTACAGCGACAAGGTCGCCGAGCGAATGGCCGCCATCGGGGTCTCGCCGGACGCGCGGGCCGCCACCGTGGCCAGCAGCTCGGCGGTCGCCGGCTTCGATGCCGGCTGGATCGCCGACCGCGACGTCATCCGCGCCATGTTCGAGGCGCTCGACGGCGTGGCGCGCGGCCTGCGCCCGCGCATCGACGAGACCGAGAAGACCGACCTGGTCACTCAGGACCTGCTCATCGAGCTGGTCGGGGTGCTCGAGGAGGCGCGCTGGATGTGGCAGGCGCAGAACGTCGGCTACGAGCCGGAGGCGCTACCCAGCCGCTAACACCGGCACGACCGGGCGGCCATACGCAGATGTGCGTATGGCCGCCCTGCTGTCGGATCAGGACGATGCACGGGCCCGACGACGTGGGACAGCCCGGAGGCCCCCGTGCCCGATTCCCTGTACCTCTGCAGGGACTACGGGCTCACCACCTCGACGGACAGCGGGGTCCGGCCCTACCGGGGCCGGCAGCCCGGTTGGCTGAACACCAGCATCTTCCTGTGCGGCGGCCGCTCCCAGACCGAGACCGCGGTCGGGCGCCCGACCACGGTGCAGGTCCGGGTCAGCAACCCGTTGCCGGAGCCGGTCGCCGGCGTCCGGGTGGACGCCTACCTGCTCCCGCCGTATGTCGGGTCGGCCGCTGCGGACCAGGCCTTCATCACCCTGCACGGCGGTCCCGACGTCGTCGCCCCCGGCTCCGGTGCCGGCGATGACGCCGACCCGCACGTGCTGACCTGTGGAGTTGCCGGTCCGGCCGCGCCGCAGCCGTGGGTCCCCGACGCGTCGCAACTGCCCGGCGGCGCCGGCCACCTCTGCCTGGCCGCGGCCTGGCACACCGGCACGGACGGCGCCGGCGCGGCCCGGGCCGGCCTGCTCACCGACGACGACGTCCACCGCGGGCACCGCAGCCAGCTGCTGCTGACCGCGTCGTCGTTCCGCGGGTCGTTGCTGGAGTTCCTGGTGCTGCCCGCGCCGGACGGCGGGCCGACCCTGGTCGAGTTGGTGCCGCTGCACGCCGGTGCGTTGGACGCGGGTGAGCGCTGGCTGCTGAGCTCGCACCCGGCGGTCACCGTCGTCGGCGGCTACGGCCGGCACACCCAGCGGACGGTGCGCGGGCCGGAAGGGTGGCCGCACTCGATCCAGCCGGCCCAGCGACCGCTGGGTGGCCGGCTGGTGGTCGCCGGCGCCCGCAACGGGAGCACGGTGTCTTTGCCTTCGACGGCGGAGCCGCGCTCCGCCGAGCTGGAGGTCGGCGCGCCGTCGCCGGACTGCCCCGGGACGCTGCACGCCCTCGACATCGTGCAGCGCGACGAGCGGGGCCGCGTGCTCGGGGGGCTGCGGGTGCTCGCGCTGGTCACCGCCTGATCTGCGGCCGATGCACGAGAACCGGGAATTCGGGCATCCGGCCCATGGTTGGACGCTGAGATCGAGCAGCGGCCGTCGGGACGATTCCGCCGCCGAACGATGAGTTTCCGGGCGGGCCGGGGTCATCACCGCAACGACCCCGAGCGATACATCGCCACGGGGACCCGAGCGAGATGAGGACCGGCACGATGAGCGCGACCACGCAGACGACCGGCCGGCCGGGCGGCAAGGCCACCCGCCGGGAATGGATCGGGCTGAGCGTGCTCGCGCTGGCCTGCCTGCTCTACGTCATGGACCTCACGGTGCTGGACCTGGCGGTGCCGGCGATCACCGCGGACCTGCGGCCCAGCAGCAGCCAGCTGCTCTGGATCATCGATGTGTACGGGTTCATGGTGGCCGGTGCGCTGGTCACGATGGGCACCCTCGGCGACCGGATCGGGCGCCGGCGGCTGCTGATGATCGGTGCGGCGGCGTTCGGCACGGTGTCCGTGCTGGCCGCCTTCTCCACCACGCCCGAGATGCTGATCGCCAGCCGGGCGCTGCTGGGACTGGCCGGGGCCACCATCGCCCCTTCGACCCTGTCGCTGATCTTCCACATGTTTCCCGACCCGAAGCAGCGCACCTTCGCCGTCGGCGTGTGGATCGGCGCATTCTCGGCGGGGAGCGCGGTCGGACCGGTGCTCGGCGGCCTGCTGCTGGAGATGTTCTGGTGGGGCTCGGTGTTCCTGCTGGCGCTGCCGGTCATGGGCGCCCTGCTGGTGCTGGGGCCACGGGTGCTGCCCGAGTACCGGGACCCGGGCGCGGGCCGGCTGGACCTGATCAGCGCGGCGATGTCGGTGCTCGCGCTGCTGGCCATGGTCTTCGGACTCAAGCAGATGGCCCAGGACGGCGTCTCCTTCGGGTCCGTCCTGGTCATCGCGGCCGGCGTCGTGGTCGGGCTGGCGTGGGTGCGCCGGCAGCGACGGTTGAGCGACCCGATGATCGACGTCGGGCTCTTCCGGATCCGCGCCTTCAACGTGGCGCTGCTGGTCAACTTCGTCGCCATCTTCGTGATGGTCGGGTACGTGCTCTACATCGCTCAGTACCTGCAGCTGGTGCTCGGGCAGACACCGCTGCAGGCCGGGCTCTGGTCGGTGCCGGGCGCGGTCGGCTTCGTCGTCGGCTCGCAGCTGGCGCCGCGCGTGCTGTCCACGATCCGGCCGGCCACCGTCGTGGCCGGCGGACTGGTCGCGTCCGCGGTCGGGCTGGCCATGCTGACCCAGGTGCAGGCCGACAACGGCCTGTTCGTGCTGGTCGTCGCGTCGGTGGTGATCTCGCTCGGGCTGGGGCCGGTGTTCGGGCTGACCACCGAGATGGTGGTCGGCGCGGCGCCCGAGGAGAAGGCCGGGGCCGCGTCCGGGGTCTCGGAGACCGCGGCCGAGCTGGGCGGCGCGCTGGGCATCGCGACGCTGGGCAGCATCGGGGTGGCCATCTACCGCGGGGGTGTCACGGCCGGACTGCCCGCCGGCATCCCGGCGGACGCGGCCGCGGCGGCCAAGGACACCCTCGGCGCGGCGGTGGACATCGCCGGTCAGTTGCCGGCGGCGACCGGGTCCGCGCTGCTGGCGGTGGCCAAGGAGTCGTTCGTCGTCGGGCTGCAGCTCACCGCGGGCGTGGCCGCCGTCGTCGCGGCGCTGGTCGCCGCCGTTGCCGCGGTCGCGTTGCGACAGCCCGCAGCCCGGGCCGCCGAACCCGCCGCCGACGTCCCGGCCGCGGACCGACCGGAGCCGCTCTGCTGTACGGGGTGAGCGGTACGGTCGCCCCATGAGCGAGACGAGCGGCGGCGGGGACGAGTTCGACCACGAATCGAACCAGCTGGACTCCGACGACACGCTGGACGACCGCGGGCTGGCCGACCGGCTGGACGAGGGCTACTCGCCCGCCGAGCGGCCCTGGGTCGGCGCCGGCTGGGGGACCACCGCGCGCGAGGAGGCGACCGGGGAGAGCCTGGACGGGAGGCTGGCGCGCGAGCTGGGCGACGGCGACCCGGATGTCGGGGACGACCTCGGCGACAGCTCCGACTCCGACGGGGAGCTGCTCGACGACGAGGTAGGAGCCCGCCGCTCCGGCAGGTTGGTCGCGGAGGACATGGGCGGCGCCGCGGACAGCGACGAGGAGCTGTACGCGATCGACATCGGGATCGACGGAGCCGGCGCCTCCGCCGAGGAGGCCGCGGTGCACGTCGTCGACGCCGACGGGTACGGGCCCGGCCGCTGAAGCGGTCGGGGCCCGGGCCCGCGGGCTCAGCTGTTGAACGCCAGCCCGTTCACCGGGATCGTGATGTGCGCTCCTTGCGCGACGAGGTCGCCGGCGCCCTCGCCGCCGTTCACCCCGACCTGGCCGGGGAAGCTCGGGTCGTGCGCGACGACCCGCCCGCTGAGACTGACCAGGTCCCCCTCCGCCACCGTGTAGGGCGACTCCCGGGAGGTGTCGATCTGGACCCACAGCCGTCCGTGATCACTGTTCACCCAGAAGCCTTCATCTGCGGGCACGGAGAGCACCTGCACCCGGTTCAGGCTCACGTCCAGCCCGACCTGGGTGGCCAGCACCGTCGACGCCGGCGCGGCGTCGGCATCGGACTCGAAGCCGACCGAACCACTGGCCACGACCAGCGCCAACCCGACCGCGGCGAGCGCCAGAACGCCGTCGTCAGCCATGGCGGAGGCCGAACCGGGCGAGCGTGCAGTTGGCCATGCGGAACGGTACCCGGTGATCCCGAACGTGACACATTCACCCAACCGGGCTCCAAGTTTCGGTTCCGACCAACAGCCCGTAATCTCGAGTGGTGAAACCGGTGGCATCCGGTGAGAACGACTTCCGCAACCTGGCGGAACCTCTCCCGGTGGTTCACCGTTGATGCACACGGAGTCGGAGGACTGCAACCTGCTCGCTAGGTGATGTGGGGGGGACTGTGATCAAGGAGGCGTGACCATGATTCGGTTGACGCGACGACAGCACCCGCTCCCCACTCGCCATTCCGTGATCGGCGAACCGCCCCGACGTCGCTGGATGAAGGTGCTCGCCTGTCTTGCGGCGGTGGCCGCGCTGGTGCCCCTGGGGGCGCAGGTGGCCGCGGTACCGGGCTGGAGCAACCCGTTCGAGCAGCAGACCGTGGACCACAGCCCGGCGCCACTGCTCACCGCCATGCGCGACGTCGCGGAGTTCCACGCGGCGACCGGCACCTTCCAGGTGCTCGTCGACCTGGAGAAGGACACCCCGAACGTGCCGTCGATCATCAGCGGGGAGCGCACCACCTTCTTCGCCACCGGGCACGTCGACGGGGTCGTCGACTTCTCGGGCATCGACGCCCGGCACGTCGCGGTGTCGCCGGACCGGCTTGCGGTGACCATCTCGCTGCCCGCGCCGGTACTGGCGCCGGCCGTCGTCGATCCGGCACAGAGCCGGGTGGTCGGCCATGAGCGCGGGATCGTCGAACGGGTGACCGGGGTGTTCGACCAGGCCCCGCGCACCGACCAGGAGCTGTACGTGGTGGCCGGGAAGAAGCTCGACGCCGCGGCCGCGACCAGCGACCTGCCGGCGCGCGCCGAGCAGAGCACCCGCAGCATGCTGACGGGACTGGCCACGTCGATGGGGTTCCAGCAGGTCACTGTGATCTTCAACCAGCCCGGTCCGCAGTAGCACGTCGGGAAGCGCAGCTCTGGCACGGTCGTCCCGCTACGAGCAGGATGTGCCCATGGCAGCGAAGTCCAAGTCGTCCACCAACGGGCGGGCTCAGCAGGCGACCAGGTCCGAGCGCGTCGAGCGGGTGCCCAAGGAGGCCTACGAGGCCGAGCTGCTGCGGCTGCAGGGCGAGCTGGTCGAGATGCAGGAGTGGGTGCGGGCCAGCGGGGCGCGGCTCGTGGTGGTGTTCGAGGGGCGGGACGCGGCCGGCAAGGGCGGGGCCATCCAGCGGGTCATGGAGTACCTCAACCCCCGGGTCTGCCGGATCGTGGCGCTGCCGGCGCCGACCGAGCGCCAGCGCACCCAGTGGTACTTCCAGCGCTACATCGAGCACCTGCCCGCGGCCGGCGAGATCGTGCTGTTCGACCGCAGCTGGTACAACCGGGCCGGCGTGGAGCGGGTGATGGGTTTCGCGACCCCCGAGCAGCAGCAGCTGTTCCTGCGCCAGTGCCCGATCTTCGAGCGGCTGCTGGTGGAGGACGGGCTGTTGCTGCTCAAGTACTGGTTCTCGGTCAGCGACGCCGAGCAGGAGCGCCGCTTCCGCTCGCGGCTCAAGGACCCGATGCGGCGCTGGAAGCTCTCCCCGATGGACCTCGAGTCGCTGACCCGTTGGGAGGACTACTCGCAGGCCAAGGACGAGATGTTCGCCGCCACCGACATCCCCGAGGCGCCCTGGCTGGTGGTGGAGTCCGAGGACAAGCGGCGGGCCCGACTGAACATGATCGCCCACCTGCTGTCGGCGGTGCCCTGGCAGCCGGTGCAACGCCCGAAGCTCAAGCTTCCCGAGCGGCCACCGCAGCGCGGCTACCAGCGCCCACCGCGGGAGATGTTCCGCAGCGTGCCCGACCACGCCGCGCGGTTGATGGGCTGACATTCCGCGCGGGATGCCCGCGCCGGGGCTAGCGTGATCGCCGACGGTATGTGCCGGCTGATCGGCCGGCCCGGCTGGGAGGCGGGATGAACCTCGAAAAGGTCGTCTTCGGGTTCTTCGTGTTGCTCGCGGCGACCCTGAACTTCGGCTTCTTCCTCGGCGACATCGCCAACCCGGCGCTGCACAACGTCTACGAGCTGTTCGCGGCGATCGTCGTCAGCCTGATCGCCACCGTGCTCAAGTTCGGCGACCGCACCCAGATCGGGGCCGTGCACCTGGCCACCAGCCTGGTCGCCGACCTGCAGCTCATCTCCGCGGCGCTGTTCTGGACGTTCGCCGACGGCCTGTCCCAGGAGGGGCTGACCCCGGCGGCGACCGCGAGCGTGGTGTCGCTGTCCGGCGGCGCGCTGTTCGCGAACGTGGTGTCGGTGGTGCTGCTGGTGGTCGAGACCGTCTCCTACCACCGCCGCTGAGGGGAGCGCGCCGTGGGCAATCCGCTGCTCGCGTTCTGGTTCCGGTTCCTGCAGGACGACGATGAGCTGCCCCGGCGCATGCAACGCTGGATCCCCCTGGTGTCCTCGGTGCAGGCCTCGGCCACGATCTTCCTGATCCTGCGTCGGATGCGGGCGCCGCTGATCGTGCTGATCACCATCTTCGCGGTGAGCGTGCTGGGCCTGACCCTGATTCCCGGCCAGGATGGCGAGGGCAACCCGCACCGGCTGGGGTTCTTCGACGCGTTCTACTTCATGAGCTACACCGCCTCGACCATCGGCTTCGGCGAGCTGCCCTACCCGTTCACCCAGGAGCAGCGGCTGTGGGTGACGATCTCGATCTACCTGACCGTGATCGGCTGGGCGTACGCCATCGGCTCGCTGCTCGCGCTGTTCCAGGGCCGGGCGTTCCGCCAGGCCCGGGCCCTGCAGCAGTTCTCGCACCGGGTGGCCCGGATGCGGGAGCCGTTCCTGCTGCTCGTCGGCTACGGGCGGACCGGTGAGCTGCTCGCCCGCTCGTTCGACGCCATGGGCCGCCGGTTCGTGGTCATCGACGCCGACCCCGACCGCATCGACGCGCTCGACCTGGCCTCCTACCACGCCGACGTGCCGGCGCTGGCCGCCGACGCGCACAACCCCGGGCACCTCGGCGTGGCCGGGCTGGCCAACCCGCAGTGCGACGGCGTGCTGGCCCTGACCAACGACGACGAGGCCAACCTGGCGGTCACCATGACCGCTGCGCTGCTGCGCCCCGAGCTGCCGGTGATCGCGCGCACCATCTCGCAGTCGATCGGGAGCCGGATGCAGGCCTTCGGCAGCCCGACCGTGGTCGACCCGTTCGACCGCTTCGGCGACCACCTGCGGATCGCGCTGCGGGCCCCGGCCACCTACCAGCTCATGATGTGGCTGGAGAGCGGCCCGGGGGCACCGCTGCCGTCCCGCGGCAGCCCGCCGGCCGAGGGCCGCTGGGTGATGTGCGGCTACGGGCGCTTCGGCCGGCACCTCACCGAGGACCTGCGCGCGGAGGGGCTCGACGTCACCATCGTGGAACCGAAGCCGCTGCCCGACGTGGAGGGCGTGGTCGTCGGCGACGGTTTCGAGCCGGCGGTGATGAAGCGGGCCGGAGTGGCCGAAGCCGTCGGATTCGTGGCCGGCACCGACAACGACACCAGCAACCTGTCGCTGATCGCGGCCGCCCGCCGGGTCAACCCGGACCTGTGGGTGGCCGCCCGGCAGAACCGGCCGACGAGCGAGTCACTGTTCGCGGTGATGGAGGTGGACGCGCTGCTGGTGCCCACCGAGGTGGTGGCGCACGAGGTTTTCGCGCAGCTGGCCACCCCGCTGCTGTGGCGCTTCCTGCAGGAGGTCCCGGCCCTCGGGGACCGCTGGGCCGCCGGCATGCTCGACCGGATGGTCGACCACTGCGGTCAGGAGCTGCCGCTGCTGTGGAAGATCCGGTTCGTCGCGGAGGAGACTCCGACACTGATGGCGTGGTTGGCCTCCGGGCAGGCCCGGCTGGGCGACCTGCTGCGCGATCCGGACGACCGCGACGAGGAGCTGCCGGTGGTGGCGCTGATGGTGCTGCGGGACGGGGAGTGCGTGCCCGGGCCGGCCGACGACTTCGTGCTGGACTGCGACGACGAGCTGCTGCTGTGCGGTGAGGCGGGGGCGCGCCGGGCGCTGGGCATGACGTTGGTCGTCGACGCCACCCGCGAGTACGTCCTGACCGGCCGGCACGTGCCGGCCAGCTGGGCCTGGCGGCGGATGGCCGCGCTGCGCCACCGCGACGAGGGCCACCGCGACGAGGGCCACCGGGACGAGGACCACTGGTAGCGGCAGCGGGCCGGCGGTCAGGCCGCGTCGAGGTGCGCTCGCAGCGCGGCGACCAGCGCGGCGCGGTTGGAGGCGGCGAGCTTCTGGCGCAGCCGGGCGACGTGTTGCTCGACGGTCTTCGGCGAGATGTAGAGCCGGGCCCCGATCTCCTTGTGCGTGAGACCGTCGATGACCAGGGCGCCGACCTCCCGCTCCCGCTCGGACAGCTCGCCCGCGCTGCGCCCGGGGGCGGACGCGGCGCGCAGCGCGCGGCCGGCACCGAGCAGGGTCCGCGCCGCGGCCGGATCGACGGTCCGGGCGGCCGCCGCCCGGCAGAGCGCCGCGGCCTCCCAGCGCCGGCCGGCGGCGGCCAGCGCGGTGATCGCCGCGGCCACCGCGGTGGTGTCCACCCGGCCGGTGAGCACGGCCGCCCAACTCGAGGCGGCCGCGACGAACGCGGCGATCGCCGGGTGCCGGCCGGCCAGCGCGGCCAGCTCGGTGCCCGCCGCGGCGGCACCGGCCGCGTCCTCGGCCAGGATCGCCCGCTCCAGCCGCCAGCGGTGCTCGGTGGCCACCGCCCACCACGGCGAACCGGCGCGGCGCACGGCGGCGTGCATGGCCTCGACGATGCGGTCGCACTCGGCCGGGGCCACCCGCTGCGCGCCGATGGCCAGCTCACCCCAGGCGTCCAGCAGGAACAGCTCCACGTCGGCGCCGGCCACCACCGCGGCCACCCGCTGCCAGGTCGAGGCCAGCGTGTGCTCGTTGCCGGAGCGGCGCGCCAGGCCGACCGTCACGGCGGCGCCGAGCACGGCGTTGCGCCGCAGCACCGGCATGCGGGCGGCCTCGGTCAGCGCCTCCCTGGCCTCGGGAAGGTGGCCGGTCCGCAGCCGCAGCCAGGCGCCGAGCAGCTGGTGGCGGCTGGTCGGCCGACCGAGCACCCCGCCCAGCACCAGCTGGGCGGCCTGGTCGTCGCCGGCCGCGGCGACCACGGTGACCGCCAGCTCGTCCCAGCGGTCCGACGCCAGCGGGTCGGCCGGGACGGTGGTGGCGGCCAGCCCGGCCAGCTGCCGGCCAGCCGGGTCGAGATGGCCGCGCAGCGCGTCGACCAGGGCGCTCACCCCGTCCAGCAGCACGGCCAGCCCCCGGGGAGCAGGCTCGGGCGCGTTCGCCCTGGCCTTCTCCAGATCGGCGGCGGCCGCCGTGACGTCACCGGCCACCGCAGCCGCCAGGGCGGCCCGCCCGGCTGCCCACACCGCGGAAGTGCCGTCCACGGTCGCCGCGACCCCGCGCCACCGCTCGGCCGCGTCCCGCAGCGCGCCGTCGGCGGCCGCCGCCGCGGCGGCCACCCCGGCCGCGCGGGCCTCCGGGTCGTGTCCGGTGGCCAGTACCCGGTCGGCCGCGGCCATCGCCGCGACCGCATCGCCCTCGCGCCAGGCCTGCTCGGCCCGCTCGCCCATGCTGGCCGGGTCCGCTGACGGCCCGCCGGTCGACCGCTCGTCGGTCGAGAATCGGGTGATCATGATGGCTCCCCTGACTGTGGCGTGAAGCCATGCTGACCGAGCCGGGGCCAGCGCAGTATGTACGCAGACACGCTGCAGCCACGCATCCGGCACACAGTGCGCCGGCTCAGGTCACCGCCCCGGCCGGGCCGGTTCCGCGCGGTGCAGGTCGTCCAGGATGCCCTCGCAGCTGCGAATCACGACCCGGCACACCTCGGCGGTGGCCCGGCCGAACAGCGGGTTCGTGGCATGCTGCTGCCACCGGCCGTGAGCCGCGAACGCCGCGTCCCGCAGCTCGGGGGCAGCCGCGTCCGCGGGCAGCCCGAGCCGGTCGGTGGCCGCCGCCCCGGCGTCGCCGAGCAGCCGCTCCGCCTCGGCGAGGGCCTCCCGCGGCAACCCGACCGGGCCGGCCCGCAGCGCCGCGAGCATCCGCAGCTCGGCCAGCTCGTGGGCGCCGGCGAGGACGCGCTCGATCTCCCCCAGCAGCGCGCCGGCCCGGCCGCTGGTGCGCAGCACGCTGTCCGCCGCGAGCAGCGCCGAGCGCGCCTTGAGCAGGTCGCGGCGCTGGCCGAACTGGGTGTGCAGCACGCGCTGCAGCTCGCCCAGCCCGCTGCGCGCCACCAGCTCGGCGGACAGCGCCGCCGGGCTGCCCGCACCCTGCCGGATGAGGCTGGTGGACAGCCGGATCCCGAAGATCCCGAAGCGGGCCAGCAGCCGGCGGCGGGTGGCCGTGTCGACGCCCGGCGCCGCGTCACCCGCGGCCGGGTCGCGGCGGGCGCCGCCGGCGTGCGCGGCCAGGAACCGGTCGACGGAGCGCAGCTCGGCCTCCAGCTCGGCCCTCGGCGCGCTGGCCAGTGTGGCCAGCGCCGCGAACTCCTGCTGGCGCAGGGTCCGGCCGGTCTCGGCGATCAGCCCGGCGACCGCCACCACGTTCTGGCAGAGCCCACGCACCGCCGGATCGACGCGGTAGCGCTGGGCAATACCGCGGGCGGCGAACATCGCATCCACCCGGCCGCCGCCGATCTCGTCGGCCCGCGAGAGCACCGCGATCGTGTTGATCGCGGTGGCCCGGGCCACGCCGCGGTCGGCGAACGAGGAGAGGAACTCGGCGTCGGCCGCGTGCAGGTGCCGCATCAAATACACCACCGCGTCCGCCTCGGTGGGGGTGTCCTCGTCCAGGTCGGGTGCGGCGCCGAAGAACCTCAGGGTGCGCCGCGAGTTCTCGGCCGTCACCGACGCGATGCCCGGCGTGTCGATCAAGGTGGTGGCGCGCAGGTTCTGCGACGGCCAGTGCACCATGAGCCGGTCGACCCGCTCGGCGGGCGTGCCGGCCAGGTCGATCACCAGCGCCCCGTCCCGCCTGCGCACGGGCAGCGGGCTGGGCTCACCTTCGGTGGGGTGCAGGGTGATCCGCGGGGTGTGCCCGTCGGCGTACCAGGTCACCACGCGGGTGCACTCGCCGGCGTCGGTCGGGGCCACCTGCTCACCGACCAGCGCGTTCAGCAAGGTCGACTTGCCCGCCTTCACCTTGCCGGCGATGGCCACCCGCAGCGGCTCGTCCAGCCGCAGCAGCTGCCCGTGCAGCCAGCCCGCCGTCGCCGGTTGGTCGCGGTGCGCGTCGATGGCCAGCGACAGCACCCGGCGGGCGGCCGCGCTGAGCTGTCCGGTCGTCGCGGTCATCCCGCCCGCACCACCTGTTGCGGCCCGGCGGCAGCCGGGGCGGCGGGCTGCGGCAGCAGCGCCCGCGCCTGCCGACGCACCACCTCCAGCTGCTGCAGCGCCGTGGTGATCTCGGCCAGCCGGGCCTCCCGCTCGCTGCGCGAGGCCTTCACCGCGCGCTCCGCGGCCTGCTGGGACTCCTGCAGCGAGCGCTTCATCTGCTCGGCCTGCGCGGTGAAGTGGTCCCGCAGGTCGCGCTGCACGGCGCGCAACCGGTCGCGGGAGTCCTTGGCCACCTGGAACGTGACGTCGTCGACGTAGCGGCGCACCGCGACCTTGGCCTCGTTCTGCCGCTTGCTGACCAGCCGCTTGCGCTCGTCGCCGATGGTCTTGCCACCCATCACCACCGCGGCCCCGATGCCCAGCGGGTTGATCAGCGAGGCGAAGCCCACGAAGGTGCCGATCATCCCGAACATCAGCATGCCCATGTAGCCGCCGCGCAGGCCGGTCAGCGCCTTGTTGGCCAGGCCCGAGCTGCTGTCGTCCGGGGCGGCCATACCGCGCACCGAGCGCAGCGCGTCGGACGGGTCGTTGCGCAGTGCCGGCAGCAGCTGGTCACGGTCGCCGGCGAAGTGCTCGGCCACCTGCTGGGCCAGCCAGCGGACCCGCTGGGTGGCCCAGATGAAGTTGGCCGACGCCGCTCCCGCGACCTCCTGCTGCACCCACGCGGTGAACTGGTCCCAGACCTTCGCCGGGTCACCCCCGCCGAGCAGCTCCTCCTCGGCCATCCGGCTGATCTCGCGCATTCGGTCCCGCAGGTCGTAGTCGATGTCGGCGTTGAGATCGGCCACGCCGTCGTTGAGGGTCTGCTGCCAGCGCGCCGAGCGCTCGCGCAGCGCCACCGCTCGTTCCTGGGCCGCGGTGAGCGCGGCGAGCAGCTGCTGGGCCTCCTGCGGGTTCTGCTGCGCGGCCTGCTCCGTGCGCAGCTTCCCGCCGAGCTGGTCGGTCACGGCCAGCACGTCATGCACCACGCCGCGCCGCGCCAGCCGATCGGACTGGCCGAGGACCCGTCGGCGCAGGTAGCTGAGCAGCTCCGGGAAGCCCGACTCGGTGTTCAGCTCGGCGTCGCCGTCCAGCACGGCCTGCCAGCGCAGCGCCGAGGACACCGGGAACACCTCACCGCGGATCCCGGCCGTGGCCAGGTGCCCGCGGTCGAGCTCGACGATCCGTCGCCACTCCGGGTACAGGTCGATCTTGGTGAGCACGCACGCGACGTTCGGGCATACCGACGCCGCGTGCTGCAGGAAGTCCAGCTCGGGGGCGGTGTACTCCTGCGCGGCGTCGGAGACCAGCAGCACCGCGTCGGCCCCGGGCAGCGCGGCCAGCGTGGCCGCACCGTGCACCGACTGCAGCCCGCCGACTCCCGGTGTGTCCACCAGTTCCAACCCGCCGGCCAGCACCGGGCGCGGCACCCCCACCTCGGCGTGGCTCCAGCCCTCCCGATTGCCGGGGTTGCCCTGCTCGCAGACGTGCTCGGCCAGCTCGGCGGCCGCGATCTCGATCCGTTCGGTGCGCCGCGCGGCCGGGTCTCCGCCCGGGTCGAGGTCCCGGACCAGCGCCACCGACACCGTCTCGGCGTGCCGCACCCTGGTGGGCACCGCAGTGGCGACGTCGTCGAACGTGGGGCAGACCGGGGCCCCGACCAACCCGTTGACCAGCAGGCTCTTGCCCTGCTTGAACTCGCCGACCACCAGCACCCGGACCCGGTCGTCGACGAGCCGGGCCCGGGCCTGGCGCAGCCGCTCGTCCAGGTCGGGGCGTTCGTAGCGGGCGACGACGGCCAGCGCGGCGTCGACCACGGCCAGCGGTTCGTTGCGGTTCACAGCTGCTCCCTGATGCCTGGTCAGACCGGTCCGACGTCGGGCCCGTCGCCCTCGGCCGGGTCGGCCGCGTCGTCGGCCGGGTCGTCGTCGATGGGCGGGTCGTCGAGCGCCGGTTCCTCGGCAGGCGGTTCCTCGGGGGCCGCATCGTCGGCGGCCGTGTCCTCGGGGGCCGTGTCCTCGGGGGCCGTGTCCTCGGGGGCCGGGGCCGGCTCGGCGGGCGGCAACTGGGACGGCGGCGACACCGCCGCCAGCGGGGCATCCGGTGCTTCGGTCTCGTTGAACGAGTTCTCCGCGACCAGCACGTCGGTGTCCTGGTTGACCGTGTCGTTGTCCTGGATGGCGGTGACGACGTCGTCGTCGCTCGAGTTGAACGAGTTGTCCGCGTCGATCGCGACCACGTCGTCGTCGCTGGTGAACGAGCCCTCGTTGAACGAGTTGGTGGCCTCGATGTTGGTCAGGGCCACGTCGGTGCTGCTGTTGTCGATCGTGTTGAACGAGTCGTCGATGATGGTGACGTCGTCGTCGGAGGTGAAGGTCTGGAAGAAGAACGAGTCGCGGTCGTCGATGCTCAGCTGCTGGGTGCTGTTCTGCGAGAACCCCGGGTCCGGCTGGGCGCCGCCACCGTCGGACGAGGCGCTCTGCTCCACGTGGTAGTGCTGGGTGGTGTAGCTGATCTGCTGCACCGGGTCGGCGCCGTCCCCGGTGGCGGCGCCGCCGTGGTACCCGCTGTCGCTGTCTTCGGAGCGCACGGCGCCGGAGTCGGCGAGCAGCAGCCGCGCGTCGCTGACGTCCTGCGCGGTGACGCCCTCCAGGCCGGCGCGGGCGAGCGTGCCCTGCGGGTCCTGCTCGAACGCCGCGCGGGCGTTCTCGTCACGCATCAGGGCCAGCAGGAAGTCCATGATCTCGGAAAGGGCCAGCACGGGTCCGCCTCCCAGGCAGAGAGCGGCCCCGCCCCGGAGCGGGGCGGGGCCGCGGATGGTCAGGTGCGGTGGGTCAGTTGAGAATCGTGCTCAGGTCGACGTCGAAGTCGTCGTTGTCGTCGGCCTCCTGGTCGTTCACGTTGTCCTGGTCCGAGACCTGGTCGAGGTCCTGGTCGGACTCCTGCTCGTTCTCCAGCTCGGCCTCCACCTCGACCTCGGACGAGGCGTCGCCACCGGAGCCACCGGAGGCGTCCGCGTCGCCGCTGTCGCCGCCGATGCCGCCGTCGCCGCCGTTACCCTCGCCGGAGGCGTCGCTGTCGCCGAAGTTGATGTTGGTCTCGCCGTCCAGGTCGATGCTGGACTGGCCGCCGAGGCCGAGGCCGGAACCGCCGTCGGCGCTGCCGCCGTCGCCGGTGACCGCGGTCCCGCCGTCGCCACCGGCGCCGCCCTCGGTGTTGGTGGCGGTGGTGGTCGTCTGGTCGTTGGCGGCGGCCTGGGTGTTGGCCTGGTTGCCGACCTGCGCCGCGTTGGCCTCGTTGGCCGCAGCGAGGTCCTGCACCGAGTCCGAGTCGATGTCCGAGACCTGGTCGTTGATGTCGGCGATGAAGGCGTTCAGGTCGCTGAGCGGGTTGGGCATGTCCGTCTCCTCAGGAGTTCGGGGATGGGTGGCGGCGGCGCTTCGGCCTGGCCGCCCGCCGGTGGTTCAACCGGTGAGGACGACGCTAGGGCCGCGCCGCCCGCTCGCCATCCGGATTGCCTCCGGTGCTCTGACCAGCCGCTACCGGGCTTCCCACGGCGGCTGCGGAGCGGATAGGGGATTTCCCCGGTCCGGTCCCGCTGCGGTGAACGTCGTCGTCGGCGCGGCCGTGCCGCCTCGTGGCTGCGTGCTGTACGCGCCCGCGAGGGAGGAATTCGATGACGTATCAGGTGGGGGTCGATCTGGGGACCACCTTCACTGCGGCGGCGATCTGCCGCCCGGGGAACGGTCCCGCGGAGATCGTGCCGCTCGGTCAGCGGGCGCGCTCGGTCCCGTCCATCGGATACCTGGGCGCGGACGGCGCCCTGCAGATCGGTGAGGTGGCCGAGCGCCGCGCCCTGTCCGACCCGGCCCGGGTGGTGCGGGAGTTCAAGCGCCGCATCGGCGACCCGACCCCGATGCTGGTCGGCCGCGACCGGATCACCGCCGAGACGCTGACCGCGCGGTTCCTCTCCCGGGTGCTGCAGGACATCGCCGCCCGCGAGGGCGGGCCCGCCTCCCGGATCGCGGTCACGCACCCGGCGGGCTGGGGGCAGCACAAGCTGCGGTCGCTGCGGACGGCGTTGGCGGAGAACGGGCTCGGCAGCGCCGCGTTCGTCGCCGAGCCGCAGGCCGCCGCGATCGGCTACGCGCACGCCGAGCGGATCGAGCCGGGCGCGGCGGTGGCGGTGTACGACCTCGGCGGCGGGACGTTCGACGCCGCCGTGGTGCGCCGGACCCCGGCCGGCGGCTTCGAGCTGCTCGGCGAGCCCGACGGCATCGAGCAGCTCGGCGGGCTCGACCTCGACGAGGTCGTCTTCCAGCACGTGCGGGCCGCCCTCGGCGCCCAGTGGGAGGCCCTGGACACCGGGAACGCCGAGGTGCTGGCCGCGGTGGCCGGGCTGCGGCGGGAATGCACCGCCGCGAAGGAAGCGCTCTCCCACGACACCGAGGTCGAGGTCCCGGTGCTGCTGCCGGGGATCTGCAGCCGGGTGCGGCTCGGTCGGGCCGAGTTCGAGGAGCTGATCCGGCCGGCCCTGGCCCAGACCGTGGCCACCATGCGGCGGGTGCTGGCTGCAGCCGGCGTGCCGGACGAGGGTCTGGGCGCGCTGCTGCTGGTCGGTGGGTCGTCACGGATCCCGTTGATCACGCAGCTGCTCTCCGACGAGTTCGGTCGTCAGCCCGCGGTGGACGCGGATCCGAAGGGGGTGATCGCGGCCGGGGCGGCGCTGGTGGCCCGGGGGATCGAGCGGGCGGGAGTCGGGCAGCTGCCCGCACCGGGCGGGCGCCGGGTCGGGCCGGCCGTTGCGGCCGCCGACGCCGCAGTCGGCTCCTCCGCTCCTGCAGCCGTGATGGCCGACCGCCAGCACGGTCGGGCCGACGGACCGGCCGTCGATCACCGTCACCGTCCCGGCCGTGCGGCCGAGCCACTGTCCGCGACCGCTTCGGGCCCGCCCGAGGACCCGCCGCACCCGAGCATGCGGCTGGCCGGCGCCGCCCCGGTCCCGTCGATCGCACGGCCGCCGAAGCAGGCGCGTCCGTTCACGGCGGGCGAGGAGCGTGCGCCCAGCAGGCGCCGGACGGTCCTCGGACTGGTGGCCGGGGTGCTCGTGCTGGTGCTGCTGGGCGGGGCCGTGGCGCTCGGCGCCACCCGGATCGGAGCGAATCGCGAGGCCGACGCCTCGACGCCCCCGACCACCGCGATCACCGGGGTGGCGCCGGCCGCAACCGCGGTCGAGGTGACCGGCCCGCCGGCCCCCACCGAGGCGCCGCCCCCGACCGCGGAGGCCGACCGCCCACGGCGCCGGGCGCCCGCACCACCCCCGGCTCCGGTGGCGCCGCCGCCCGCGACGACGCCGCCGCAGC
The DNA here is from genome assembly GCA_035557575.1 of Pseudonocardia sp. Classification (GTDB taxonomy): domain Bacteria; phylum Actinomycetota; class Actinomycetes; order Mycobacteriales; family Pseudonocardiaceae; genus Pseudonocardia. The sequence goes on along the minus strand of DATMDS010000040.1, from coordinate 28,216 downwards.
CGACCAGCACCACCGCGGCGGCATCCGACGCCACCACCGAGCCGCCACCGCCGGCTGTGGACCAGGAGTCGGCGCCCGAGGGTGGGAACGCCGACCTGAACGGCGATGCCGGCAACGGCGGCAACGGCGGCAACGGCGGCAACGGCGATTCCAACGAGCAGGCACCCGGCGCGGGCGACGGGGACGGTGCGGACAGCGGCTCCGACGATGTCGGGCCAGCGGCCGAACCCGCGGCCGTCGACGGCGGCGGGACCGAGGAGGGAGCCGGTGGCGGAGGGGTGGCCTCGGCCGCCGCGCCGCTGCGGGGAGCCGGGGTCGGGCCCGACGACCCCGCCGGCGGCGCCGTCGACCCGGGCGTGGCGAGCGCGGCCATCGTCGCCCCGACCGGTGACACCCCGGGGCCGGCGCCCTCCTGAGCGCGGCCCTCCTGAGCCCGGCCTCCTCCGCGCGGCGCGCGGGGTCAATGGCTCATGAGGCCCAACGCGGCTGGACGGCGGCGCCATCCACCCGACGCGGGGCGCGGGCATGATTGGCGCTCGGCCGGGGAGACAGGTCCGACCGGGCGGCGCACGGGGGTTGGATCCGGCCCGTCCCGCGTCCGGGGTGGGCACGGACGCGGGCGGCCGGAGATCATCGGGGGAGCGGTGAGCCGATCCGGTCAGCTGGCCAGCAGCTCCTGCTCGCCGGCGGGGGACAGCTCCGCGGGCACGCGCTGCCCGGTCCGGGCCGGCGCGGTGGCGATGATCAGTCCGGCGTGCGCGAGCCGGCGCGCCGCGATCTGGTCGCTGCAGCAGCGCCCGTCGACGAAGAGGTCGGGCTCGGAGCTGACGCTCAGCTGGGCGCCGCCACCGGCCACCGCCCGCAGGATCGCCCGGTCGCGATAGCTGAGCTCGCTCATCGGCCCGGCTCCGTCCCGGTCATCGCCGCGGTGGCGGCGGGGGCGGTCAGGTGGTCGGCGGACATCGTGAAGCGGTGCCGGAACACGCACTGCACCGTCACGTGCTGCACTGCGCCGCCGGTGCTGGGCAGGTCGAAGCGGTCCACGATCTCCGCGGTCGCCGCGCACTGCGGGCATCCGACGAGCTCGATGTGGCTGTTGGCGTTGCTGCTCATGGCGTCTGTACCTCCGCGAACAGCGTCCGCCGGGAGCGGCAGCCGTTCACTGTCCATAGGCCGGTCCGACTGTGTAAAAAGAGACCGACGCCGACTACGAGGGCGAAACCGGTGAAAAAGAGACCGAACTCGGGCAGTCGGTTCGGCGTCCGCCCATCCGGGACTCCCTAGAATCAGCGCCGCACCAGGGGGGCGGCACCACGGAAGGCAGTTGATGGCGGACGCCGAGTCCGACGAGTTCATGGCCCGGCTCGATCCGGGTGACCGGTCGGCGCTGACCCAACGCGGCCGGCAGCGGCGGTGGCCCGCGGGCGCGTCGCTGTTCCTGGAGGGCGAGAGCTGCTCGACGGTGGTGATCGTGGTCTCCGGTCGGGTCAAGATCTTCTCGCTGACCGAGCAGGGCGAGGAGATCGTGCTCGCGGTCCGCGGCCCCGGCGCGCTGCTCGGCGAGCTGTCCGCGGTGGACGGGGAGCCGCGCAGCGCCTCGGTGTCCGCTCTGGAACCGGTGCTGGCGCTGGTGGTGCCGATCGCCGCGTTCACGGATTTCCTGCGCCAGCACGGCCCGGCCGCCCTGGCGCTGCTGCAGATGATCACCGCCAAGCTGCGGGATTCCGATCGCAAGCGGGCCGAGTTCGCCGCCTACGACATCCCGGCCCGGGTGGCACGACGGCTGGTCGAGCTGGCCGACCGGTTCGGCGAGCCGGACGAGCACGGCGTGCGGATCTCGGTGGCGCTGTCGCAGGACGAGCTGGCCGGCTGGGTCGGCGCCTCCCGGGAGGCGGTGGCCAAGGCGCTGCGGGTGTTGCGCTCCCGCGGCTACCTGACCACCGGCCGGCGCACGATGACCGTGCTGGACATCGACGGCCTGCGCCGCCGGGCCGGCGGATGAGCGCCGAGCGGGTCGCCGCCCCCCGGGAGGCGCGCGGGGTGCCGGTGCGGCTGGCGGTGTGGGCGTTCCACCTGCTGCTGCCGCTGGCCGGGCTGTGGCTGCTGCTCGCGGTGCCGGCCGCCGATGTGCGCTGGGAGCACCACCCGAGCCACTTCTGGCTGGTCTTCCTGGTTGCGGTGGGCAACGTGGTGCTGGCCGTGCTGGTCGACCGGGCCGCCCGCCGCCACGACGACGCCCGGCTGGTCCTGATCGGGATGGGATTCCTGGCCGCCGCGCTGTTCTTCGGGCTGCACGCGGTGGCCACCCCCGGCGTGGTGATCAGCAGCCGCAACGGCGGGTTCGCGCTGGCCACCCCGGTCGGGCTGGCCCTGGCCGCGCTGTTCACCGCGGCCGCTGCGCTGGACTTCCCGCCGGCCAGGGCGGCCGCCGTGCTGCGCGCCGCGGGCTGGCTGCCCGGGGCGCTGTACGCGCTGACCGCGGTGTGGGGGGTGGTCTCGCTGGCCGGGCTGCCGCCGCTGGCCGACCCGACCCTGGCCGAGCGGCTGAGCGGGCCACTGATCGTCGTGGCGACGCTGGCCGTGCTGCTCTACCTGTTCGCCGCCATCCGGTTCTACCTGGTCTACCGGCGCCGGCGTTCGGTGATGCTGCTGTCGCTGGTCACCGCGAGCATGCTGCTGGCCGAATCCATGGTCGCGGTGATGCTGGCGGGCAGCTGGCAGCTCACCTGGTGGCTGTGGCACCTGCTGATGGTGCTGGCCTTCGGCTACGTCGGCTACAGCGCCTACGTCACCTACCAGCGCGAGGGCGCCACCAGCGGGCTGTTCGACGGGATCGGCACCGAGCAGACGGTGCAGGCGGTGCGGGCCGAGTACGGGGCCGCGCTGGAGGCGCTGGTCTCGGCCGTGCGCCGGCAGGAGGCGGGGGAGATCTCCGCCGACGAGATGGCGCTGATCACCGCGGGGATGGCCGCCCGGTTCGGCCTGAGCGAGGGCCAGACCGCCGTGCTCGGGCGGGCCGCGAGCGCGCTGCAGGGTGAGCGGCAACAGATCGACCGGCTCGGCGTGCTGGTGGCCATCGGGCACGAGTCCCGGGTGCGGCTGGCCGAGCAGGTGCTGTTGCGCCGGGCCGTCCGCCGCGTCGGCGCCGGCTTCGATGGCGACGGCGTGCGGATCGGCCTGATCACCGACGGCCGGCTCCGGTTCCCCGACGAGCTGTCCACCGACAGCACCTGGGTGGTGCCCGACGAGTTGGTGCGGCGGGCCGAGTCCGGGCTGGCCGTGACGGCGCCGGGGAACGGGATGGGACCGGTCGAGCTCGACGACGCCCTGCTGGCCTGCGCGTTGACCGTCAAGGAGCTGCCGGCCGGCGTGCTGCTGTCCCGCCGCCCGGGCGGCTTCTCGGAGCGCGACCGGTCGCTGTTCGCGTCGCTGGCCAGCCAGCTGTCGATGGGCATGGAGAACGCGCGGCTCTACCACCAGCTCGACGGGCTGTTCCACCAGTACATGTCCCCGGACGTGGCCAGGACGCTGCTCGCCGACCCGGAGCAGGCCGCGCTCGGCGGCGCTGTCGTGGAGGTCACGGCGGTGTTCGCCGACCTGCGCGGGTTCACCGGCTTCTCCGAGCGGTCCAGTCCCGAGCAGATCGTGGCCATGCTCAACCGGTACTTCGAGCTGGCCACCGACGCGATCCTGGCCGAGGGCGGCACCGTCGTGCAGTTCGTCGGTGACGCGCTGATGGCGCTGTTCAACGCGCCGGCCCGACAGGCCGACCACCCGCTGCGGGCGGCCCGGGCGGCGCTGGCCCTGCAGGCCGCGGTCGAGCCGGTGGCCGCGGCGACCCCGGGCTGGCCGCGGTTCCGGGTGGGGATCAACACCGGCCCGGCGCTGGTCGGGAACATCGGCAGCACGGCGCTGCGCAACTTCAACGCGATGGGCGACGCGGTGAACGTCGCGGCCCGGCTGGAGTCGGTGGCCGCGCCCGGACAGGTGGTGATCGGCGAGGCGACCCGCGCCCGGCTGCCCGCCGCGACCACGGTGGAGTCGCTCGGCGAGCTGACCGTCAAGGGACGCACCGGCTCGGTCGTGGCGTTCCGCCTGCTCGGCCTGGACGGGTAGGCCCGCGCGGGCTCTGTGTCGAATTACCGGTTCCGGTGGGTACCGGTGGATCGGGCATCGGAGCCGCCGGCGGCATGGTCGTGCCATGACCCACCGCCCCCTCCGCCAGGTACGCAGCGGCTGTCCCGGCCCCTGTGCCGGCCTGTGCCGGCCCGACGGCTTCGCCGCCGTCCACCGCGAGTACCGGCCCCGGCTGGTCGCGCGGGCCCGCGCCGTGCTCGGCGACCCGGAGTCGGCCGAGGATGCGGTGCAGGAGGTCTTCCTGCGGGCCTGGTCGGCGTGCGGCTCGTTCGACCCCGACGCCGGGCCCACCCTGCTGGCCTGGCTGGCCACGATCACCCGCAACGTCGTGGTCGACCTGGTCCGAGCCAGGTCGGCGCGCCCGCAGCTGTCCCGAACCGATCCGGAGGACACCGACAGCACCGCCGCCGACGCGCCGATCGACGCCGCTCTGCAGCGGATGCTGCTGGTCGACGCGCTGGCCGGGATCAGCGACGAGCACCGGGTGGTGCTGCTGCGCACGGTGCTGCGGGACCGCAGCTACCGGGACGTGGCGGCCGAGCTCCAACTTCCGGTCGGGACCGTCCGCAGCCGCGCCTTCTACGCCCTGCGCGGGCTGCGCAGGTACCTCGATCGGGCCGATCTCGCCGCCTGAGCTGGTGTTCCACCGTTCGATACCGACATCAACTGCTGAAGTGGCTGCGCGCACCCGCGGGAGCGCACCTCTCGATTGCGAGGACGGTATGAAGAAGTTCGCACCCCTGTTGACCCTGGCCGCGGTCGCCGCCCTCGGCGCCGTGCTGCTCGTGGCCAACTCGGTGACCGGCCCGACCCAGCAGACCGTCGCGGCGACCGCGGTGACGCCCAGCACCGCCGCGGTCGCCCCGGTCGCGCCGCCCGCCCCACCGCCGCCACCCACACCACCACCGCCGGTGGTCGTCGAGAAGGCCTTCGCCGGGCGCTCCTCCGGCAACGAGGTCACGGTGGCGGTCGCGGTCAGCAACGGCCGCGCGGTCGGCTACGTCTGCGACGGCAAGCGGGTCGAGGCCTGGCTGGAAGGCACCCTGGTCGGTGACCAGCTCACCCTCACCGGAGCCAAGGACTCCACCCTCTCCGGCACCGTGACCGACGGGGCCGCGCTCGGGAGCGTCTCGGTGCGCGGGAAGCAGTGGCCGTACGCCGCCCAGGCGGTGCAGGCCCCGGCCGGGCTGTACGAGGGCCGGGCCAACGTGGACGGTGTGGCCGCGCGCATCGGCTGGATCGTCGAGGGGAACGGCCGGGTGACCGGCAACGCCAGCGTTCCCGGCGGGGCGGAGCCGCTGCCGGCGCCTCCGTTCGACCCGGCCGCGCCGAACTCGATCACCTTCTCGGGCGCCCCGGTCACCGTGACCGTGGTCGGCGGCGACCTCGTCGCGCCGGGCCGGTGAGCGCCCCGATGTCCGGACCGCAGCCGGAACAGCTGCCGACCTCGGCGCCTTCGTCGTCGCTGCCGCCGCCGCCGGTGTACGCGCACCACCCGCTCGACCCGCCCACCGATCCGGCCATGGCCCCCGTCCGGACGGACATCCACGAAGCCGGTCCGGCCCCGGCCGGCGGGCGCCGGGACCGGGCGGCACGATCCGCGCTCGCGCTCCTGCTGATCGCCGCCGCCGGGTCCGCGGTCGCCGTCGGGCTCGGGGTGTACGGCCGGCTGCACGAACCGACGTTCACCGCGATCAACGTGGCCGGCTTCTCCAGCGGCGTGGCGGCCAAGGCGTGGCTGGCCACCGGAGCGTTCCTGCTCGCGCTGGTGCAGCTCGGCTCGGCCATGGTCATGTACGGGCGAATCCCGCGGATCTCCGCGCCGTCCTGGATCGGCGCGCTGCACCGCTGGTCCGGTCGGGTCGCGGTGCTGCTCACCGTGCCGGTGGCGGTGCACTGCCTGTACGCGCTGGGCCTGCAGACCGGATCGGTCCGGGTACTGGTGCACTCGCTGTTCGGATGCTTCTTCTACGGTGTGTTCGTCGCCAAGATGCTGATCCTGAACCGGCACGACGCTCCGCGCTGGACGCTGCCGGCACTCGGCGGCACCGTGTTCACCGCGCTGGTCGCCCTGTGGCTGACGTCGGCGGCGTGGTTCTTCGGCACCTCCGGCATCACCTTCTGACCGATCCCGGCCCCACCACAGGAGTGACGATGGCAGAACCGCTTTCCGCACGCACCGGCCCGACCCGACGCGCGGTCGTCGCCGGCGGGTGCGGGCTCGTCGGCGGTGCGGTGCTCAGCGGCTGCGCCACCTACGGCCCGGCCGGCCCGGCCCCGGCACCCGCCCCGACCGGCGCCGCAGCGCCCGCGGGCACCAGGCTCGCCGGCACCGCCGACGTTCCGGTGGGCGGCGGGCTGGTGCTCGCCGCGCAGGGCGTGGTGCTCACCCAACCCGAGGCCGGCACGTTCACGGCGTTCGGCGCGACCTGCACCCATCAGGGCTGCGCGGTGACCGAGGTCGTGGGCGGCACCATCAACTGCCCGTGCCATGGCAGCAAGTTCGCGATCGCCGACGGCTCGGTCACGGCGGGCCCGGCTCCGAGCCCGCTCCCGACGAAGCCGATCACGGTGGAGGGTGACGGCGTGCTGCTCGCCTGATCGTCGACTCGTCCCGATGGCCGAGAACGCTGCCCGTTATACCGTGACACCGCTACGCCTTCCGACCTAGCGTGTAACGAGACGAGGCTACTGGGACGACGGCGGTTGCGACGGTCAATCCACCTCCAGCAGGATTCTCCGACGCCGGAGGAGAACGAGCGATGAGCAACGGTGCCCTGCCGGACGCCCGCCGACCTTTGGCCGGGGTGTCGGCGGTCGCCGCCGACACCCACGGGTCGGCGGTCGGCGATCTGCCGCCCGCCCGGGTGCTGCTGCGCGTGCTGGGCGTGTTCGAGGCGTCCCTCGACGGCCAGGACGTGTCCCTCGGCGGCCCGCGGCAACGTGCCGTGCTGGCCCGGGTGCTGGTCGGCGACGGCGACGCGGTGTCGGCCGAGCAGATCGTCGAGGACGTCTGGGGCGAGCGGGCCGCCGGCGGGTCGAGCGCCTCGACCGTGCACGTCTACATCTCGCGGCTGCGGCGCGCGCTGGGCGGCGAGGCCATCCTGCACCGCGACGGCGGCTACGTGCTGGACCGGCGCCTGGTCGCGGTGGACGCCGAGGACTTCGTGGCCGACGTGGTCCGCGGGCGGCGGATGCTCGCCAAGGGCGACGACGAGGGCGCGGCCCGGGTACTGGAGGGTGCGCTGGACCGGTGGGTCGGACCGCGGGTCTTCGGCGGGCTCGGCGACATCCCGTTCCTGGCCATCCCGACGGCCCGGCTGGAGGAGCTGCGGGTCGGCGCCGCCGAGACGCTGGCCGACGCGCACGCCCGCCGCGGCCGGGCCGCCGGCGACGTCGCGCTGCTCGAGGAGCTCGCCGCTCGCGACCCGCTGCGGGAGTCGCTGGCGTTGCGGCTGGTCACAGCCCTGTACGCGGCCGGCCGGCAGGCTGACGCGCTGGCCGCCTTCGAGCGCTGCCGGCGCTCGCTCGCCGACCAGCTCGGGGTCGACCCGGCGCCGCCGCTGCGCCGGGTGCACGCCGCGGTGCTGGCCCAGGAGGCGCCGCTGGTCGCCGCCGCGGTGAGCCTCAGCCCGCCGGTCAACCTGCCACCGCGCAACCGCTCGTTCACCGGCCGGACCACGCAGCTCGCCGCGGTGGATCGGCTGCTGGACGACGACGAGCACCGGCCGCGCGCGGTGGCGCTGTCCGGCCTGCCCGGCATCGGCAAGACCGAGCTGGCGCTGGAGGTGGCCTACCGCCGGCGTCGGGCCGGCCGGGTCGCCTGGTGGGTCGGCGCCGACGACCCGGCGCGGATCGCCGCCGGGCTGGCGGACCTGGCGGTGGCCGCCGGCGTCCCCCAGTTCGAGCGCGAGGAGGACACGAGGGACGCGCTCTGGGTCGAGCTGGACCGCAACCCGGGCTGGGTGATCGTGTTCGACAACGCGACCGAGCCACGGGTGCTGGAGCCGTTCCTGCCCGCCGCCCAGCACGGCGACGTCATCATCACGTCGACCAATCCGGCGTGGCGTCGGCTGGCCCGGCCGCTGGCGCTGCCCCCGATGGCCCGCCCGGAGTCGGTCGCCTTCGCGATCGCCCGCAGCGGGGACCGGGACGCGGCCGGCGCCGACGAGTTGGCGGAGCTGGTCGGGGACCTGCCGCTGGCCCTGGAACAGGCCTGTGCCTACATCGAGCAGACCGGCATGACCGTCCCGGACTACGTGCGGCTGTTCCGGGGCCGCCGCGCCGACCTGTTGCTGCGCGGCGGCGGCGGCTCGCGCCCGACCGTGACCACCACCTGGGGCCTGGCCTTCGACCGGCTGCGCGCCCGGTCGGAGCTGGCCGCGACGGTACTGGAGACGGCGGCCTTCCTGGCCCCGGACGCGATCGACCTGGCCCTGCTGCGCCCGCTCGCCGACGACGAGCTGGAACTGCAGGAAGCGGTCGGTGAGCTGCTGCGACTCTCGCTGGTCGACCGGGAGGGCGACCGGCTGCGGGTGCACCGGCTGGTGCAGGACGTGGTGCGCGGCCGGCTGTCCGGCCCGGCGGTCCGCGGGCGGTTCGCCACGGCGGCGGCGCTCTGCGACGCCCCGGCCCGCGGCGACGACGCGGGTTGGACGGCCTGGGCCGCGCATCTGGTCGTGCTGGCCGGGCACGGGGCGGACCTGGCCCTGGTCCCCGACCGCCTGGTGGACTCGCTGTCCGCGCTCGCCCGCCGGTACGCGGCCCGCGCGCTCTACCCGGCCGCGACGCAGGTGCTGGAGGCCGCGCTGCGGCTGGCCAGGGTGCCGGCCGCCGGGCCGACGGTGCGCGAGGGCCGGCTGCTGTGCCAGCTGGGCGAGGTGTGCGATGCGGCCGGCCGGCTGACCGAGGCGCTGCGGCTGCACCAGGATGCGGTGGCGATGCTGGCGGGCCTGGTCGGGCCGCACGACGTGTCGCTCGCGCACGCCTACAACCGGCTGGGGCACGTGCTCAACTGCGCCGACGACGTGGAGGGCGCGATCGTCGCGCACCGGCAGGCCCTGGCCGCGCTGGACGCGGCCGGCCGGGCCGACCTGCACCCACCGGTGCTCACCGATCTGGGGTACACGCTGTGGGCGGCCGGGCAGCTGGAGCCGGCCGAGGCGGCCCTGCGCGCCGGCCGGGCGCAGCTGGAGGAGCAGGGCCGCCGGGACGGCCGGGACTGGGCGCACGCCACGGCGGGACTGGGCATGGTCGAGCAGGACAACGGAAGGCTCGCCGCGGCCGTCGAGCACCAGCGGACCGTGATCGAGGTGTTCACCCGGGTCTGCGGCGCCGACCACCCGGACACCGCGCAGGCGCTGGACAAGCTCGGCTACGTGCTGCGGCTGCAGGGCCGCTACGACGAGTCGATGGCGTCCCACGAGCGGGCGGCGCGGCTGCTGGAGCGGGTGCTGGGCCCCGACGACTCCCGGGTCGGGATGGCGCTGACCAACCTGGGCCTGGCCTGTCTGGACGCCGGCCGGGCGGATCGTGCGGTGGCCGCCCAGTGCCGGGCGCGGACGATCTTCCTCGGCAGCCTCGGCGGCACCCACGCGCACACCTTGCTGGCCGGGCGTCGGCTGGCCGTCGCCCTGGCCGCGGCCGGGCAGCCGGATCGGGCGCGCGCCCTGCTCGACGAGGTGCTGAGGATCGTCGCGAAGCGGACGGGGGATGGCGAGGTCGAACAGGGACGCATCGCCGCCGACGCCGCCGCCGTCTACGAAGCGGCCGGGGACAGTGCGCTCGCGCAGCGCTGGCGTGATCGGGCCGAGGCCATCCTGACCAGGGCATTGGGCGCCGGTCACCCGGAGGTGCTCGGCCTGACCGGGCTCGGCCACTGACCTTTCCCCGAGCGCCGGGGCTGCGTCGTTCCCTGGACGGGCGCAGTGCGATCTGCAAGGTCGTTGCAAGGGGTCGGGCCCAAGGTTGTCGCGGTCAGCCGCTCCGCGCCCCAGGAGGCCCTGCATGCTCGCCGCCCCGGCCACCACCGACCGGAACCGGCTCGCGCTGAGCACGGCGGAGCTGGTCGCCGAGGCCCGCCGCGGCGAGCCGACGGCCTGGGCCGAGGTCGTGGCGCGCTACGGGGGCATGGTGCGCGGAGTGGTGTCGTGCTACCGCCTGCAGGATGCGGACGCCGCCGACGCGATGCAGATGACCTGGTTGCGCGCGTTCGAGCGGCTGGACCGGCTGCGCGACCCGGAGCGGCTGGGCGGCTGGCTGGCCACCATCGCCGGCCGCGAGTGCCTGGCGCTGCTGCGCCGGGCCCGCTGGGAGACCCCCACCGAGACGGTGGCCGCCGACGTGGTCCCGAGCCCGGAGGCGGCGATGCTCGTCGAGGAGGTCAGGGGCGCGGTGCGAGCGGCCGTGGCCGGCCTGACCGGGCGTCGGCAGCGCCTGGTACACGCCCTGTTCTACCTGCCCGAGCGGGACTACGTCAGTCTCGCCGACGAGCTGGGCATGCCGGTCGGCAGCATCGGGCCCACCCGCGGGCGCGTGTTGCGGACGTTGCGCGGGACGCTGGAGCCGGAAGGGCTGGGGTTGCCGACTCCCGTCAGCTGAGCGGCGGTTCGCGCGGGCGGGTCCGCGGGTGCAGGATGGCGACGATCCCGACCGAGAGGAGCACCGTGGCCGACGACGAGGGCACAGCAGGCAGCGGTTCGTCCGGCGGCCCGTTCTTCGACTTCATCGCTCAGTTGCGGCGGATGACCGACCAGTTCGACGTGACCAAGGGCGGCCTCGGTGTGCCGATGCCCACCCTGCCGGCGGTGCCCGCGATGCCGTCGATGCCGGGCGGGCTGCCCATGCTGCCGGCCCCCGGTGCGCTGTCGGCCGCCCAGCTGGCCGCCATGACGTCGGCGGTGGCCGCGCAGCGCGGCAGCATCGAGGGCCTGCAGGCCCAGCTCCGGGCGTTCGACGAGCAGCTGGAGGTGTTGGAGCAGATCCTCGTCCCGCTCGCGGAGTGGACCCGGACCTGGGCCGAGATGGAGCGCAAGATGATGCCCCCGGGCAGCGCCGGCTGAGCGCTCAGCTCGGCCGGCCCCGCTCCGTTCCGGTCCGCAGCCCGTCCTCGGCGGCCAGGTCGCGGCGGCTGGTCTCGCCGTAGGTGGCCACCGCGAGCACGGTGACCACTGCGCACACCGCCACGTACACGGCGACGGCGTAGCCGGAATCGAACCTGGTGTACAGCCAGACCGCGATCAACGGGGCCAGCCCACCGGCCGCGATCGAGGCCAGCTGGTAGCCGATCGAGACTCCGGAGTAGCGGACCTTCGTGCCGAACAGCTCGGAGAGGAAGGCGGCCTGCGGGCCGTACATCGCACCGTGGAAGATCAATCCGCCGATGATGGCCAGGGTGATCAGGGCGAAGCTGCGGGTGTCGACCAACGCGAAGAACACGAACCCCCACACCCCGACGCCGACCGCACCGAGCAGGTAGATCGGCTTACGGCCGAACCGGTCCGACGCCGCGCCCCAGAGCGGGATCGTGATCAGGTGCACCGCGGCTCCGATCAGCACCGCCCCCAGCACGAAAGAGCTGGACAATCCGAGCCGCGCGGTGGCGTAGGTGGTGATCACGATCGTGAAGATGTAGTAGGAGACGTTCTCGGCGAATCGGGCGCCCATCGCGGTGAACACCTCCCGCGGGTAGTGCCGGAAAACGTCCAGGATCGGCATCCGGTCCTGGTCGCCGCCCGCGGCGCGCTCCGCCGCCCGCGCCTGTGCCTCCCGGAAGACGGGGGACTCCTCGACGGCCAGCCGCACGTACAGCCCGATCAGCACGAGCACCGCGGAGGCCAGGAACGGGATCCGCCAGCCCCAGGACTGGAAGTCCTGCTCGCTCTGCACGGCGGCCAGCAGGAACAGCATCCCGTTGGCGATCAGCTGACCGAAGGGCACCCCGGCCTGCGGCCAGCTGGCCCAGTAGCCGCGCCGGGCCGGGTCGCCGTGCTCGGAGACGATCAGGACCGCGCCGCCCCACTCGCCGCCCAGCGCGAAGCCCTGGATCAGCCGCAGCAGCACCAGCAGCAGTGGGGCGGCGAAGCCGATCGTGGCGTAGGAGGGCAGCAGGCCGATCGCGAAGGTGGCCACCCCCATCATCACCAGGCTGAGGACCAGCAGCTTCTTGCGGCCGATCTTGTCGCCGTAGTGACCGAAGACCAGCCCGCCGACCGGCCGGGCCAGGAAGCCGATGGCGAAGGTGGCCAGCGAGGCCAGGGTGCCGGCCGCGGGATCGTCGGAGGGGAAGAACACCTTCGGGAAGACGACCGCGGCGGCGACCCCGTAGAGGAAGAAGTCGTACCACTCGACGGTGGTGCCGGCCATGCTGGCCGCCACCACCTTGACGATGTTGGTGGGCTGCGGTGCTTCCGTCCGGTCCACGCCGACCTCCTGTCGCGAAGTGTGCCGACCGGTCTACCGTGCCGTCCAGCCGCCGTCCATCGGAAGCGACACCCCGGTGATCGAGCGGGAGGCCGGACCGTAGAGCGTGGCGGCGAACTCAGCCACCTCGTGCGGTTCGAGAAGCCGCTTCACGGCCACCGGCGTCAGCATGATCGTGTCGAGCACGTCCTGCTCGGCGATGCCGTGCGCCCGGGCCTGGTCGGCGATCTGCCGCTCGACCAGCGGCGTGCGCACGTAGGCCGGGTTGATGCAGTTGCTGGTCACCCCGTGCTCGGCGCCCTCCAGCGCGATCACCTTGGACAGCCCCTCCAGCCCGTGCTTGGCGCTGACGTAGGCGGCCTTGAACGGGCTGGCCCGCAGCCCGTGCGCGCTGGAGATGTTGATTACCCGGCCCCAGCCGCGCTGGTACATGTGCGGCAGCACCCGGCGGGCCAGCCGGAACGGCGCCTCCAACATGATGGTCAGGATCAGCGAGAACCGGGCCGGGTCGAACTCCGGGATCGGTGCCACGTGCTGCACCCCGGCGTTGTTGACCAGCACGTCGACCTCGGCCGGCAGCGCGTCGACGGCGTCGAGGTCGGACAGGTCGCAGACCACCGCGGTGACCCGGGACAGCTCGGCGGCCAACGCCTTCACCCCGGCCTCGTCGCGGTCCACAGCGAGCACCGTCGCACCGTCCGCGGCGAGCCGGGCCACCATCGCCGCCCCGATCCCGCTCGCCGCTCCGGTGACCAGGGCGGTCCGGTCGGTCAACACGCCGTTGTTCGCGGAGGTCATGACACCCGACGGTACGGCGCGCGGGCTCCGGCGTCAGGTCGGCCGCCGCTCCACGCGAACGAACGGCACTCTCGCACGAGCCTGTCGTGCGACAGTGCCACTCGGGCGGGGCGCGGGGGACGTGCGGGAGTGCGCCGAGTGCGATCGACACCGGACGGGAGGATGAGGCGGTGACGGCGTCGGGGGAGATGAACGAGCGCGAGCGACGGGCGTTGATCCGGCGGCGCCGCCGGCGGCTGGCCGACGAACGCGAGGAGGCGAAGGTCTACCGGGAGCTGGCCGGCCGGCGCGGCGGCGAGGAGCGGGAGATCCTGCTGTCCATCGCCGAGGCCGAGGAGCGGCACGCCGCGCACTGGGCGCAGCTGCTCGGTTCGGACGCCGGCCCGGAGCGCCGGGGCAACCTGCGCAGCCGGGTGCTCGCCCTGCTGGCCCGGCGGTTCGGCTCGGTGTTCGTGCTGGCGCTGGTGCAGCAGGCCGAGCGACGCTCGCCCTACGACACCGACCTGGACGCGACCCGCGCCATGGCCGCCGACGAGCGGGTGCACGAGGAGGTGGTGCGCGGGCTCGCGGCGCGCGGCCGGGCCCGGATGTCCGGCTCCTTCCGGGCCGCCGTGTTCGGCGCGAACGACGGCCTGGTCAGCAACCTGGCCCTGGTCCTCGGCGTGGCCGGCGGCGGTGCCGGCACCGGCACGGTGCTGCTCACCGGCCTGGCCGGGCTGCTGTCCGGGGCACTGTCGATGGGTGCGGGGGAGTACATCTCGGTGCGCTCGCAGCGGGAGCTGCTGGCCGCCTCCACCCCGCACACCGCCGACGCCACGCAGCTGCTGCCGCACCTGGACGTGGACGCGAACGAGCTCGCCCTGGTCTACCGGGCCCGTGGCATCCCGCCCGACGAGGCGCAGCGGCGGGCCGCCGAGCTGCTGCGCAACACCACCGCCCCGGTCGAGGTGCCGCGCCCCGACGACGAGGACGACGTGGTCGGCAGCGGCTGGAGCGCCGCGGTCAGCAGCTTCGCCTTCTTCGGCAGCGGCGCCGCGGTGCCGGTGCTGCCGTTCCTGCTCGGTATGGAGGGGACGGTCGCGCTGCTGGTGGCCGGCGTCCTGGTCGGAATCGCACTGCTGCTCACGGGGGCCACCGTGGGGGTGTTGTCCGGTGGGCCGCCGGCGCGCCGGGCGCTGCGCCAACTGGGCATCGGCGCCGGCGCCGCCGCGACCACCTACCTACTGGGGATGTTGTTCGGCACCCTGACCGGTTGATCAGCCATCCGTTCGGAACCGGAGAACCTGGCTGTGCGGAGGGGGTCTTGCCGCTGCCGGTCTGGTTACGTGGTCCCGGTCCCGTCCCGCCGGACTTCACCCGAGTGCAGAAGTAACACCTTCCGGGCACGTAGAGTCGTGTCCGACATGACTGACGTGACGACCGAGGCGCGCCGCCGCCGGACCTTCGCGGTGATCAGCCACCCGGACGCCGGCAAGTCCACCCTGACCGAGGCGCTGGCGCTGTACGCGGAGCGCATCGACTCCGCGGGGGCCGTGCACGGCAAGTCCGGGCGCCGCGGCGTCACCTCGGACTGGATGGAGATGGAGCGCAAGCGCGGCATCTCGATCACCTCCGCGGTGCTGCAGTTCTCCTACCGGGACTGCGTGATCAACCTGCTGGACACGCCCGGGCACGGCGACTTCTCCGAGGACACCTACCGGGTGTTGGCCGCGGTGGACGCCGCGGTGATGCTGCTGGACGCGGCCAAGGGCCTGGAGCCGCAGACGCTGAAGTTGTTCGACGTCTGCCGCAGCCGCGGGATCCCGGTGCTGACGTTCGTCAACAAGTGGGACCGGCCGGGCCGGGAGGCGCTGGAGCTGCTGGACGAGGTGGAGCAGACGATCGGGCTGCGGCCCATGCCCGTCACCTGGCCGGTCGGGGTGGCCGGCTCGCTGCGCGGGCTCGTCGAGTGCGCGACGGGGGAGTTCACCCGGTTCACCCGGACCGCGGGCGGCGCCACCCGGGCCACCACGGAGGTGGTGCCGGCCGCGACCGTCGCCGCCGAGGAGCCGGAGTTCTGGCCGGTCGCGCAGGACGAGCTGGCGTTGCTGCACGAGATCGGCGCCGCGTTCGACGAGAAGGACTTCCTGCGCGGGGTGGCCACACCGGTGCTGTTCGGGGCGGCGCTGATCGGGACCGGGGTGCAGCGGCTGCTGGACGCGCTGGTCGAGCTGGCCCCCGCCCCGGAGGCCCGGGACGACGCCGACGGCCGCCCGCGCGACCTGGAGACCCCGATGTCCGGGCTGGTGTTCAAGGTGCAGGCCGGGATGGACCGCAGCCACCGGGACCGGATGGCGTTCGTCCGGGTCTGCTCCGGCCGGTTCGAGCGCGGCATGGTGCTCACCCACGCCGCCACCGGCCGCCCGTTCGCCACCAAGTACGCCCAGGCCGTGTTCGGCCAGCAGCGCACCACGGTCGAGGAGGCGTTTCCCGGCGACATCGTCGGGCTGGTCAACGCCGGTGCCCTGCGGCCGGGGGACACCCTCTACGCCGAGGACCCGGTGGCCTTCCCGGCCATCCCGAGCTTCGCGCCCGAGCACTTCGCGGTGGTCCGCGGGGCCGACGCCGGCACGTACAAGCAGTTCCGGAAGGGGATCGAGCAGCTCGACAGCGAGGGCGTGATCCAGGTGCTGACCTCGGACCTGCGCGGCGACCAGGCGCCGGTGCTGGCCGCGGTGGGGCCGCTGCAGTTCGAGGTGGTCTCCGACCGGCTGGAGAACGAGTTCCGGGCGCCGGTCACGTTGGAGCCGTTGGGGTACTCCATCGCCCGCCGCACGGACGCCGCGGGGGTGGCCCTGCTGGCCGGGCAGAGCGAGGTCGAGGTCCTGCGCCGGCGGGCCGACGACGTGCTGCTCGCCGTGTTCAGCACCAAGTGGCGGTTGGAGACGGTGCGCCGCAAGTTCCCCGAGCTGACCCTGCAGGCGCTGCCCGCCGGGGCGGGTCAGCTGCGCTGAGCGCGCCCGACGCCGGTCAGGTGGCCAGCCGGTGCAGCAGCACCAGCAGGTGGTGCGCGTCGGGGCCCAGCGTGGCGGCCAGCTCGTGCTCGGCCTGCTGCACGTCCGGGGCCAGCCTGCGGTGCAGCTCCCGGCCCCGGTCGGAGAGGAACACCAGTACCCGGCGCCGGTCACGCTCGTCGGGGCGGCGGAACACCAGCGCCGACTCCACCAGCCGATCCACGATCTTGGTCAGCGTGGGCGCCGGGACCATCACGTGCCCGGCGATCTCGGTCATCGAGTGGCCGTCGCCGTCGACGAGCAGATCGAGGGTGCGCCACTGCTCGAGATTCAGCCCGTCCATGCCGATGGACTGTTCGATCCGTCGGCGCAGCCGGTGCTCGATGCGCCCGACCAGCTGCCCGAGTGAGGGCACGGGCGTGACGTCGGCACCGAGGACGCCCTGGGAGCGAGTCACCTTCTTCGACCTTCCGCCGCTGGCCTGGTGATCACGAGGTGCTCGCATCATAGACTCTGCGGTCGCGGCAACGCCGGTCGGCGGTTCGCCGCGCGTCCCACGGGGTCGGTCGTGCGGTCGGAAAGGGTAGATCATGTCGGTGGGAGAGCCGAGCCGGCTCGACGTCGCCTTCGTGGTGCCGCGCAGTGGTCCCGCCGGGATCTTCGGACCCTCGTGCGAGGCCTGCGGGCAGCTGGCCGCCGAGGAGATCAACGAGGCCGACGGCGTGCTCGGCCGCGAGCTGCGCCTGCACGCGATCGACGGCGGCCGAGCACCGGAGCAGGTGGCCGCCGAGGTCGATGCGCTGGTCGGGGCGGGTCTGGTGGACGCGGTGGCCGGCTGGCACATCTCGGCGGTCCGGCAGCGGCTCACGCCGATCGTGGCCGGCCGGGTGCCCTACGTCTACAGCCCGGGCTACGAGGGTGGCGAGCGCACGCCCGGGGTGTTCCTGACCGGTGAGACCCCCGACCGGCAGCTGCTGCCGGCGCTGCGCTGGATGGCCGGCGAGCTGGACGTGCGCACCTGGTTCGTGATCGGCAACGACTACGTGTGGCCGCAGCAGTCGGCCCGCGCGGTCCGCCGGTACGCCCGGGACGGAACGGAGCTGCGGATCGTCGACGAGATGTTCGTGCCGCTGGGGACCACGGACTTCGGACCGGTCGTGCAGCGGGTGGCCCGCAGCAACGCCCATGGCGTGCTGATGCTGCTGGTGGGCTCGGACGCCGTGCAGTTCAACCGGGCCTTCGCCGCCGAGTCCGGGCTGGACCGGCTGTGCGTGCGGCTGAGCCCACTGATCGACGAGAACGTCCTGCTGGCCAGCGGCGTGCCCAGCGGGCAGGGCCTGTACTCGGCCGCGGGCTACTTCGAGACCCTGGTCTCGAGGAACGGGCTGGACTTCTCCGGCCGCTACTCCGAGTGTTTCGGGCCCCGCGCGCCGATGCTCAACTCGCTCGGCGAGTCCTGCTACGAGGGCATCACCCTGCTCGCGCGGCTGGCCGCCAGGGCCCGCAGCGTCGAGCTGCGCGCGCTGGGCGCCGCCGCCGAGGGCATCGCCTACGAGAGCCCGCGCGGGCGGGTCCGGATGACCGACAACCACCTCGACCAGAGCGTGTACCTGGCCAAGGCCGACGGCCTGCAGTTCGACGTGCTGGCCGAGCTGGCCGGGGTGGGCGGCTAGGAACCCGCCTGCGTGCGATCACGTCTTGACGGGCGGCGCCGGGTGCCGACAGAGTCGGGCAGGCCAGGGTCTGCCCGCTGCAGTACGGAGCCGCCGTGCCCACCTACCGCTACGCCTGCGACAGCTGCGGCGAGTTCGACCGCGTGCTGTCGATGTCCGAGGTGGCTCCGGTCAGCAGCTGCCCGAGGTGTGGGAGCCCCGCGCCCCGCCGTTTCGCCGCGCCCGCGCTGCTCGGTACCCGGCGCGCGGTGCACCGGGCGCTGGACGCCGCGCATCGCAGCGCCGACTCCCCGGACGTGGTGACGAACCTGCCGCCGCGGCGAACCGGTACCGGCACGCAGCGCAGCACCGACCCGCGGCACGCCCGGCTGCCGCGCCCCTGACCGTGGTCCCCGCTCGTGCTGCCCGCCGGAGCAGCCCGTTCCCGAAACCGATCGGTGTGGAGGTCGTCGATGCCCGATGTCGTGTTCAGCGTGGACCAGGCCAGGTCGATGCGGGACCAGGCGGTGCCCGGTCACAACCGGTGGCACCCGGACATTCCGCCGGCGGTCACCGTCCGGCCGGGGCAACAGATCCGGGTGGAGTGCCGGGAGTGGACCGACGGCCAGATCGGCAACAACGACTCCGCCGACGACGTCCGCGACGTCGATCTGACCCGTGCGCACATGCTCTCCGGCCCGATCCACGTCGAGGGCGCCGAGCCCGGCGACCTGCTCGTCGTGGACATCCTGGACCTCGGCCCGGTGCCCCAGCAGGTCGGTGACGCCCCCGGCCAGGGCTGGGGCTACACCGGGATCTTCGCCAAGGCCAACGGCGGCGGCTTCCTCACCGACCGCTTCCCGGACGCGTACAAGGCGATCTGGGACTTCGCCGGCCAGAAGTGCACCTCCCGGCACATCCCCGGCGTCGAGTTCACCGGCATCACCCACCCCGGCCTGTTCGGCACCGCCCCGTCGGCGGAGCTGCTGGCCCGCTGGAACGCCCGGGAACGGGCGTTGATCGCCACCGACCCGGACCGGGTGCCGCCGCTGGCCCTGCCGCCACTGGAGGCGCAGGTGCTCGGCGGCACCGCCACCGGCGAGGTGCTGGCCGGGATCGGCCGCGACGGGGCCCGCACCGTGCCGGCCCGGGAGAACGGCGGCAACCACGACATCAAGAACTTCACCCGCGGGTCGCGGGTGTTCTACCCGGTGCACGTGCCCGGTGCCCTGTTGTCCGGCGGCGACCTGCACTTCAGCCAGGGTGACGGGGAGATCACCTTCTGCGGCGCCATCGAGATGGGCGGGTTCATCGACTTCCACGTCGACCTGATCAAGGGCGGAATGGAGACCTACGGGGTGACCACGAACCCGATCCTGATGCCGGGCAACGTGGAGCCGCGGTACTCGGAGTTCGTCACGTTCATCGGCATCGGGGTCGACCACGAGAGCGACACCCAGCTCTACAACGACGCGACCGTGGCCTACCGCAACGCCTGCCTGAACGCGGTGGAGTACCTGACGAAGTTCGGCTACTCCGGCGCCCAGGCCTACCTGCTGCTGGGCGCGGCGCCGATCGAGGGGCGGGTCAGCGGGGTGGTGGACATCCCGAACGCGTGCTGCTCGCTGTACCTGCCCACGGCGATCTTCGATTTCGACATCCGGCCGTCGGCGTCCGGTCCGGTTCGGGCCGACCGCGGCAGCTGCGCCGTCTCGTCGTAGCCGGTTCCCGGTGGACACGGCTCCGGCGCCGGACGACGCGGGCGGGCTGCGGCCGGGCCGCCGCCGCTGGGGTCGGGCCCGTCGCGGCACCGCGGCCGTGGGGGCGCTCGCCGACGGCCGGCGGATCGCCGCCGCGCTGCGCACCGGCCTCGGCGGAGCCGGCACGGGCAGCGCCGCCCGCGGGGTGCGTGCACTGCTCGACGCGGACGCGGTGGCCCTCGGCGGCCTGCACGGCGAGCTGACCTGGGCCGGCCGTCCGACGGACGCGGATGCTGCCCGGCAGCTGGCCGACCGGGTGCTGGGCGCCGACGCCCGGGCGGCGGTGCCCGGGCTGGTCGCGGTGCCGCTGCACGCCCGCGACGAGCTGGCCGGGGTGCTGGTGGTGGCGGGCGCGGTCGCGTCCGGCGCGATCCGGGAGGCGGCGCTGTGGGTGGGCGAGGCGCTGGAGCGGGCCCGCCTGGAGGCCTCGGCGGACGTGGCCGAGCGGGCCGAGCTGCGTGCGCTGCGGGCCGAGATCTCCCCGCACTTCGTCTACAACAGCCTGACCGCGATCGCGTCGTTCGTGCGGTCCGATCCGGAGCGGGCCCGCGAGCTGATGCTCGACTTCGCCGAGTACACCCGGCACAGCCTGGCCCGGCACGGCGACTACACCACGGTGGCCGGGGAGTTCCAGGCCATCGAGGCGTACCTGGCACTGGCCAGGGCGGTGCTCGGGGACCGGCTGCGGGTGCAGGTCCGGATCGCGCCCGAGATCCTCCCGG
Organism: Pseudonocardia sp.; assembly: GCA_035557575.1. Lineage (GTDB taxonomy): Bacteria > Actinomycetota > Actinomycetes > Mycobacteriales > Pseudonocardiaceae > Pseudonocardia. The sequence goes on along the minus strand of DATMDS010000040.1, from coordinate 7,733 downwards.
TCGCGCTGCCGTACCTGGCGCTGCAGCCGCTGGTGGAGAACGCGGTGCGGCACGGGGTGGAGCTGCCCGGCACCAGCGGGCTGGTCCAGGTGACCGGTGAGGCCGACGGCACCGAGTGCGTGATCACGGTGGAGGACGACGGCCCCGGCATGGACCCGGAGCTGGCCGCGGCGGTGCTGGCCGGCCAGGGTGAGCCGGGCCGCCTCGGCCTGGTCAACGTCGACCGTAGGCTGCGTACCGTGTTCGGTGCGGGATACGGCCTGGTCATCGAAACCGCGTCCGGCGCGGGCACGAAGGTGCTGCTGCGGCTGCCCCGGTTCCAGCCCGGCGTGGTGGCGTCGTGACCCCCGACGTGCTTCCCGCGGAGGCCGCGCCATGACGGGACTGCGCGTGCTGGCGGTGGACGACGTGGCCCCGGCCCTGGCCGAGCTGCAGACGCTGCTGCAGGAATCGCCCGAGGTCGCCGACGTCGACGTGGCCGGTGACGCGATCACCGCGCTGCGCCGGATCCAGGCCAGCCGGTTCGACGTGGTGCTGCTGGACATCTCCATGCCGGGGATGGACGGGATGGAGCTGGCCGCGTTGCTGGGCCGGATGACCGACCCCCCGGTGGTCGTGTTCGTGACCGCGTACGACGAGCACGCGGCCGCCGCCTACGGTCTGGGCGCCGTCGACTACCTGCTGAAACCGGTCAGTGCCGAGCGGCTGGCCGCGGCGCTCACCCGGGTCCGCCGGTTCACTGCGGCGGCCGGCACGGAGCCGGCGGCCCCGGCACAGGTGGACGCACTGGCCGCGGTGCCGGTGGAGCTGGGCGGGCGCACCCACTACGTGCGCCGCGACGACGTCCGCTTCGTCGAGGCGCAGGGTGACTACGTGCGGCTGCACACCCCGACCGGGGCGCACCTGGTGCGGATCCCGATCTCGCGGCTGGAGCAGCACTGGGGGCATGCCGGGTTCGCCCGGGTGCACCGCAGCTACCTGCTGGCCGTGCCCGCGGTGCGCGAGCTGCGCAGCGACCTGTCCGGCGGGCTGCTGGCCCACACCGACGTCGGTGACGTGCCGGTCAGCCGCCGCCACGCCCGCGAGCTGCGCGAGCACCTGCTGGAGGCGGCGACCCGGGGCGAGTTCGGGACGGCGACCGAGGGACGCCGACGGCGATGACCCGGCGCCCGGCGCCCGGGGAGCCGGAACCGGGGTGGCCGTCCCGCGGTGCCGCCCGCCCGCGCCGGGTGGCCGTGACCAGCCCGCAGACCCGGCTCGCGCTGGCCGGGCGGCGCACCGGTACACCGTCGGCACCGCCGCTGCTGCCGGCCGCCGCGGTGGAGCGGGCCAGGCGGATCCGGGCCCGCCAGCTGCGGCTGGCGCTCGGCGTGCTGGCCTGGTTGGCGGTGCTGCTGCTGGGGCTGCCGGTGGTGCTGGCCATGGCGCCCGGGCTGGACGGGGTGCGGCTGGCCGGCGTCCCGGTGTCCTGGCTGACGGTGGCCGTGCTGCCCTACCCGGTGCTGGCGCTGCTGGCCGGTTGGCAGCTGCGCCGGGCCGAGCGGGCCGAGGGGCCGGATCGGTGAGCGAGCTTGCGAGCGAACTGTGTGACAGCGCCTCCGCGAAGCGGTTGACCGAGCGCAGCGAGGGAAAGCGGTGAGCACCCCACAGGTCGTCGCGGCGATCGTGCCGGTGTTGCTGGTCACCCTGCTGATCGGGGCCCGCGGGGTGGCCGCCATGCGCACCACGTCGGACTTCCTGGTCGCCTCGCGACGGATCTCGCCGACCGTGAACGCGGCGGCGGTGTCCGGCGAGTACCTGTCGGCGGCCTCGTTCCTGGGCATCGCCGGGCTGGTGGTCAAGGACGGGGTGGGCGCGCTGTGGTACCCGGTCGGGTTCGCCGCCGGCTACGTCGCGATGCTCACCCTGGTCGCGGCGCCGATGCGGCGCACCGGCGCGCTGACGGTGCCGGACTTCGCCGACGCCCGCCTCGGTTCGGCCCCGCTGCGCAAGCTGTCCGCGCTGGTCGTGCTGGTGATCGGCTGCCTGTACCTGGTGCCGCAGTTCACCGCGGCCGGCCAGGTGCTCGGGATGGTGAGCGGCGCACCGTACTGGGTGGGGGTGGTGCTGGCCGGGGCCGCGGTCAGCGTGACGCTGGCCCTCGGCGGCATGCGCGCGGCCACCTACGTACAGGCTTTCCAGTTCGTGCTGAAGCTGGTGCTGTTCATCGTCCCGGCGCTGTGGCTGGTGCTGCAGGTCGGCCCGGAGGTCCGCCGCGACGCGCTGGCCCCGGTCGAGTTCGACCGGTTCCCGGTCGCGACCCCGGTGCAGTTCCGCCTCGACACCGCGATGACCGTCACCGAGCCGACCCCGGTGTCGATCGCGGGCGGCCCGACCCAGCTGCTGCCGCCCGGCCCGCATGCGGCCGCGGCCGGCAGCACGTGGGTGTTCGACGCCGGGGCGGCGGTGCCGGTGGTGGGCGGCGGGCCGCCGGGCAGTGCCGAGTGGGCCCGGCCGCTGCTCGATCCGTCCGACGCCGGCCACCCGGTGCTGGCCACCTGGTCGGTGCTGGTGGCGACGGTGCTCGGCACGATGGGGCTGCCGCACATCCTGGTCCGCTTCCACACCAGTTCCGACGGGCGTGGAGCACGCCGCACCGCCGCGATCACGGTGGTCATGTTGGGGGCGTTCTACCTGTTCCCCGGCGTGTACGGGCTGCTGGGTGCGGTCCTCGCGCCGGAGCTGTACCTGTCGGGCGGGACCGACACCGTGGTGGTGGCGCTGCCGGCCCGGGTGGACCAGGGCCCGGTCGGCGCCCTGTTCACGGCGCTGCTCACCGCGGGCGCCTTCGCCGCGTTCCTGGCCACCTCGCTGGGGCTGCTGCTCGCCGTGTCCGGGGCGCTGTCGCACGACCTGGTGCCGGGCACGCTGCGCCGGCTGCGGTTCACCCCGCTGGCCGCGGCGAGCGGCATCGTGCTGCTCGCGCTGCCGGCGGCAAGCATCGACGTCGGGGTGCTGGTGACCTCGGCGTTCGCGGTGGCCGCCTCCACGTTCTGCCCGCTGCTGGTGCTCGGCATCTGGTGGCCGGGGTTGACCGCTCCCGGCGCCGTGGTCGGGATGGTCGTCGGCCTGCTCGCCTCGGCCGGGGCCATCGGCCTGGATCTGTTCCTCGGCCTGCCGCCCGGGCTGGCCGCGATCCTGCTCGGCCAGCCGGCGCTGTGGTCGGTGCCGATGGCGTTCGCGGCGATGGTCCTGGTGTCGTTGGCCGGGCGGCCGCCGGCCTGGGCCGCGGCAGCCATGCTGCGGCTGCATCTGGACGAGAGCGAATACCGGGTCCGGGAGCGATGAGTTTCCCGGCCCGCGGCGGTCATAGCTGTCGTGGACGTGGAACAGGTGGTGGCGGCCGCGCAGGGCGGCGACGAGCAGGCGTTCGGGCAGCTGGTCCAGGCGCACCAACGGGAGCTGCAGGTGCACTGCTACCGCATGGTGGGCTCGTTCAGCGAGGCCGAGGACCTGGTGCAGGAGACCTTCTTGCGCGCGTGGCGGCGGCGGGAGAGCTACGCCGGCCGCGCCACCTTCCGGGCCTGGCTGTACCGGATCGCCACCAACGCGTGCCTCGACCACCTCGAACGCCACCCGCGCCGGCCGACGCCGCGTGCGGCCGGCCTGCCCGGGGAGGTGTCCTGGCTGGAGCCGTACCCGGATCACCTGCTGGAGCTGGCCGCGCCGGACGAGACCGAGCCGGACGCCCTCGTGGTGGCCCGGGAGACGATCGAGCTGGCCTTCCTGATCGCCGTGCAGCACCTGCCGCCACGACAACGGGCGGTGCTGATCCTGCGTGACGTGCTCGGTTGGCCGGCCGCCGAGGCCGCCGAGCTGCTCGACATGAGCGTGCCGTCGGCGAACAGCGCGCTGCAGCGGGCCCGGGTCACGCTGCGGCAGAACCTGCCGGTCGAGCGCTCCGACTGGGCTCCGGCGGCTGCCCCGACCGAGCAGGAGCGGGCGGTGCTGGCCCGGTTCATCGAGGCCACCGAGCGGGCCGACATGGCGGCGCTGGGCGCGCTGTTGCGCGAGGACGCGCTGTTCAGCATGCCGCCGCAGCCGGAGTGGGTCTGGGGCCGGGACGTGATCATCGCCGGGTGGTCGGAGGTCATGACCGGGCCGACGGCGATGGGGGAGTTCCGCTGCCTGCCCGCTTCGGTGAACGGCCAGCCCGCGGTGGCCAACTACCTGCGGCGGCCGGGGGAGACCGTGTTCCGGGCCCTCGCGCTGGACGTGCTGCGCGTGCACGACGGCCTGGTCGCCGAGGTCACCACGTTCGGCGACAGCTATATCGCGCTCTGCGGCCTGCCCGCCACTCTGGACTGACCGGGTCGGCATGGACGACGAACCGATCACGTTCCGGGGTCGACACCTCGGGCCCGGCTTCGGACGGCGGGTGATCACGATCGCGCCCGGTCGGGCCCGGCTGTACGACGCCGCCGAGTGGCGTGACGCGCTGGTCGTGGTCGAGCAGGGCGAGATCCACATCGAGTGTCGCGCCGGCCGGTTCAGACCGTTCCTGCAGGGGGCGGTCCTGTGGTTGACCGGGTTGCCACTGCGCGCGCTGCACAACCGGGGGAGCGTCCCCGCGGTGCTGGTCGCCGTGTGGCGGACCGAAGTCGACAGCGCCGGACCCGCCGGCTGAGCCGCGGCCGGCGTGGTGCCCGCTACGAGTTGCTCTCGGAGTCCGAGTCGGAATCCTGTTGCGTCGCGGGCTGCCGGGAGCCGCTCGAGGCCGCGGCTGAGGTCGTCGTCTCGTCGGACTGTTCGCCGCCGGCCGAGTCCTGATCCCGGCGGGACGTGGTGTCGCGCGTGCTCGTGGGTGGGCTTTCGATGACCGGTCCGACGAAATCGCGGGTACGCCGCGTCGGGGCCGACTCGGCGGCCGTGCCTCTGGGGGGCGTCGCGCTGGTGCGCGTCGTCGGCCGGGTCGTCGGTCGGGTCGTCGGCTCCGAGGATTCCGGGGTCGAGCTGGCCGGCGTCGAGCTTTGCCGCGAGGTGGTGGTGGAGGTCGGCGGCTGCTCGGTGTCGCTGTCCTCGGCCGAGGTGCTCGGGCTGGTGCTCGAGCTGGTGCTCGGGCTCTCCCGGGTCGTGCTGTCGGGCGTCGTGCTGTCGCGGGACGGCTCGTCCTCGGTCGTCGTGTCGCCCGATCCGGCACCGCTGTCGGTCGAGTCCGGACTCGCGCTCGAGGAGTCGTCCAGCGTGCTGCTCCCGGCCGCGGACGGGGTGCCCTCGTCGGCCGGCGCGTCGTCGTCGGTCGTGGGTTGGTCGTTGCCCGTCGTCTCCGGAAGATCCGAGTCGTCGTCGCTCGTCGCCGTTCCGCCCGCCACCGACCTGCCGGCCGCGCCGCTACCGGGCGGTGCGGCCCGAGGGGTCGGGCTGTCCTGGGCCAGCACCGAGACCGACGGGTCGGGTGCGTCCGGCTGCGGGCCGTCCGGAGCGGGCGGCGCGCCGGAGTCGCGCTCGAGGGCGCTGACGTCGGGCAGGTTGTCGATGAAGTCCGACGGCCTGAGGTCCGGTGCGGTGGCGGCCAGTACCAGTTCGGCAGCGGCTGGTGGCCCGCCGGACGCGGCCAGGATCGATTCCAGCCGTCGGTGGTCCTGCACGAGACCGGCGCGGTCGTCGTCAGCGCGCACGGCCGGCAGCTGCGCCCGGATCCTGGTGATGGCCCGGGCCGCTTCGCCGCGCCGTCCCTGGTCCAACGCGGTGCGGGCGGCGGCGAGTTCGACGCGCACCTGGGCAGCGACCTCCTGGGAGTGGGCGCGGTCGGCGCCGGCCACCTGGGCCATGGCGCCCGGACTCGCTGCCGGGCCGGATTGTGCGGCGCTCACCGCTAGCCCGGACGAGGCCAGCCCGACCAGCAGAGCGGCGGCGGCGAGCCGGCGCCCGAAGTGGGTCAGGGCCCAGCGTCGCCAGTCCCGGGTCGGGGTCGGTGGAGCCGGCTGTGGCAGCGCGCTGATCGAGGCCGGTAGCGCCATCGCCATCGCCGGGACGGGAGCGGCCGCCGGGGCGGGGTGTGGCTCGGGCAGCAGCGGTGTCGGCTCGGAGTCCTCCGGCCGGACCTGCGCGACCCAGGCGGCCAGCAGCGAGACCAGCTCGCGGTCGGCGTCCGCGGCCCGCTCGTACGTCTCGCCGGGGAGTACCAGCCCGGCCCCCAGCGCGTCGAGCAGGCGGTCGTCGGCGCGCAACGCGGCCAAATCCAGCGGTCGGTCCGATTCGGGGTCCTCGAAAGGACCGCCGAGACCGCCGTTCCGCCGCACTGCACCCTCCGTTCGGCTTCATACTCCGGTCAGGGGACCGGTTACCCGCTGATGGACTCGTTCCAGGGTGACAGGCCGTTTCTCCTCCGACACCCCATAGATAAAGATTGCATCACAACTGCCAGCTTTCGGAGCAGCATGCGCGGCTGAATGGGGTGACACGGTCTGCCGCATCCCTCCTGTTACGGGCAAACGGGTGGCGGCGCGGCCGACCCTGGCACACCAGCATTCCATTCGGCAAGGCTTCTCCAGGCCTGCAACGCCAGCCGGGTGCGGAAAGATCTGGGCTGCCCGGTGACCGGATCGGTGAACTCCAGGGTGGACGCCAGCAATTGCAGCGGGCGCCGGAAGTCGTCCAGCGGGCGAGCGGCCAGCACCGGGTAGAAGTCGTCACCCAGGATCGGCAGACCCAGCCCGGCCATGTGCACCCGCAGCTGATGGGTCCGCCCCGTGCGGGGCGTGAGCCGGTAGCGACCGAGGCCGCCGCGGTGCTCGACCAGCTCGATGCGGGTCTCGGCGTTCACCGGGCCGGGCTCCTCGCGGGCGCAGATCACCCCGCGCTGCTTGACGATCCGGCTGCGCACGGTGCACGGCAGGGGTAGGCGGGGATCGTGGCCGGCGATCGCCTCGTAGGTCTTGCCGACCAGCCGATCCCGGAACATGGTCTGGTAGGCGCCGCGGTGCTCGGGCCGGACGACGAGCATCAGCAGCCCGGCGGTGACGCGGTCGAGCCGGTGGGCGGGGCTGAGTGCCGGCAGCCCGAGCTCGCACCGCAGCCGCACCAGCGCGGTCTGCACGATGTGCTGTCCCCGCGGGATCGTGGCCATGAAGTGCGGCTTGTCCACCACGACGAGGTTCTCGTCGCGGTGCACGATGCCGATGTCGTGGGGGACCGGTACCTCGTCGGGCAGGTCGCGGTGGAACCAGAGGAACGAGTCGGGCACGTAGGGGGACGCGGGGCTCAGCGGTCCGTCCATCCCGATGATCCGCCGCTCGCGCAGCATGGCGTCGATGCGGGCCGGCTCGACCCGGGGCAACCGCTCGACGAGGTGATCGCGCATGCTCGCCCACGAGCCGGTCGATGGCGTCCGCAGCCGGACCGCGTCGAGCCCGTGCCGCTGCGGCAGCGGTGAGCGCAGTCGACGCCGCACCGGTGGCCGTGTCCTACAGGGAGCGACGGATCCCGTCGATGATCGCCGCCGTCCGGTCCGGGGGCTCGATGTGCGCGCAGAGCCGGTCCATGACCAGCGCGTAGTGCTCCACGTCGGACCGCTTGTCCAGGTACAGCGCGCTCGTGAGCTGCTCGAGGTAGACGATGTCGGGCAGGTCCGGCTCGGCGAAGCGCAGGATGGAGAAGGGCCCGCCGGCGGCGGCGTGCCCGCCGAAGCTGAGCGGAGCGATCTGCACCGAGATGTTCGGCCGCTCGTTCATGGCCAGCAGGTGATCCAGCTG
>DATMDS010000039.1:0-40227 GCA_035557575.1 Pseudonocardia sp. | reverse complement strand
GTCGATGGCGGTCAGATCGATCCCGGCGAGGCGGCGCGCGTGAAAACGGCGAGTGGCCGGCGGCGTGGGTGAGCAGCAGCCGTAGCTGCCTTCGCTGGTGGGCGAGGATCTGCGGGTGGCTCCAGCCGGCGCGGGCGAAATGTGCGGGATAGCTGGCCAGCAGCGCCGACTGCAGCCGCGGGCGGAGGGCGGCGAATCCGGGGTGCGAGGTCGTGGCGGGCATCCGGCCCTCCTCGTGTGGAACGGCGTGGACAGAGACTCAGCCGGGATGCACGAGCCGGATGACCAGGTCCTCGACGACGTCGAGGCCGACCTGCGCGGTGCCGGCGGCTTGCTCGAGCACCCAGCCGACGTCGAGGGCGAAGATGAGCTCGGTCAGAACTCGGACCGGGTAGACCGCAGCCAGTTCGCCCCGGGACAGCACCCCGCCCACCGCATCGGCGAACTGGTCCATGGTGCGGGTGTGCAGTGCCGCGTACCGCCGGTTCAGCTCCGCGTCCCGGGCGGCGAGCACGCGGAACTCGATGAGCAGACGGGCCCAGTCCCGGCCCTCCACGCTGTGCCGGGCGTTCGTGCGCATCAGCGCACGCAACCCGTCCGATCCGGCGTGGCCCGCGGCCAGAGCGGCGTTCTCGGCCGCTCGCTGATCGATGCGACGCTCGAGCAGCGCGAGGAACAGGTCGGGCTTGCCCGCGAACTGGGAGTACACCACGCCCTTGGAGAAGCCGGCGGCCTCGGCGATGGCCTCCAGCGTCGCCCCGGCATACCCGCGTTCGAGGAAGACCTCCCGCGCTGCGTCGAGAACGAGTTCCCGGTTGCGCTCGACCTGCTCCGCCCTACTCAACCGTGTCGGCACGCCCGCTATCCGATACCTATGGTATCTGGATGTCAACAGTACCTGGATATCGATGGTATGCGCTCCGACGGTGGTAGCCCCTCCCCGAACCGCCCCGCCGTGGCTATCGTGGTTCGTCAGGTGCAGTGATGACCTCAGAGATCAGCCTCGACGACCGGTACACGGTTCCCGGTCGTTACTGGCACGCACTCGAGGACGGTCGGTTGCAGTGCGACGTCTGTCCGCGCGCCTGCCGGTTGCGCGAGGGTCAGCGTGGTCTGTGCTTCATCCGCGGCCGGATCGACGACCAGGTCGTGCTCACCTCCTACGGCCGCTCCAGTGGATTCTGCGTGGACCCGATCGAGAAGAAGCCGCTCAACCACTTCCTTCCGGGAAGCGCTGTGCTCTCGTTCGGCACCGCGGGCTGCAACCTGGCCTGCCGGTTCTGCCAGAACTGGGACATCTCCAAGTCCCGCGAGATCGACCGGCTGGCCGATGCGGCCGGTCCCGCCGACATCGCCGAGGCCGCCGTGCGGCTGGGCTGCCGCAGCGTGGCGATGACCTACAACGACCCGGTGATCTTCCTGGAGTACGCCGTCGATGTGGCTGACGCCTGCCGGGCCCGCGGGATCAAGGCGGTCGCCGTCACCGCCGGCTACATCGGCGACGAGCCACGCCGCGAGCTGTTCGCGCACGTCGACGCGGCGAACGTGGACCTCAAGGCGTTCACCGAGGATTTCTACCACCGGGTCTCAGCCGGTCACCTGCAGCCGGTGCTGGACACCCTGATCTACCTGCGGCGCTGCACCGACGTCTGGTTCGAGATCACGACGCTGCTGATCCCCGGGCAGAACGACTCGGACGCCGAGATCGACGCGGAATGCGCGTGGATCGTCGACAACCTCGGCCGCGACGTCCCGTTGCACTTCACCGCGTTCCATCCCGACTTCAAGATGCGCGACGTGCCCCGCACACCGCCGGCGACGCTGCACCGGGCGCGGAACATCGCCCTGCGGCACGGGTTGCGCTACGTCTACACCGGCAACGTGCACGACGTCGAGGGCGGACGGACCATCTGCCCCGGCTGCGGACGGGTGGCGGTCCAGCGGGACTGGTACGTCATCGGTCCTTACGAGCTCACCGACGACGGCCATTGCGTCGGCTGTGGGACTCCGATCCCCGGCCGCTACGACGGACCCGTCGGACGGTGGGGCAGTCGGCGGGTCCCGGTGTCGATTGCCGAGGTCGGCGGGAGTCATGCGTGAAGCTCCGCCCGGCCGCCGTCGCCGGCCGGTTCTACCCGGCCGATCCAGTTGAGCTGGCGACCTCGGTCGACGCCGTCCTGGCCGCCGCTCGGCCGATCGGCCGGCGGCCGGTTGCCTTGATCGCCCCGCATGCCGGCTACCGGTACTCGGGAGCGGTCGCCGGCGCCGTCTATGCCCAGCTTGCCGGGTGCCGCGCGACGGTGACCCGCGTCGTCGTACTGGGACCGGCGCATTTCGTACCGCTGACGGGCATGGCGGTACCGGACGTCGACGCGTTCGCCACCCCGCTCGGGCCCGTGCCGGTCGCTCTCGATGCCCGTCAGGCCGCGCTCGAGCTGCCCGGCGTGGAGATTGCCGACCACCCGCACGCGGCGGAACACGCCATCGAGACGCAACTGCCGTTCCTGCTCCGCAGCCTCGGCCCCGACGTGCCGGTGCTGCCCGTGCTCGTCGGAGCCACCGAACTCGAGGCTGTCGCCAGACTGCTGTCGGCGCTGCTGGACGGGCCCGACACCGTGGCCGTCGTCTCGACCGACCTCAGCCACTACCTGGACCAGGCCGGGGCGCGTCGGCGCGACGCGAGTACGGCCGCCGCGATCGTCGCCCGAGACCCGCACGCCCTCCGTCCCTTCGATGCGTGCGGCTACCGGCCTCTCTGCGGGTTATTGCGCTACGCCGCCGAGCACAGCCTCGGCGTCGAACTGTTGCGGCTGACGACGTCCGCTGACGCCGGGGCCGACCCGCGGCGGGTCGTCGGGTATGGGGCCTTCCTGCTGGCCGCGTAACCCGCACCGGCTGCAAAAACCAGGCCAGTGCGACAAGCAGGACCGTGGTCGTCACGTGCGGGCGATCGGCCGGCGCGTAGTCATTTGTGCAGCTCACTGAATCTGCATCGGGTCGTCGAGGATGTGATCGCGCCCCGCGACGGCGGCACCGATCAGCGCACCATCTCGCCCCAGCGCGGACACCTCCACCCGGCAGTGCGCCCGGGCCGGGTTGGGCACCCGGGCGTCGAGCTCGGACTCGAGGGTGGGCAGGATCCAGCGCGCGAGGCTCGTCACGAAACCGCCGAGGACGAGCGTTGCCGGGTCCAGCACGTTGATGAGGATGGAGGCGCCCCGTCCGAGCCAGGTGCCCACGTGCCGGATCCCGGCCACCGCCCGCCGGTCGCCTGCTGCGGCGCGGCGTGCCAGCTCGGCCACCCGGTCGACGGCATCGCCGGGATGGTGGCTGCTGAGATCGGGGGCAGCCGCCTGCAGCAGGGCCGGCAGTCCGGCATACGCGTCGAGGCATCCCCTCCGTCCGCACGCACAGACCGGCCCGCCGGGGTCGACCACGCAGTGCCCGATGGTGCCGGCCATCCCGGCCGCTCCGCGCTGTGCCCGCCCGTCGAGCATGTAGCCCGAACCGATGCCGACCCCGGCCTCGAGCCGCACCATGCTCCGCACGCCCCGGTATTCCGGTAGTCGGCTCTCGGCCAGGGTGGCCAGGCTTCCGATGCTGTCGATCCCGACGGCGGCGATCGGGCAGTCGATCAGATCGGCGAGTTGCTCGCGCAGGTTGACGTCGCGCCAGCCCAGCGCCGGGGAGTCCACCAGGACGCCCAGGCCGGGGTTGACGATCCCGGGGGCGGCCAGGGTGATCCGGCCGATCATCCGGCACGAGTCGCGCGCCGCGGCCAGGGTCGGAGCCAGCAGCATGTCGACCGCCGTCAGCATCCGTTCCGGGCTCTGTCCTTCGTCGGGGACGGAGCGGCGCAACGTGAACACCTCGTGTCCGGTCAGGTCGGTGACCATCGTGGCGATGTGAAATCGGTTGATCTCGATTCCCACACAGGCCGCGGCCAGGCCGTCGACCTGCAGCATCGCCGCGGGACGCCCCACTCGGGGAGCACCGGTCACACCGAGGTCGCGCACCAGACCGCGAGCGAGCAGGTCCTCGACGATCTTCCCGACGCCGGCCCTGGTGAGCCCGGTCCGGGTCGACAACTGCGCGCGCGAACACGGTCCATGATCATGAATGCTCCGGAAGACCAGGGCGAGATTGTGCCGCCGGACTCCGGCCAGGTCCATCGAGGACGACACCGCCCACCCCGGATCGCTGCGTTCACGGCTTGTCATCGGCCGCCCCCCGTTAGTCAACGCTGTGACAGTAATGCTCGGACCAGCGCGCCCGCGACGTGCGCCGGGCCGCGGCCGCCCCGGTCAGCAGGAAGGTCGGGTACGCCAGTGATTGACAGTTAGATCACACTGTTTACATACTCGAGGGCCGTTGTCTCCGGTCACGTCAGCGGATGTGGCCGGAGAACACCAGTGCACCCCGCTGTCCGGAATCCGTACAACGATGAACGGAGAACGACATGCAGATCGGCAGTCTCGGCAGCCGGCGGAACCGTCTGCGGCGAGCGGGTGTTGGGCTCTGCGCTGCCCTGGCCCTGGCGCTGGCCGGGTGCGGGGGGAGCGGCAACACGGGCGCGCTCGGCCAGGGCGGCTCCACCGGAGTTCGCCTGGTCATCCCGGCCAACGAGTCACCGTGGCTGGGTGCCTACAAGGCGCTCGTGGAGCAGTACCAGCAGGAGACCGGGGTCCAGGTCGAGCTGCGCACCTTCCCCTACGACGAGATGCGCACCCAGATCCTCAACGACATCCAGAGCGGCAACAAGACCTACGACGTCTACCAGATCGACGAACCCAACCTGTACGAGTTCTTCGCCCACGAGTGGCTGCAGCCCCTGACCGACGTCGACCCCGGCTTCCGGCAGGACCCGGCGGTCAACAACTACGCGGACTTCGCCTACTGGAACCCGACGACGAAGACCTCGGACCCGGCCGGTCAGCTGCTGGTCCAGCCGCTCAACGGCAACGTCGGGCTGCTCATGTACCGGACGGACCTGTACCAGCAGCTCGGCCTGGCCGTGCCCGCCAGCTGGGAGGACGCCATCGCGAACGGGCAGCGGGCGCAGGCGAGCGGGGCCGCCCGGTACGGGCACGTGATGCGCACGCAGGCCACCCAGAGCGGCGGAGCCCAGATCACCTACGACTTCCTGCCGCTGCTCTACGCCTACGGCGGTACCTGGTTCCGGAACGAGGGCACCGACTGGACCCCGGCGGTCAACAGCCCACAGGCGGTGCAGGCCGCGACCGTGATGCGGCAGCTGGTCGAGGTCGGTCCATCGGAGACGAGCACCATCGGGCAGGCCCAGGTGATCGGCGCGATGCAGGCCGGCGAGGCATTGGAGGTCCACGTCGTCGCCGCGGCCGCGCCGAGCATGCTGAGCGAATCGGACTCGAACGTCGGGGACCGGGTCGGCTTCGCGGTCCTGCCCGCCGGGTCGACCGGCAAGCCGGGCGTGGCCAGCGGCACCTGGGCGCTCGGCATCCCGGCCGGGCTTCCGCCGGAGCGGGCCACCGCGGCCCTCGCGTTCATCGCGTGGGTCGAGAGCAAGCCGGCGCAGACCCGGTTCACCGAGCTCGGGGGCATCCCGACCCGGGCCGATGCGCTGGACGGCGCGAACATCTCCGACCAGCAACGGGCGTACCTGGAGGCCGTGAACCAGTCGCTGCCCCACGTCGGCAAGCACGTCCGGTACGAGTTCTCCGCCGAGATGCTCCCGATCACCGAGCGGCACCTGGCCGAGATCGCCGCGGGCAAGGTCAGCCCGCAGGACGGCATGGCGGCGATGCAGCAGGAGCTGACCGAGATCGTCAGGAAGTACGGGTATCCGATGGCGGCCGGGTGATCCGGCGATGAGCCCGCCAACCGCGCCCGCGACCGACCACGACTCGCGGCCACCACCACCGGTATCCGCCCGCGCCACCTCGGTGCTCAGCGGCAGCAGGGCGCTGTCGGTCATCGCCCTGCTGCCCTTCCTGGCCTTCCTCGTCGTCTTCGCGCTCTACCCGTTGGCCGAGCTCGTGCGGCTGTCGGTGACCGACACGACGATCGTCGGCGGCGCCTTCGTGTCGGCATGGGCGGGGCCGGCGAACTTCGTCACGGCCTGGACCGATGTGGCCGCCGGCCGCTCCGCCCTGATCACGATCGCCTTCGTGATCCTCTGTGTCGGCGTCACGATCGTGCTGGGGCTCACGCTGGCCCTGCTGGTGGACCGGGCGGTGGTGCTGGCCGGCGCGGCGCGCAACGTCCTGATCTGGCCCGCCGTGGTCGCTCCGGTGGTGGTCAGCACGATGTGGCTGCTGCTGCTCAGCCCGACGGTCGGCGGCATCAACAAGGTGCTGGCCAGCGTCGGCCTGCCCACCCAGGGCTGGCTCGACTCGGAGTTCGGTGCCTTCGTCTCCATCGTGGTCGTCGACGTGTGGCACTGGACCCCGGTGGTGTTCCTCTTCATGTTCACCGCGCTCAGGGGCATCGACCGGGAGGTGCTCGAGGCGGCCCGCATCGACGGTGCCGGCGAGTGGCAGATCGTCGGCCGGGTCGTCCTGCCGATCATCCGGCCGGCGATCATCGCGGTCGCGTTGGTCCGCCTCGTCATGAGCATCAAGGCCTTCGACGAGATGTACCTGCTGACCCGAGGCGGACCGGGCGGCGCCACGAACCTGATCAGCCTCCACATCCGGTCGCTGTTCTTCGACCAGCTGGCCTTCGGACCGGCCGCCGCGCTCAGCATCAGCATCGTCGCGGTCACCTGCGCCGTGGTCGGCGGTGCCCTGGTCGCGCGCCGCCTGCGCCGGGAAGGCGGGCCGGCATGACCCGGACCCAGGTACGGGACACGCGCACCCCCGCGCCACCGCCGACGCCCCGGACCACACCGCGACGCCGGGCGGGCGTGCTGACCGAATCGGCTCTCGCCGCCGCCATGCTGATCACGCTCGTCCCGATCGCGTGGACCGTGCTGCTCGCGTTCCTGCCGAACCGGGCCATCGTCAACCGGTCGTGGGACTTCCCGCTCTGGATCGGCAACTTCGCCACGCTGCTCCGGCCGGGGGAGCCATTCCTGGCGCAACTGGGCAACAGCCTGCTCATCGTGCTCGGGACGACGGTGCTCTGCCTGGCCATCGGCTCCGTCTCCGGGTACGCACTGTCGCGGCTGCACCCACCCCGGTGGCTGACCGCCCCGGCGCTCGGCCTGGCCGGTCTGCTCCCACTCGTCCCGCCGATGACGCTGGTGCCCGGCCTCTACCTCACCCTGAGCAACCTCGGTCTCCTCGGCGGGCCCCTGGGGCTGATCCTGCTGAACACCGTGTTCAACCTGCCCTTCGCCGTGCTGCTGATGAAGTCCTACATCGACCAGATCCCCGAGGAGCTGCGGGAGGCGGCCCTCGTCGACGGCGCGTCCGAGGCGCGAATCTTCTTCTCGGTCGTCCTTCCGCTGGTCAGGCCCGGACTCGCGGCGGTCGGGATCTTCGTGTCCATCATGGCCTGGAACGAGTTCCTGTTCGGGCTCACGATGACGAGCGGTGGAACGAGCGCACCCCTCACCGTCGGCATCGCCGCGCTGCTGCAGCCCTACCAGGTGACGTGGGGGCAGCTGGCAGCCATCGGCGTGGTGGCCGCACTGCCCATCATCGCCCTGGCGATGGTGGCCAACCGGCACATCGTCGCCGGCCTGACCGCGGGCGCGGTGAAGGGCTGAATGCTTCGAGGGGAGGCACCCGTGACGAACGTGGTCCTGATCCTGGCCGACGATCTCGGCTACTCCGACATCGGCTGCTACGGGGGTGAGATCCGCACCCCGAACCTGGACCGGCTGGCCGCCGGTGGGGTGCGGATGACGCAGTTCTACAACACGGCGCGGTGCAGCCCGTCGCGGGCGTCGATGCTGACCGGGCTGCACCCGCAGCAGACCGGGATCGGCATCCTGACCAACGACGAGAGCCCGACGGGCTACCCCGGCACCCTGAACCGGCACTGCCTGACCGCCGCGGAGGTGTTGGCGGGCAACGACTTCGCCACCTTCCTGAGCGGCAAGTGGCACCTGTCCAACGAGGTGCACCGCCCGAACGACGCCTGGCCGACACGACGCGGGTTCGAGCGGTTCTTCGGCACGATGGTCGGCTGCGGCAGCTACTACGAGCCCAAGACCCTCACCCGCGGCGAGGACAGCGCGCAGCACGAGACGAACGACCCGGCGTTCTTCTACACCGACGCGATCGCCGCGGAGGCGGTGGCGAACATCGACGCGCACCTGGCGGCGACCGCGGGACAGCGGCCGTTCTTCCTGTACACGGCGTTCACCGCGCCGCACTGGCCGCTGCACGCCCCCGAGGAGGACATCCGCGCCTATGACGGCGTGTTCGACGCCGGCTGGGACGTGCTGCGCGAGCAGCGCATGGAACGCATGATCAAGCTGGGCATCGTCGAGCCGGACACCACGCTGTCCGACCGCGACCCCACCCAGCCCGCCTGGGCCGACGCCGAGCACCAGCAGTGGCAGGTGCGCCGCATGCAGGCCTACGCCGCGCAGGTGGAGCGCATGGACACCGGTGTCGGCCGCATCCTCGACGCGCTGGCCCGCCACGGCGTTCTCGACGACACCCTGGTCGTCTTCCTGTCCGACAACGGGGCGTCCCACGAGGACCTTCCCCAGGGCGACCCGGAGCGGTTCCGGACCCGGACCGACATCCTGTCGCAGCGGACCCGGGACGGGCGCCCGGTGGTCATCGGCAACGACCCGCAGGTGCCCCCGGGCGGCGAGGACACCTACGCCAGCTACGGGCGGGCGTGGGCGAACCTGTCGAACACGCCGTTCCGCTACTACAAGAAATGGGTGCACGAGGGTGGGATCGCGGCCCCCTTCGTCGCGCACTGGCCGGCCGGGAGGTTGGCGGCCGGTGGTCTGGTGAACCAGCCGTTCCAGCTGGTCGACGTGCTGCCGACGCTGCTGGAGGTGACCGGGACCCGGTACCCGGCCGACCGCCGGGTGCTGCCGCTGGAGGGCCGGAGCATGCTCGCGGCCTGGCGCGGGCGGTCGCTCCCGGACGGCGACCTGTTCTGGGAGCACTGCGGCAACGCGGCCGTGCGCCGCGACCGGTGGAAGCTGGTCCGCGAGTACCCGGGTCCGTGGGAGCTCTACGACATCGAGCAGGACCGCACCGAGCTGCACGACCTCGCCGCGGACCGTCCGGAGGTGCTCGCCGAGCTGGCCGCCGCCTGGAACGCCTGGGCTGAACGCGTCGGGGTGGTCCCGTTCGAGACCACCATCGCGTTCTACCGCGACAAGGGGGTGCCGGAGCCGCGGGCCACCGCGATGGCCGCCTCCGAGGACTACCTGTGAGCGCCGCGGGAAGATCCGGAGCGGCCCCGGCGGTGGGCTCGCACCGGATCGAACAGGCCGAGCTCGGCCCGGCGACGTACTGCCGCGGAGATCACCACGGCGACGGGCATCCGCTGGACGGGGAGCGGCCGGTGCACGAGGTCGCCGTGGGCTCGTTCGCCATCGACGTCGTTCCCGTGACGAACGAGCAGTTCGCCACCTTCGTGGACGCCACCGGCTTCGCGACCGAGGCCGAACGCTTCGGGTTCGGCGCCGTGTTCCACCTCGTGGTCGCGGCCGATCCGGACCACGTCCTCGGACGCGCGCAAGGAACACCGTGGTGGGTGACGGTACGCGGGGCGGACTGGGCGCACCCGGAAGGTCCGCTGTCCTCGGTGGCGCAGCGGGCCGACCATCCGGTCGTGCACGTCTCGTGGAACGACGCCATGGTCTACTGCCGGTGGGCCGGTCGCCGGCTGCCGACGGAGGCGGAGTGGGAGTACGCGGCCCGCGGCGGGCTCGACGGAGCGCGCTACCCGTGGGGCGATGAGCTCCTCGGCGAGGACGGGCGTTGGCGCTGCAACATCTGGCAGGGCGACTTCCCGATCAACAACACCGCCGAGGACGGGTTCGTCACGACGGCTCCCGTCCGATCGTACGAACCGAATGGTTTCGGACTCTGGCAGACGGTCGGCAACGTCTGGGAGTGGTGCGCAGACTGGTTCGACGCCCAGGCCTACGAGCGGGCGTCGCGCGGAGCCGGACCCGGTCCGGTGCTCGTCGCGTCCAAGGTCATGCGCGGCGGTTCGTTCCTCTGCCACGACTCGTACTGCAACCGTTACCGGGTGGCAGCTCGAGCGTCGAACACGCCCGACTCGTCGTCGGCGAACCTCGGCTTCCGTACGGTCGCGGCCTGACGGAGCCGCACCGGCGAGTGTGTGCGACCAAGACATCTCCGCAGGCCACCCAGCGTTCACTGCGAGCCGGGTGGCGGGTCCATGGTGTCGGTCAGCTCGCGGAGCACGTCGCGGAAGACCGCGTACCGGTCGGCTCCCACCTCGTCCCGCCAGCGTTCCTCGATCGCCGCTACGACCTCCCGCGCCTGGTGGGTGGCGCGGGCGCCGGAGGGGGTGCAACGCAGCAGTTTGGCCCGGCGGTCGTCGGGGTCGGGGATCGTCTCCACGAAACCGCGGTGGGCGAGCTGGGTGGCGAGCTGCCCGAGGGCCTGCTTGGTGATCCGGGTGCGGGCGGCGAGCTCGGTGACCCGGATGCCCTCGGGTGGGAGCTGGTCGAGCAGCCGGAAGTGTGCGGCGGACAGCCGGTCGGTGCCGGTGCCGGTGAACAACCCGGCCGGGTTCGCATCGACCAGTGGCCGGCCGTCGGCCCGGGCCCGCAGCAGAGCCATGTGCAGCAGGTAGGCGATGTGCGTGGGGCGGTTCGGAGCGGCGCCGTTGACCGAGGGCATGTCCGTACCCTACCGTATTAAACAAGTAACGTTACTTTATAAGAGGTGCCATGGCCGTACTGCCGATCGTCGCGCCACCGGGCTCTGCTCCGGCCGTCGGCCTGGGCGCGGCCGAGCTGCCCCAGCACGAGCTGCTCGCCGTGGCCCGAGCGGCGTCCGGTCGGAACACCGCGGCGTGCTGCCGCTGGGACGTGGAGCCGGTCGAGCGCATCCCCGGTCCGCCCTCGACCGTCAGCCTGCACCGGGTGCGCGGCGTCGTCGCCGAGAAGGGCGAGCAGGAGCCGTGGTCGGTCGTGGTCAAGGTCCTGCAGTCCTACCGGCACGTGCAGCTGCCGCCGGAGCTGCGGGCCGCCGCCACCGTGGACCA
Organism: Pseudonocardia sp.; assembly: GCA_035557575.1. GTDB lineage: Bacteria > Actinomycetota > Actinomycetes > Mycobacteriales > Pseudonocardiaceae > Pseudonocardia. The sequence continues at coordinate 29,085 of DATMDS010000039.1, read as the reverse complement.
CTCGTGGCGCCATCAGGCCGACCTGTACCGCGCCGGCGTCGCCGATGTGCTGCCACCCGGGATGCGGCTGCCCCGCGTGTACCGGATCGATGACCTCGGGGACGATCGCGTCGCGTTGTGGCTCGAGGACGTGGCGGTGATCGACACTGCCTGGGACCTGGCCCGCTTCACCCACGCGGCGCGCTGCCTCGGCCGACTTGCCGTGCGGCTGACCCGCGCCGGTCACCGGCTGCCGGCCACCTTCTCCCGAGTTCCGGGCGCGGTGCTGCGGTGGCAGTTCATCGAGCGGCGGCTCTCGATGCTTCCCGCCCTGGATGGGGACCGGCTGTGGGCGCATCCGCTGATCCGTGCGGTTGCCGACGAACGACTGCGGTCGGACCTGCGGCGACTCGCGTCCCGCGTCCCGCGACTGCTGGACGAGCTGGATCGCCTGCCGCAGACCTTCGTGCACGGCGACGCGAGCCCGCAGAACCTCCTGGTCGCGGACGAGGACCCGCCGGTGCTGGTGGCGATCGACTGGACGCTGATCGGGCTGTCCGCCGTCGGGTACGACCTCGCTCAGCTCCTGGTCGGAGCGGTACACGCCGGCCGGCTGCCCGTGGAGGCGATGCCGGCGCTGCACGAGGCGGTGCTCGACGGCTACTGCACGGGCCTGGCCGACGAGGCCGCCCCGGTTCCGGAGGACGTCGTCCGTTTCGGGTTGGACGCGACCCTCGTCGTCCGCAGCGCGTTCTCGGCCCTTCCGCTCGCACAGCTCGAGGCCGCGCCCGACGACGGGCTGGCGGCGCTCGTCGCCTCCCGGATCGCGCTCACCCGCTACCTCGTCGACGTCGGCCTGTCCCTTCCGACACCACAGGAGTCCCGATGACGATCGCGTTGCTGGTCCTGCAGCTCGTCCTCGCGGCCGTGTTCCTGGTGGCCGGGCTCAGGAAGTTCACCCACCCCACGCCGGAGTTCCGTCAGCTGCTCGGGCCGGGCGGCTACGTCACGGTCGGCCTCCTGGAGCTCGCCGCGGCCGCGGCCCTCGTCCTGCCCACCGTGACCGGAATCGCCACGGCGCTGGTTCCCGTCGCCGCACTGGGGCTGGTGCTGCTGATGGCCGGGGCTGCCCTCGTCAACCGGCGGATGGGCCGGCGCCGCGACATCCCCACGAACGTCGTGCTGCTGGCCCTCGCGGCCGGCGTCGCGGTGGCCACGCTGCCCACCCGCGGTTGAGGCCGGCGCCGCACCGACGTCGGAGCCGGGGTGCCACGTCCGAGATTCAGCCGGGCCGTCGGACGAGGAAGCGCTGCAGCACGACGAACACCAGCAGCAGGAACCCGATCACGATCTTGGTCCACCACGAGCTGAGGGTGCCCTCGAACGAGATGAACGTCTGGATCAGGCCGAGCACGAGCACCCCGAGCAGCGAGCCGACGACCAGGCCGACGCCCCCGGAGAGCAGGGTGCCGCCGATCACGGTGGCGGCGATGGCGTCGAGCTCGGTGCCCACGGCGCTGAGGCTGTAGCCCGACAGCGAGTAGAACGCGAACAGCAGGCCGCTGATCGCGGAGCACAGCCCGCTGATGGCGTACACCGCGACCTTGGTCCGGCCGACCCGCAGCCCCATCAGGGTCGCGGAGTGCTGGTTGCCGCCGATGGCGTAGACGGTGCGGCCGAAGCGGGTGGCGTGCAGCAGGTAGGCGCCGACCGCCACGACGAGCACGGCGACCACGACCGACGGGCTGATGAAGGTGTCCCCGGGCAACGGGACGGTGCCCTGCGCGATCGCGGTGAACAGCGGGTCGCGGATCGGGATGGACTCGACGCTGATCACGTAGCAGAGCCCTCGGGCCAGGAACATCCCGGCCAGCGTGACGACGAACGGCTGCAGTTCGAGGAAGTGGATGACCAGCCCCATCGCCAGCCCCAGGCTCACCCCGAGCAGCAGCACCAGGACCATCACCGGCAGCGGGCTCCAGCCGATGCTCAGCAGCTTGGCGGCGAGCACGCCGGACAGCGCCACCACCGACCCGACGGACAGGTCGATGCCGCCGGTGAGGATGACGAAGGTCATGCCGACGGCCAGCACGATCAGGTAGGCGTTGTCGATGAACAGGTTGAGCAGCACCTGCCCGGAGAAGAAGTTGTCGTAGCGCAGCGAGCCGGCGCCGAACATGACGACGAACAGCACGAACGTGACGATCACCGGGAGCACCCGCGGTGAGGTGAGCGTCCGGTGCCGCGGCGCCGGGACCCGGGCGGTGGGGGAGGGGGCCACCCGAGGGGCACCCGGCGGGGCGGTGGTGGTCGCGGAGCGGGTGTCGTCCCGGTTCATGGCCGGCTCACCGTGGTCAGCGCGGCGGAGTCGGTGGTCTCGTCGGGTCGGGTCGGGCCGGCGCGGCGGCGCAGCAGCGCGCGGGTCTTCGGCGACTGCAGCAGGCACACCGCGATGATGACGAGGGCCTTGAACACCAGCGTGACCTCCGGCGCGATGCCGACCGAGTAGACGGTCGTGGTCAGGGTCTGCAGGACCAGCGCGCCGATGAGCGTGCCGACGATGGAGAAGCGGCCCCCGGACAGCAGCGTCCCGCCGATGACGACGGCCAGGATGGCGTCGAGCTCGATCCACAGCCCGGCGTTGTTCGCATCGGCCGCGGTGACGTTCGAGCTGATCATCAGGCCGGCGATGCCGGCGCACAGGGCGGTGAACACATAGACCGCCACGGTGATGCCGCGGGCCCGCACCCCGGCCAGCCGGGCCGCGCTCGGGTTGATCCCGACCGCCTCGATGAGCATGCCCAGCGCGGTGCGTCGGGTGACCAGGGCGACCAGCGCGAACAGCACGGCGGCCAGCACCACCGACAACGGGAGCCCGAGCAGGAACCCGCCGCCCAGCTGCGCGAACAGCGGGTTGCTCACGGTGATGATCTGCCCGTCGGTGATCAGCTGGGCGAGTCCGCGGCCGGCGGTCATCAGCACCAGGGTGGCGATGATGGGCTGGATGCCCAGCACCGAGACCAGGAACCCGTTCCACAGCCCGAGCACGGCCGCGAGCCCGAGGGCGAGGAGCACGCCGACGAGCGCGGCGCTGCCGCTGGTCGGGTCGGGCGACGAGGCGATCCAGCTGCACGCCACGGCCGCGGAGATCGCCACGGTGGCGCCGACCGACAGGTCGATGCCCCGGGTGGCCACGACGAGGGTCATCCCGAGAGCGATCAGCGCCGTGGGGGTGCCGTTCTTGAGGATGTCGATCAGGCTGCCGTAGAGGTGCCCGTCCTGGATCCGCAGCGACAGGAAGCCCGGCGTGGCCACCGCGTCGAACACCAGGATCGCGGCCAGGGCGACCACCGGCCAGAACAGGTTCGAGCGGGTCAGGCGGCGCAGGGCGCTCGGTGGTGCGTCAGGCGACATCGGTGCCCCCGCCGCTGGCGATGAGCTCCAGAACCTGCGCAAGCGACGCCTCGGCCCGGGGCAGCTCGGCGATCTTGTGCCGGTCGCGCAGCACCGCGACCCGGTCGGAGAGCCGCAGCACCTCCTCCAGCTCGGCGGAGATGAACAGCACGGCCATGCCGTCGCCGGCCAGGTCGGCGACGAGCTTCTGGATCTGGGCCTTGGCGCCGACGTCGATGCCCCGGGTGGGCTCGTCCAGGATGAGCAGCCGCGGCTCGGTCAGCAACCAGCGGGCCAGCAGCACCTTCTGCTGGTTGCCGCCGGACAGGTTGGACAGCAGCGCGTCCGGGTTGGCCGGTCGGATGTCAAGCGCGGAGATCCAGCGCTGCACCAGCTCGTCGGCGGTGCGCCGGGGCAGCCGGCGGGCCCAGCCGCGGCGGGCCTGCAGGGCCAGCACGATGTTGTCCCGCACGGTGAGGTCGCCGACGACGCCCTCGCCCTTGCGGTCCTCCGAGGAGAACGCGATCCGCTCGGCGATGGCGGCGAGCGGGCTGCGCAGCCGCACGGGCCGCCCATCGACGGTGACGCTGCCGGAGTCGGCGTGGTCGGCGCCGAACAGCAGCCTGGCCAGTTCCGTGCGGCCGGACCCGAGCAGCCCGGCCAGCCCCAGCACCTCGCCCGGGTGCACGGAGAGGTCGGCGGGGGCGATCGCGCCGGTGCGGCCGATCCCGGTGGCCGCCAGCACCGGGGTGTCGGGCAGCTCGTCGATGTCGGTCGGGGGCTGCCGGTCCAGGTCGCTCAGCGCGGCCAGCTCGTGGCCGATCATCTTCGAGACCATCTCCAGCTGCGGCAGCGCGGCGATCTCGTACTCGCCGACCAGCCGGCCGTTGCGCAGGATCGTGGTGCGGTCGGCGATCTCGTAGACCTGGTCGAGGAAGTGCGAGACGAACAGCACCGCGACCCCGTCGGCGCGCAGGTCGCGGATGACCCGGAAGAGCTCGTGCACCTCGGCGGCGTCGAGGCTGGAGGTCGGCTCGTCGAGGATCAGCACGGCGGCGTCGAGGTCGACGGCCCGGGCGATCGCGACCAGTTGCTGCACGGCGAGCGGGTGCTCGCCGAGCACCGAGTCGGGATCGACGGCCAGGTTGAGCCGGGCCAGCCGCTCGGTGGCCCGGGCGCGGACCGCGCGCCGGTCGATCCGCCCCAGCCGCCGCGGCTCCCGCCCGAGCAGGATGTTCTCCGCGACCGTCAGGTTCGGGCAGAGGTTGACCTCCTGGTACACGGTGGCGATGCCGGCCTGCTGGGCCGCGCCCGGCCCGGAGAAGACCTGGTCGTGGCCGCGTACCCGGATCGTGCCGGAGTCGATGCCGTAGACCCCGGTCAAGGCCTTGATCAGGGTGGACTTGCCGGCGCCGTTCTCACCCATCAGGGCGTGCACCTCGCCGGGCAGCAGCCGGAAGTCGACGCCGTCGAGCGCCTTCACCCCCGGGAAGGTGATGGAGATGTCGCGCATCTCGACGACCGGGGCCACGGCGGCTGCGCCGTCGGGGCGGCTCGGGCTGGGCATGCGGTCCTCCTCGGGTCGTACCGCATTCGCGCCGAGAGCCTGGGGACCGTAGCGGTCCCCAGGCCTCGGCGGCGGTCGGCCGGTGGGTGGATCAGTACTTGCGCTCCGGGAGCGCCTTCTGCGCGGCGGCCTGGTCGAACGCGGTCTCCACGGTGACGACGCGGTTCGGGACCTCCTCGCCGGCCTTGACCTTCTTGGCCAGGTCCATGAGCTGCTCGCCGAGCAGGGGGTTGCACTCCACGATGTAGTTGATCTTACCGTCGGCCAGCGCCTGCATCCCGTCCTTGACGGCGTCCACGGTGATGATCTTGATGTCCTGGCCGGGGACCTTGCCGGCGGCCTGGATGGCCTCGATGGCGCCCAGGCCCATGTCGTCGTTCTGCGCGTAGACCACGTCGATCTGCGGCTGCGACTTGAGGAAGGCCTCCATGACCTGCTTGCCGCCGGACCGGGTGAAGTCGCCGGTCTGGGTGGCGACGACCTTCATGTTCGGGTTGGCGGCGATGGCGTCGGCGAAGCCCTTGGTCCGGTCGATCGCCGGCGCCGAGCCGGTGGTGCCCTCGAGCTGGACGATGGCGACCGGGGCGCTGTTGCCCTGGTACTGCTGGACGAGCCAGTCGCCGGCCTTCTTGCCCTCCTCGATGAAGTCGGACCCGAGGAAGGTCTTGTAGAGGGTCGGGTCGGGGGTGTCGATGGCGCGGTCGGTCAGGATGACCGGGATGTTGGCCCGCTTGGCCTCCTGCAGGACCGTGTCCCAGCCGGTGGTGACGACCGGGCTGAAGGCGATCACGTCGACCCGCTGCTGCACGAACGAGCGGATGGCCTTGATCTGGTTCTCCTGCTTCTGCTGGGCGTCGGAGAACTTCAGGTCGACCCCGGCAGCGGCCGCTGCGTCCTGGATGGACTTCGTGTTGGCGGTTCGCCACCCGCTTTCCGCCCCGACCTGGGCGAAGCCCAACACCAGGGGCTCCGCGGCACCGCCGGAGGAGCCGGCTCCCGGAGCGGGAGACGGTTCGCTCGAGCCACAGGCGGCGAGCCCCACGGCCAGCAGTGCAGCGGTCGCGCCGGTCGCGGCGCGGGCGAGGAACGACCTGCGCGACACGCCGCGCGGCGTCGGGGTGGGCGTCGTCGTTGACATCTGAGATCTCCGTTTCGGGAGTCGGTCGATCCGGCGCAGAATGCCGGAGAATGCTGTGGCGTTGCGGTGGTGCCGGCGCAGGACCGGCCGACGCGACCGATGCCGACCGGCCGTCGTGCTCGCATGGTCTCGGTGTGGCGGCGGCCACGATTGTTAACCTGAACATCGGTATGCGTCAAGGGCGCAGATCCACGTCGCTATAGACCTGTGATCTGCGAAGTTGGTGGTAGCGTTTGCCGCGTGAGCGATAACATCGTTCGACCGAAGCTGCGCGGAAGGGGCGGCGTCGATGCCGCTGGGTACCCCGGGCGGGTGACCAGCGGGTCGGTGCCGCCCCGGACTCGGTTCGACAGGTAGATTCGTCGGCGACGACCGAGCCGGACGCCGGATGGCGAGCCGGCGGGGAGCCGTCAGGGGGACGGGCTCGGGGCCGATGGCGCACCGTGACCGCGTCGTCGGGGTTCCGATCGGTGGATCGCCGCGGCGGAGGTCGAGGACGGCGAACGGTCGCCGAGCTGGAGTGGAGTCGGTCGATGACCTCTGAGAACCTGCGCGAGCCGGCCATGATCGACGTTGCCCGGCTCGCCGGGGTGTCCCACCAGACCGTGTCCCGGGTGCTCAACAACCATCCCAACGTCCGCTCCGAGACCGCACGCCGGGTGCGGGCCGCCATCGCCGAGCTCGGCTATCGCCCGAACCGTGCGGCCCGTGCCCTGGTGACCGGGCGCAGCCAGGTCCTGGGCGTCGTCGGGCTGAACACCACGCTGTACGGGCCGGCGTCGCTGCTGAACGCCTTCGAGCAGGCCGCCGCGGTGGCCGGCTTCGCGGTCAGCGTGGGCAGCGTCGGCAACCTGGACCGGCAGTCGATCAGCGCCGTGGTGGAGCGGCATCTCGACGAGCGGGTGGCCGGGATCGTCGTGATCGCCCCGGTGGAGTCGGCGAACGAGGCGTTGGACGCGATGCCGAGCGACATCCCGCTGGTGACGATCGACGGCGACCCGCACCGCCCCACGGCCGGGGTCACCGTGGACCAGGAGGCGGGCGCCCGGCTGGCCACGGCACACCTGCTCGCCGCCGGGCACAGCACGGTCTGGCACGTCTCGGGGCCGCAGGGCTGGTTCGACAGCGCCGGGCGCATCGCCGGGTGGGAGGCCACGCTGCGCGCCGCCGGCGCGGAGATCCCTCCGGTCGTTCCGGCCGACTGGTCGGCCGCGGCCGGGTACCGGGTGGGCACCATGCTCGCCCGGATACCGGAGCTGACGGCGATCTTCGCCGCGAACGACCACCTCGCGATCGGCCTGCTGCGTGCGCTGCACGAGCGGTCCCGGCGGGTGCCGGAGGAGGTGAGCATCGTGGGCTTCGACGATGTTCCGGAGGCCGGCTATCTCATCCCTCCGCTGACCACGATCCGGCCGGACTTCCACGCGGTGGCCGCCCGGGCGCTGGAGCTGCTGCTCGCGCAGCTCACCGCCCAGGCGCGGCCGGCCGCGCCGGTCATGCTCGCGCCGCGTCTGATCGAGCGCCGCAGCGTGGCCGCTCCTCCCGGCTGATTCCCCTTGTTGTCGCTAACACCGCAGCATCGCTGATCGCTGCCGCGGGCGATCGGCGCGGCTCGGGAGCCGGCCGGTCGGATGACGGTCAACCCGCGGTCGGCTCCTGTGCGGACCGACCATGGGTGCGCCGGTACTTCCGGGCCCGCTCATGCCAGTGAACTGCGAATTCGGGATATCCGTCCGAGCCGGCCGGCATCCCGTGGCGGGGTCCGAGGGCCGCCGTCGTCGGAGATCCGGACACTCGGGGACGAGCGTGGCGTTATCGGCCCGTTACCGGGATGCCCGTTGACGGATCTGATTGTTATCGCTCACACTCGTCCGCGTCGGTGCGGCCACGAGCCCGCCATTCCGCCGCCTCCTCGGACGAAGGTGTTCGATCATGCACAGTGCTCCGCACGGCGATCCCGCTACCGATCCCGCCGCCCTGGTCGTGGGTGTGGACTTCGGAACGCTGTCCGGGCGTGCCGTCGTGGTGCGGGTGCGCGACGGCGCGGAGCTCGGCAGCGCCGTCACGGCGTACCGGCACGGCGTGCTCGACCGTCGTCTTCCCGGCAGTGGCCGGTTGCTGCCCCCGGACTGGGCGTTGCAGGTGCCGGCCGACTACGTGGACGTGCTGCGCACCGCCGTGCCCGCCGCGCTGGCCGCCGCGCATGCCGACCCGGCGCACGTGGTGGGCATCGGCACCGACTTCACCGCCTGCACCATGGTCCCCACGACGGCGGACGGCACCCCGCTGTGCGAGCTGGACGAGTTCGCGGACGAGCCGCACGCCTACGTCAAGCTCTGGCGACACCACGCCGCCCAACCCCAGGCCGACCGGATCAACGAGCTGGCCGAGAAGCGCCGGGAGCCGTGGCTGCCCCGGTACGGCGGCCTGATCTCCTCGGAGTGGGAGTTCGCCAAGGGCCTGCAGGTCCTGCAGGAGGCGCCGGCGGTCTACGCGGCCATGCAGCACTGGGTGGAGGCCGCGGACTGGATCGTCTGGCAGCTGACCGGCAGCTACGTGCGCAACGCCTGCACGGCCGGGTACAAGGGCATCCTGCAGGACGGGGCCTACCCGGCTCCGGAGTTCTGCCGCGAGCTCGACCCGGGCTTCGAGCATTTCGTCGGCGAGAAGCTGGAGCATCCGCTGGGCCAGCTCGGCGACCGCGCCGGCGGCCTGTGCGCCCGGGCCGCCGAGTGGACCGGCCTGCCCGAGGGCATCGCGGTCGTGGTCGGCAACGTCGATGCGCACGTCACCGTGCCCGCCGCGCAGGCGGTCGAGCCGGGGCACCTGGTGGCGATCATGGGCACCTCGACGTGCCACGTGATGAACGGTGCCGTGCTGCGCGAGGTACCGGGAATGTGCGGCGTGGTCGACGGCGGGATCGTGCCCGACCTCTGGGGATACGAGGCCGGGCAGAGCGGTGTGGGGGACATCTTCGGCTGGTTCGTCGAGCACGGCGTGCCGGCTAGCTACCACGACACCGCCCGTGAGCGGGGCATCTCGACCCACGAGCTGCTGAGCGAGCTGGCCGCCGAGCAGGCCGTCGGGGAGCACGGTCTGGTCGCCCTGGACTGGCACAGCGGCAACCGCTCGGTGCTCGTCGACCACGAGCTGTCCGGCGTGATCGTCGGGCAGACCCTCTCGACGCGCGCCGAGGACATCTATCGGGCGCTGCTCGAGGCGACCGCGTTCGGCACCCGCACGATCATCGAGACCTTCAACCGGGCCGGGGTGCCGGTCACCGAACTGATCATCGCGGGCGGTCTGTTGAAGAACCCGCTGCTGATGCAGATCTACGCCGACGTGACGAACCTGCCGCTGTCCACGATCGGCTCCGAGCAGGGCCCGGCGCTGGGCTCGGCCATTCATGCCGCGGTGGCCGCACAGGCCCATCCCGACATCCGGGCGGCCGCGGCGGCCATGGGTTCGCTCGACCGTGCGGTCTACCGGCCGATCCCGGCGAACGCCGCGGCGTACGACGAGCTGTACGCCGAGTACACCACCCTGCACGACTACTTCGGGCGCGGAGCCAACGAGGTCATGCACCGGCTCAAGGCCCGCCGGCGGGCCGTCACCGCCCACCCCGCCCTGGCCGAGGCCGGGGTATGACCGCCGACGTGCTCCTTCCCGCGGAGGCGGCATCGTGACCGCCGACGTGCTCCTTCCCGCGGAGGCGGCGTCGTGACCGCCACCACCGACGTGAAAACGACCGTGGCCCGGCTGCGCCGTGAGGTCGCCGACCTGCACGGCGAGCTGGTGCGCAACGGGCTGGTCATCTGGACCGCCGGCAACGTCTCGGCGCGGGTGCCCGGCCACGACCTGATGGTGATCAAGCCGTCGGGGGTGTCCTACGACGAGCTCACGCCGGAGGCGATGGTCGTCACGGACCTGCACGGGGTGCTGGTCGACGGGGACCACTCGCCGTCGTCCGACACCGCCGCGCACGGCTACGTGTACCGGCACCTGTCCGCGGTCGGCGGCGTCGTGCACACCCATTCGACCTACGCGACCGCATGGGCCGCGCGCGCCGAGCCCATCCCGTGCGTGCTCACCATGATCGCCGACGAGTTCGGCGGCGAGATCCCGGTGGGCCCGTTCGCGTTGATCGGCGACGACTCCATCGGCCGCGGCATCGTCGACACGTTGCGTGGCAGCCGGTCCCGCGCGGTCCTGATGGCCGGGCACGGCCCGTTCACGATCGGCCGCGACGCCCGCGACGCGGTGAAGGCGGCGGTGATGCTGGAGGACGTCGCGCGCACCGTGCACATCGCCCGCCAGCTCGGTACCCCGCCCGAGCTGCCCGCGGCCGACGTCACCAGCCTTTTCGAGCGCTATCAGAACGTCTACGGGCAGGAGCGGTCATGAACAGCGTGCGCAAGCCTCAGGTGTGGTTCCTCACCGGCAGCCAACATCTGTACGGCCCGGAGACGCTGCAGCAGGTGGCCGACCAGTCCGCGCAGATCCAGCGCACGCTGACCGCGTCCGGCGGGCTGTCGGCGGAGATCGTGGGCAAGCCGGTGCTCACCGAGGCGCCCGCCATCCGCCGGGTCATGCTGGAGGCCAACGCCGACCCGGACTGCCTGGGCGTGATCGCCTGGATGCACACCTTCTCCCCGGCCAAGATGTGGATCACCGGGCTGGACGCGCTGCGCAAGCCGCTGCTGCACCTGCACACCCAGCTCAACGAGGCGCTGCCGTGGGCGTCGATCGACATGGACTTCATGAACCTCAACCAGGCCGCGCACGGCGACCGCGAGTTCGGCTACGTGCAGACCCGGCTCGGGGTGGCCCGCAAGACCGTGGCCGGGCACGCCGGCGATCCGAACCTGGTCGCGCGGATGGACGGCTGGATCCGGGCCGCCGCCGGCCGTGACCACCTCGACGGGCTGCGGCTGGCCCGCTTCGGCGACAACATGCGCGACGTCGCGGTGACCGAGGGCGACAAGGTGGAGGCCGAGCTCCGGTTCGGGGTCTCGGTCAACACCTACGGCGTCAACGACCTGGTGCAGCACGTCGACGCGGTGCCCGACGCCGCGGTCGACGCGCTGGTGGCCGAGTACGCCGACACCTACCGGCTGGCCCCCGAGCTGGCCCGCGGCGGCGACCGGCACTCCTCGCTGCGCTACGCCGCGCGCATCGAGGCCGGGCTGCGGGAGTTCCTCGTCGCCGGCCGTTTCGGGGCGTTCACCACCAACTTCCAGGACCTCGGCGGGCTGCGCCAGCTGCCGGGGCTGGCCGTGCAGCGGTTGATGGCCGAGGGCTACGGCTTCGGCGGCGAGGGCGACTGGAAGACCTCGGCGCTACTGGCCGCGGTGAAGCAGATGGGCGCGGGCGGCCGTCCCCACCACACCCGGCGCGGCACCTCGTTCATGGAGGACTACACCTACCACTTCGGGCCGGGCGAGCCGAAGATCCTCGGCGCGCACATGCTCGAGGTCTGCCCGAGCATCGCCGCGGACACCCCGACCTGCGAGATCCACCCGCTGGGGATCGGCGACCGGGACGACCCGGTGCGGCTGGTGTTCGACGCCGCGCCCGGGGACGCGACCGTGATCGGGATGGTCGACCTGGGGGACCGGTTCCGGCTGGTGGCCAACCGGGTCGAGGTGGTGGCCCCGGACGAGCCGCTGCCGAACCTGCCGGTCGCGCGGGCGGTGTGGAAGCCGGCCCCGTCGCTGTCCATCTCGGCGGAGCTGTGGCTGACCGCAGGCGGGCCACACCACACCGTGCTGACCGGCGACGTCACCGCGGAGACCCTGCGCGACTTCGCCGCGATGGTGCACACCGAACTGCTCGTGATCGACGCGGACAGCACGCCGGAGAACTTCGGTGATCGCGTCCGCTGGAACCAGGCCTACTACCGGCTGGCCCACGGCCTGTCCGGTCGGCCCTGACCCGACACCCTCAACGGAGCGAACATGAAGCTGACACGACTGGCAGCGCTGGCCGGGACGGTGGCGCTCACCGTGACCCTCGCGGCCTGTGGATCGAGCGAGAAGACCGTCGACCAGGCCCCCGCGCCCGGCTCGGCGCCGGTCGCCGGTGGGTTGGTCGGCGTGACGATGCCGACCAAGTCCTCGGAGCGCTGGATCCACGACGGCGACAACATCAAGGCCGCGCTGGAGAAGCTCGGCTACACCGTCGACCTGCAGTACGCGGAGAACGACATCCCCACCCAGGTCAACCAGATCGAGAACCAGATCACCAAGGGCGCCAAGCTGCTGGTCATCGCCTCGATCGACGGGACCGCCATCACCACGCAGCTGCAGCAGGCGGCCGACAACAAGATTCCGGTGATCTCCTACGACCGGCTGATCCGCAACAGCGCAGACGTCGACTACTACGCCACGTTCGACAACTTCGAGGTCGGCGTCCAGCAGGCCACGTCGCTGCTGGTCGGGCTCGGCCTGAAGACCCCGGACGGCGCCGACGCCGCCGGTGCCCCGGCCGGCCCGTTCAACGTCGAGCTCTTCGCCGGGTCGCCCGACGACAACAACGCCACCTTCTTCTTCAACGGCGCGATGTCGGTGCTCAAGCCCTACCTCGACAACGGCACCCTGGTCGTCAAGAGCGGCCAGACCGACTTCAACACCGTGGCCATCCTGCGCTGGGACCCGGCCACCGCGCAGCGGCGCATGGAGGACCTGCTGACCTCCAGCTACGGCGGCGGCGCAGTCGTCAACGGCGTGCTGTCCCCGTACGACGGCCTGTCCATCGGCATCCTGTCCGCGCTCAAGAGCAACGGCTACGGCACCGCCGGGCAGCCCTACCCGACGGTCACCGGCCAGGACGCCGAGGTCGCGTCGGTGAAGTCGATCATTGCCGGTGAACAGTTCGCCACCATCTACAAGGACACCCGCCAGCTCGCCGACGTCACCGTGAAGATGGCCGACGCCGTGCTGAAGGGCGGCCAGCCCGAGGTGAACAACACGACCGACTACGACAACGGCGTCAAGGTCGTGCCGTCGTACCTGCTCGAGCCGGTGGTCGTCTACAAGGACAACTACCAGCAGGTGCTGATCGACTCCGGCTACTACACGGCGAACCAGCTGCAGTAGCCCTGCAGATGCACCCGGGGGCCGCCGAGGTCGACAGCAGTCCGGTTATTCCAAGATCGAAACGGACTGGTGTCGATGTCGGCGAACCTCGGGTGCAGCCAACGCGCAGCGAGAGGCACAGCAGAGGAATGGTCATGGCCAGTGAGGAGCCCGACGACATCCTGCGGATGCGCGGCATCACCAAGACCTTCCCCGGAGTGATGGCCCTGCAGGACGTCAACCTGTCGGTGCGCCGCGGCGAGATCCACGCGATCTGCGGGGACAACGGCGCCGGCAAGTCGACGTTGATGAAGGTGCTGTCCGGGGTGTACCCGCACGGCTCCTACGACGGCGAGATCGTGTTCGACGGCGAGCCCTGCGCGTTCTCCGGAATCCGGGACAGTGAGCACCGCGGGATCGTGATCATCCACCAGGAGCTCGCGCTGTGCCCGCAGCTGTCGATCGCCGAGAACATCTTCCTGGGCAACGAGCAGGCCACCCGGGGCCTGGTCGACTGGAACCGCACGAACTACGAGGCGGAGAAGCTGCTGGCGCGCGTCGGTCTGCGGGAGCGCGCGGTCACCCCGGTGCTCGACATCGGCGTCGGCAAGCAGCAGCTGGTGGAGATCGCCAAGGCGCTGTCGAAGCGGGTCAAGCTGCTCATCCTGGACGAGCCAACCGCCGCGCTGAACGACGCCGACTCCGCGCACCTGCTCGACCTGCTGCGCGGCCTGCGTGAGCAGGGCATCACGTGCGTGATCATCTCGCACAAGCTCAACGAGATCGCCGAGATCGCCGACTCGCTGACCATCCTGCGCGACGGGCGCACCATCGAGACCCTGGACATGCGCGCCGGTGACGTCACCGAGGAGCGCATCATCTCCGGCATGGTCGGGCGCGACCTGGAGCACCGGTTCCCGCCGCACGAGTCCCGGGTGGGGGAGGAGGCCCTGCGGATCGAGGACTGGACGGTGCACAGCCCGACCCAGCCGGACCGGGTCGTGGTGGCCCGGGCGAACCTGGTGCTGCGCCGCGGTGAGATCGTCGGGCTGGCCGGGCTGATGGGCGCGGGACGCACCGAGCTGGCGATGAGCGTGTTCGGCCGCTCCTACGGGGTCAACATCTCCGGCCGGCTGATCAAGGACGGGGCGCCGATCGAGGCGCGCAACGTGTCCGACGCGATCTCCCACGGCATCGCCTACGCCACCGAGGACCGCAAGCGCTACGGGCTCAACCTGATCGAGGACATCAAGCGCAACGTCTCCGCGGCGCGCCTGGGAAAGCTCGCCCGGCGCCGATCCTTCCTGGGCGGCTGGGTGGACGACAACGAGGAGTACCGGGTCGCCGAGGGCTTCCGGCGGAGCCTGAACATCAAGGCGCCGACGGTGGCCAGCATCACCGGGAAGCTGTCCGGCGGCAACCAGCAGAAGGTCGTCCTCTCCAAGTGGATCTTCACCGATCCGGACGTGCTGATTCTCGACGAACCCACGCGCGGCATCGACGTGGGCGCGAAGTACGAGATCTACACGATCATCAACCAGCTCGCCGACGAGGGTAAGGCCATCCTCGTCATCTCCTCCGAGCTGCCCGAGCTGCTGGGCATCTGCGACCGCATCTACGCCCTGTCCGCGGGACGGATCACCGGTGAGGTCACCCGGGCCGAAGCCACCCAGGAGCGGCTCATGCAGTTCATGACGCAGGCCACGCACGAACAGGAGCAGCCCGCATGACCAGCATCGCCCCGACCGACGCGGGTTCGCCGCTGCCCCCCGACGAGGTGCCGCCGCCGCCCCGCCGCTCGCCCCGGCGGTTCTCGTTCAACCCCCGGCAGAGCGGCATCTACGTCGCGTTCGCGCTGATCGTCGTGCTGTTCACGGTGCTGACCGACGGGGCGCTGCTGCAGCCGCAGAACATCTCCAACATCATCGTGCAGAACTCCTACATCCTGATCCTGGCCATCGGGATGATCCTGATCATCATCGCCGGCCACATCGACCTGTCGGCCGGCTCGGTGGTCGCGGTGACCGGGGCCATCTCCGCCGTGCTCATGGTCGACCTGCAGCTGCCGTGGCCGCTGGCGCTGCTGATCACGATCGTCGCGGGCGCGCTGATCGGGGCCTTCCAGGGCTACTGGGTGGCGTTCTTCGGCATCCCGGCGTTCATCGTGACCCTGGCCGGCATGCTGGTGTTCCGGGCGCTGACCCTGACCGTGCTGGGCAACCAGGGCATCGGGCCGTTCCCGGACGCGGTGCGCACGCTGTCCAACGGCTTCATCGAGGGCTACCTGGGCAACGTCGGGCTCGGCCCGCTCGGCGGGGCCGACGTGATCACGCTGCTGGTCGGCATCGTCGCGGTCGGCGCCATCGCGCTGTCGCAGTGGCGTACCCGCTCGGCGCGGCTGCGCTACGGCCAGACCGTCGACCCGCTGCCGCTGTTCGTCCTCAAGATCGCGGCGCCGTCCGTGGTCGTGCTGGCCGTGATCATCCAGCTGGCCCGGTTCAAGAACCTGCCGTGGGTGCTGGTGCTGCTCGCCGCGCTGGTCATCGGCTACACGCTGCTGACCAACCGCGCCGTCTTCGGGCGGCACATCTACGCCGTCGGCGGCAACCTGCAGGCGGCCACCCTGTCCGGCGTGAAGGTCCGGTCCGTCACGTTCTGGATCTTCGTGAACATGGGCGTGCTGGCCGCCATCGCCGGGGTCATCTTCGCCGGCCGGCTCAACCAGGCCGGGCCCACCGCAGGAACCGCGTTCGAGCTCGACGCCATCGCGGCCGCGTTCATCGGTGGCGCCGCGGTCCAGGGCGGGGTCGGCAAGGTCGTCGGCGCGATCACCGGTGGCCTCATCATGGCCGTGATCAACAACGGGATGTCCCTGATCGGGGCGCCCAGTGAGCGCGTCATGCTGGTCAAGGGCCTGGTGCTGCTGGCCGCGGTCGCCTACGACGTGTGGACGAAGCGCCGCGTCGGGATCGCCCGGTGATCGAGCTGCACGGCCGCGACATCGAGGTCGGCGTCGTCGAGCGGGGCGCTCGGCTCGCCCGGCTGCGCACTCCCGACCGGAACGGCGTGCTCGCCGACATCGTGCTCGGTCTGGACCCGCCCGACTACCGGCACGACCGGGCCTACCTCGGCGCCACCGTCGGCCGCTACGCCAACCGCATCGCCGGTGGCGCCTTCTCCCTCGACGGGCACCGGTACACCGTGCCGTGCAACGAGGACGGGGTCGCGCTGCACGGCGGCACCGACGGCTTCGACCAGCAGATGTTCTCCGCCGACCCGGTGCGGACGCTGCCCGGCGGCAGCCAGTCGGTCACCTTCCGCCGCACCAGCCCGGACGGCGAGAACGGGTTCCCCGGAACCCTCGACGTCGCGGTGACGTACACGGTCGGCCCCGCGGAGCTGCGCATCGAGCACACCGCCCGCACCGACCGCCCGACCGTCGTCAACCTCACCAACCACGCCTACTACAACCTGAGCGGCCGCCCGGGCACGGTCGAGGACCATCTCGTGCGCATCCCCGCCGGCCACTACCTGCCCGTCGACGACCGGCTGATCCCCACCGGGGAGCGGGCGCCGGTCGACGGCACCCCCTTCGACCTGCGCACGCCGGTGCGCCTCGGCGACCGGCTCCGGGAGAACCACCCGCAGCTGCTGCGGACGCGCGGCTTCGACCACACCCTGGTGCTGGACCGGTCGTCCGACGAGCCGGCCCTCGCCGCTCATGTCGTGGAGCCGACCAGCGGCCGGAGCATGAGCGTCGACACCGACCAGCCCGGTGTGCAGCTCTACTCGGGCAACTTCCTGGACGGCAGCACCGTGGTCCGCGGGGGTGCGGCGGCACGCCAGGGCGACGCGTTCTGCATCGAACCGCAGCTCTTCCCGAACTCGCCGAACCAGCCGGACTTCCCCAGCTCCGTGCTGCGGCCCGGCGAGCTGTACCGATCGCGGATCACGCTGCGCTTCGGCGCGGCCTGAGGCGCATCGTCGCGAGGCCCATCCCCCGCTGCACTGATGCCCCGGGTATCACCCGCCTCGGCGCGTGCCTCTTACGACACGGAGCGGCGCGCGCCCGCTCCTGACTTCGCGATCAACGCCGAACGCGGGTCGATCCCGGCCGCGGGTAGTCACCGCGCGGCCCAGCGACGATCAGGGGACGTTCGGTGGCCGATCACGAAGAGATGTTCTACGAGGTCATGTGGCGGGCCTGGGCCACCGGCGCGGTCTACCCGATGCCGTGGTGGGCGACGCAGGCGTTGCGGGCCTGGAGCGACGACTTCGACAGCGGCCTCTTCGGCAGCAAGCAGGCCGCCTTTGCGGCGAACGCGCTCTACCGCTACTGGAACATGATCGGGGTCAAGGACGCCGGCCTGGAGAGCCTGGTCGGGCAGGCCGGGGAGATTGCGCCGGTCTACGAGGCGTACGCGGTGTCCGGCTTCCTCTTCGAGCCGTCCGGGCGCCGGGTGCACCTGCCGCAGCGGCCCAGCCCGACACACGTGCTGAGCCAGCGGATGCAGGGCGGATACCTGCCCGTGGTCGAGACGACCTACCGGGCCGGGAACGCGGTGCTGGAGCAGAAGGCGCTGGCCACCACGGTCGGGATCCGTCAGCGCAGCATCGTGCTGCACCGGTTGCGGGTACGCGCCGATGGCGGCCCCGCCCAGGGGTGGCTGTGCCTGGCGCTGCTGCCGTGGGGCCCCAGCAGCTTCCAGCGCCACGACCGGGCCGGCCGCTACGTGCCGGACCGACAGCTGACCTTCGTGCGGTACCTGATGGGAGAAGCGCGGGTCCAGGTGAACTCGGGATGGGGCCCGGTGTTCGACACCCCGCCGGTGCACGTCGGCGTGTACGGCAACCCGGCGTCCTCGCCGGACCCGCAGCGCTACCTGCAGGACAACCCCTGGGCGTCGCTGCTCTCGGGCGGCGCGCTGAACGGCCTCGACACCGCCACCGACGGGGTGGCCCGGATGTGCACCGCGGCGTTCGGCTGGCCCTATGACCTGGCCGACGGCGAGAGCCTCGAGATCGACGTGCGACTACCGGTCGACGACTACCGCGGCGGCAACGACCTCGCCGAGCTGCGGACCCCCACAGCGGATCAGCTGGAGGCGGCCAACCTGACGTTCTGGACGCAGAAGCTCGACGCCGATGGCCTGCAGCTGACGCTACCGCCGCCGGTCGCGCACCTGGCCGATCTGTTCCGGCTCTGCCGCGCCACCGTGCTGATGCTCGCCGACAACGGCGTGATCCACCCCGGCCCGACGATCTACGACTCGTTCTGGGTCCGGGACTCCTCGGTCGAGGGCATCGCCGCCGCGCTGGCCGGCGACACCGGTCTGGCCGAGTTCCAGTTCGGGCAGCACTACCCGACGGTCTTCCATCCGGGTTTCGAGCGGCTGGGCCCCGTGTCGCTGCACGGGTTCTTCGGTGACGACCACGAGAAGGACGACCGGGAGTGGGACAGCAACGGCCAGGCGCTGTGGGCGTTCGGGCGGCTGGACCGGATCCTCGGTGCGAATGCCCTCTTCGGGGCCCGCATGTTCACCCCCTACGTCATCGACGGCGCCCGCTGGATTCGTGACAACCGATCCGAGTTCGGGCTGCTGCACAGCGGGTGGAGCGCGGAACACCTGGGCGACAAGGACAAGCCGCACTACTGGGACGACTTCTGGGGCGTGGCCGGGCTGTACGAGGCGGCCCGCCTCGCCGAGCGGCTCGCGGTCCCGGAACGGGCGGAGATCTGGAGGGCCTACGACGAGCTGCGGCAGGCCACCGCGGCGTCCATCCGCTGGGTGCTGCAGCGGCAGCGCGAGGCGGGACGCTGGGAGACCTTCATCCCGACCGGCCCCGGCGACGTCAACCGGCTGGACTCGACGATGATCGGGACCGTCGCCTACTTCCACCCGTGCCGGCTCTACCAGGGCCACAAGCTCGGCGACGACATCGACGTGGCGGCCCGCGCCACCCTGGACACGATCTGGGCGCACTTCGTGGAGGGCGGCGGCTTCCGGCACGACTCCGCGTGGCGCGCGTACGGGCCCTACCTCGGCCTGCAGCTCGCGCACGCCTTCCTGCTGATCGGCGACCAGGTCCGGATGGACGCCTGCCTGCGCTGGGCCGTGGGTGAGGCGGCGTTCGCGGCCGGCCCGCCGGTGCCCGGCGCAGACCCGGTGCAGATCGTGTCCGGCGCCTGGAACGAGCAGCACGCCTACTCGGTGGCCAGCGACTTCGCCACCGTGCCCGGTAGCTGGTGGTACATGGGCGACATCCCGCACGGCTGGGCGGCGGCGGAGTTCCAGCTGCTGATGCGCGACATCTGCTTCTTCGAGTCCGGCGAGGACGACAACCCGCACGTCTACCTCGCTCCCGGCGTGCTGCCGCACTGGCTGGCCGGCGGGGCCCAGGTGACGGTGCGGGACGCGCCCACCGCATTCGGGGTGCCGTTCGGGTTCACGCTGGTCCATGACGGGGCCGCGCGCACCGTGACCATCACCGTCACCCAGCCGCTGCCGGCCGCCGTCGGCTACCGCTACCCGCTGCGACTCGGCCGGGCCGCGAGCCTGACCGTCGACGGGCAACCCCGACCGCTGCCACCGGACGGCGCCGACATGGTGCTTCCCGGCGGCATGCAGCAGGCGGTCATCGGCTACGTGTGACGTGTCGTCCTGCCCGATACCGGGCACTCCCCGCGTTGGGACGGGGTTCGTGCCGCTCGGCGCCGACGTCGAGGTGCGCTGACGGCGGGCACGGAAGGGATCACCATGACACACACGTTGGCGCTGCTGCTCGCCGACGGGGACGGTGACGGATTCGGCAGCAGCGGGATCATCGGCCTGATCGCGGTCATCCTGCTGCTGTACTGGTTGTTCGGCCGCTGACCGGATCGCGGGCGGCCAGGTACGCCGGCCCGCTTCCGAGGGTGACACCGCGACGGCCGTGCGGTCGGGCCCGGCCGGTCACTTCGGCGGCAGCGTGCGCACGTAGCCGACACCCCGCGACACCCAGCGGCCCAGCTCGTCATCGCCGAGGGCGGGCCCCGCGACTCGCAGCCAGCCGGCCATGGCGCGCCCCCGCATCTCGGCCTGCCGCGCGTGCGGTCGGGCGGCGAGCTCGTCGGTCTCGGACGGGTCGACGCGCAGCAGCAGGTCACCCTGGCCGCTGGCGCAGACGGCCAGGTGACCGTCGATCAGGAACGGCAACCCGCCGAACTTCCGCTTCTCGGCCAGCCCCGCCTCTCCCGCGACGATCCCGCGGATCCGCTCGGCCAGCTCCTCGTCGTAGGCCATGGCCGGAAGTATCACCCACCGCTCGGCCGCTCACGCCGGGTTCACGCCCGGCCGGCGGTCCTCGATCACGAACGTGGCCCGCGTCTCGGCCGGCGCGCCGCGGCGCTGCACGTACGGCAGCACCCGGAAGTCTGCGGTCAGCTCGGATCCGGTGATGCGGGTGCGGACGTAGCCGCGGCGGTCGTTGAAGAAGCGGATCTGCGGATTCTCGGCTCGCAGCGCGGCCGCCTGCGCCGCGCCCTCGGAGCCGTCTCCACCCGAGGAGATCGACGACGACACCAGCTCGGTGCCCACCACGGGCGCCGCGGGATCGTCCCACCGCTGCCGGATGTCGGCGGCCCAGTGCGAGTGGATGTCGCCGGTCAGCACCACCGGGTTGCGCACCGCCGCCGCCACCCACGAGTCCACCACCCGGTCCCGGGAGCCCGGGTAGCCGTCCCAGGTGTCGGTGTTGAAGCCCCGCCCGGCGCCGCCCACGATGTCGAGCTGGGAGAACAGGACCTGCTGACCCAGCACGTTCCAGCGCGCCGGTGACCGGCGCAGGCCGGCGGCCAGCCAGCGCTCCTGCACCGGGCCGGTCAGGGTGCGGGCCGGGTCGGTGCGCTCGGGGCAGTCCACGTCATCGCCGCAGGGCTGGTCGTCGCGGTACTGCCGGGTGTCCAGCAGATGGAACATCGCGGTCGATCCCCACCCGGCCCGCCGGTAGAGCTGCATGTCCGCACCGTGCGGGCGCTGCGCGCGGCGCAGCGGCATGTTCTCCCAGTAGGCCTGCAGCCCGGCCGCCCGCCGCGGCCGCAACGGCCCGGGCGGGTTCTCGGGCCGGGCGCGGACGTCGCCGGCCCAGTTGTTCTCGATCTCGTGGTCGTCGAGGACGACCAACCAGGGGGCCACGGCGTGCGCGGCCTGCAGGTCGGCGTCGGACCGGTACTGGGCGTAGCGCTGCCGGTAGTGGGCCAGGGTCACCGTCTCGGGGCCGGCGTGCTGCCGGACCGGCCCACCGGGCACCGCGTAGGAGCCGGCGAACCCCTCGTAGATGTAGTCCCCGAGGTGCAGCACGAGGTCCGGTTCCTCGTCGGCGATCCGGGCGTAGGCGGTGAAGAAGCCGTGCTCGTAGTGGGCGCACGAGGTGAAGCACATCGTCAGCGGGGACATCGCGGTCACCGGCGGCGCCGTGCGGGTGCGGCCGGCCGGCGACAGCTCGCCGCCGACCCGGAAGCGGTAGTGGTACTCCCGGCCCGGTTCCAGGCCGGTCAGCTCGACGTGCACGGTGTGCCCGACCTCGGGCCCGGTCCACTCGACCCCGCGCCGCTGCACCCGGCGGAAGCCCTCGTCGGCGGCCAGCTCCCACTGCACCTCGCTGCGGCGCCCGCCGAGCCCGCCCAGCCCGTCCGCGGCGAGCGGATCGGTGGCCAGCCGGGTCCACAGCACCACGCCGTCCGGGCCGGGCTCGCCGGAGGCCACCCCGAGCAGGAACGGATAGCCCCGCCGACCCGTGGTGCAGCCGGCCGGCAGCAGCGCGCCGGCGGCCAGCAGCGCGCCGGAGCGGAGGCCGGCGTGCAGCACCGAGCGCCGGGACCGGGGGCCGCCCGCTGCCTCCGCGCTCACCGCCGTACCGCCCCCACCCTGTCCGTCAGAACGAAGTCATGGTGATCAGAAGGCCTGCGATCACCATAACTTCGTTCTCGACCGAGGGTGGGTCGGCGGCGGCATGCCGCTCAGCAGGAACGGTCCGACGACCCCGTGACGGCTGCCTACCGTGCAGGTGGCGGGCCCAGGGTCGACGCGGGGGAGCACCATGGCGCAGGTACGCATCGCGGTGGCCGGGGCGGGGTTGATCGGCCGCCGGCACATCGAGGAGATCGTGGCGTCCGACGCCGCGCGGCTCGCGGCCGTGGTCGACCCGTCTGCCCCGGCCGCGGAGCTGGCAGCGGGGCTCAGTGTACCGCTGCACTCCTCGCTGGCCGAGCTGTTCGCGGTCGACCGGCCGGACGGGGTGATCCTGGCGACGCCGAACCGGATGCACGTCGACGGCGGCCTGGAGTGCGTGGCCGCCGGCGTGCCGGTGATCGTCGAGAAGCCGTTGGGCGACACCGTGGAGGGGGCCCGCACGCTGGTGGAGGCGGCCGCCGCGGCCGGTGTACCGCTGCTGACCGGGCACCACCGCAACTACTCGTCGATCATGGCCAAGGCCCGCGAGGCCATTTCTTCCGGGGTGCTCGGCCGGCTGGTCGGTGTGGTGGGCACGGCCACGTTCTGCAAGCCCGACGACTACTTCGACGTCGGCGGGGGGTGGCGGCGCCAGCCCGGTGGTGGGCCGATCCTGCTCAACCTGACCCACGAGGTGAACAACCTGATGGCGCTGTGCGGGGACATCGTCGCCGTGCAGGCCACGACCACGAACGCCACCCGCGGGTTCCCGGTGGAGGACACCGCGGCGATGATCTTCCAGTTCGCGAACGGGGCGCTGGGCACGTTCCTGTTGTCCGACACGGCTGCCTCTCCCCGGTCCTGGGAACAGACGTCGGGGGAGAACGCCTCGTACGCGTCCTATCCGGACGAGGACTGCTACCACCTGTTCGGGACCCGCGGCTCGCTGTCGATCCCCACGATGCGGCTCAAGACCTACCCGGGCGCGCCGTCCTGGTGGAGCCCGACCGACGACCGCACGCTCGAGCTCGAGGTCGAGGACCCGCTGGCCAACCAGGTCGCGCACTTCGCCGCGGTGATCCGGGGCGAGGCCGAGCCGATCTGTTCCGGGCAGGCCGGGTTGAACACGCTGCTGGTCTGCGACGCGGTGGTGCGCGCCGCGGCGAGCGGCGAGC
Source organism: Pseudonocardia sp. (assembly GCA_035557575.1). Classification (GTDB taxonomy): domain Bacteria; phylum Actinomycetota; class Actinomycetes; order Mycobacteriales; family Pseudonocardiaceae; genus Pseudonocardia. Next base: position 5,827 of record DATMDS010000039.1, on the reverse strand, counting down.
GGGTCGACACGGGCGTCACCGCCGGATGAGCGCTGCGCCTGCGGGATGAGCGTCAGGGCCACGACCCGATCGAGCAGGCGGTCCGCGGCAGGCGCGGCAGCCGGCGGAATGTTTGGGCCGTTCAGGCGTACGATTCCGCCGGCCGAGTTTGCGACCATGCCCCGTGCCCACAGTCCGCGCGGCCGAGCTGCAGGTACTTGCGGACGCGCTGACCGCGGCCCGGTCGGGCCGGGGCAGCGCTGCGGCCCGGCGACGTGATCACCGGGACCGCCGAGGTGACCTCCGCCCGCGCCGACAAGCCGATCACCGGCCGGGCGTTGCGGGTGACGCGCGACGACGGCGTGGTCGCGGTCGAGGGCACCGGGCTCTGCTACACCTTCGTCGCCGCCGGCGCCCCGTGATGAGTGCCCTCGCCCCGGTGGGTGCCGCCCTGCTTCGACCACTGCCGGAGCACCCCCGTGACCCCGTCACCGCCGCCCCCGTCGCCGGGCGGCCACCGGACCCCGAAACGGAGTCCGCGATCACGCGGGCAGCCCTGCGCGCGTGCACGATCTACCCCGGCCCCGTCGCGCAACTGGTCCGGGAGATCCTGGGGGAGCCCGCGGACGTGATCGATCCGGATGTGGGATCGCCCGACGCGGCGTAGGTTCGACCCGGGGGACGACCGGAGGGGGACGTGGTGGCCGAGGGCGTCGACTCGGTCCCGGCCGCGCGCGTCCCGCCCCGGCTGCCCCGCCAGATCTGGGTGCTCTGCGGCGGCTCCTTCATGATCGCCATCGGGTACGGGATCGTGGCGCCGACGCTGCCGGTGTTCGTCCGCAGCTTCGATGTCGGGATCACCGCAGCCGCGCTGGTGATCAGCGTGTTCGCGCTGTCCCGGCTGCTGTTCGCGCCGGTCAGCGGGCGCATCGTGAGCCGGTTCGGGGAGCTTCCGGCCTACCTGGCGGGCCTGGGCGTGGTCGCGGTCACCACCGGCCTGTGCGCGTTCGCCACCGCCTACTGGCAGCTGCTGGCGCTGCGGCTGGTCGGCGGGATCGGCTCGACCATGTTCACGGTGTCGGCGCTGTCGCTGCTGATCCGGCTGTCCCCGGCCACCATGCGCGGGCGGGCCACCAGCCTGTGGGCCACCGGGTTCCTGCTGGGCAACATCGTCGGGCCACTGGTGGGCGGCGGCCTGGTGGCGATCAGCCTGCGCGCCCCGTTCCTCGTCTACTCCGTCGTGCTGGTGCTCGTCGTCGGGCTCACCGGCCTGCTGCTGCGGCACCGCTCCGGCAACGATCCCGCCGGGTCGCCGTCGCTCCCGCCGGCGCAGTTCCGCGACGCGCTCTCGCACCCGGCGTACCGCGCCGCCCTGGTCGCCAGCTTCGCCAACGGGTGGACGGTCTTCGGGGTGCGGGTGGCGCTGGTGCCGCTGCTGGTCGTGGAGGCGCTGCAGCAGCCGGAATCGTGGAGCGGGGTGGCGCTGGCCGTGTTCGCCGCCGGCAATGCGGCCACGCTCGTCGTCACCGGCCGGCTCACCGACCGGATCGGTCGCCGGACACCGATCCTGGTCGGCCTGGCGGTGGCGTCGCTGGCCACCGGGCTGCTCGGGTTCGTCACGTCGCCGTCGCTGTTCCTGCTGGTCAGCCTGATCGCCGGAATGGGCAGCGGGATGGTCAACCCGCCGATGAACGCCGCCGTCGCCGACGTCATCGGTTCCGGGCGGCGCAGCGGCACCGTGCTCGCCGGGTTCCAGATGTCCTCCGACACCGGAGCCATCATCGGCCCGCTTCTTGCCGGTGCGCTGGCCGAGTCGTTCGGCTTCCCGGCCGCATTCTCGCTGACCGCCGTGATCGGCCTGATTGCCTTCGCGTCCTGGGTGCGCGCCCCGGAGACGCTGGTCCGGACCTCGCACGCGGGGGAGGACGCGGTCGCCGAGTGCGCCCCCGGCGAGCGCGGCTGATCCGCTCAGCCGGCCACGCCGACCCCGATCAGCCAGCCCACCAGGTAGGTCGCGCCCGCCGCGATCACGCCGAACAGGAGCTGCCGCAGCCCGGCCAGCCACCAGGGGCGGGCGGTGAACCGCGAGGTCAGCGCGCCGAGCAGGATCAGGCCGGCGGCGCCGACGAGCAGTCCCAGTGCCAGCGAGCCGGAGCCGAGCAGGAACGGGATCAGCGGGATGATGCCGCCGACCGCGAAGCAGCCGAACGAGGAGAACGCCGCGGTCCACGGCGAGGGCTGCTCGTCCGGATCGACGCCGAGCTCCTGCACGATGTGCACCTTGACGGCCAGTTCGGGATCGGTGTGCACCTCGCGGGCCACCGCCTCCGCGGTGGGCCGGCTCAGCCCCATCTGCTGGTACATGTCGGCCAGCTCGGTCTGCTCCACCCCCGGGTGCCGGCGGATCTCCTCCCGCTCGACGGCCACCTCGTGCGCCACCGCGTCGTTCTGGGTGCCCACCGAGGCGAACTCGCCGAGCGCCATCGAGAAGGCCCCGGCCACCAGCCCGGCCATCCCGGTCAGGATGATCATCTCTCGACCGGCGCCGCCGCCCCCGACCCCGGAGACCAGCGCGATGTTCGTGACCAGCCCGTCCATCGCCCCGAACACGGCGGCCCGCAGCCACCCGCCGGAGACGTCCCCGTGGTGGTGATCGCTGTGGTGGGCGGCGTACTCGGCGGGCCCGGGCTGCACCATGGCTCGAGGGTAACCCGACCACTCCGTCCATGTTGGACTCATGTGAGGCTGTCCTCAGGTCGCGCCAGGCACACCTGGCTCCCACACTGGAGCCCGTGAACGGCCACGACGACGCCCCGCTGTGGGTGTTCGGCGATCAGCTGGGTCCGCACGTGCACGGCACCGACGAGCACCGGCACCGCGAGGTGGTGCTGGTCGAGTCGAGCCGGGTCCTGCACCGGCGGCGGTTCCACCGCCAGAAGCTGCACCTGGTGCTGTCGGGCATGCGGCACCTGGCCGCGGAGCTCGGCGACCGGGCCCGCCACCTGCGCGCGGAGACCTACCGCGAGGCGCTGGAGCAACTGGGCCGGCCGGTCGTGGTGCACGAGCCGACCTCGCACGCCGCGGCCGAGCTGGTCGAGCGGTTCCGTAAGGAGGGCCTGGTCGCCGAGGTGCTGCCCACGCCCACCTTCGCGCTGCCGCGCGCCGAGTTCGACGAGTGGGCCGGCGATCGCAAGACGTTCCGGATGGAGGACTTCTACCGCTCCCAGCGGCGGCGGTTCGACGTGCTGATGGAGGCCGGCGAGCCGGTCGGCGGCAGGTGGAACTACGACCACGAGAACCGCGAGCCGCCGCCGAAGGGCAGGGCCACGCTCGACCTGCCCGGACCGTGGCAGCCGCCCGAGGACGAGATCGACGAGCAGGTCCGCGTCGAGCTGGACGCGATGGCGCTGCCGACGGTCGGGCGTGATGGACCGCGCTGGTTCGCCGTCACCGCCGGCGAGGCCCAGCGGGCGCTGGAGCACTTCGTCGAGCGGCGGTTGCCACACTTCGGGCCACCCGAGGACGCGATCCTCACCGAGGACTGGGCGATGGCCCACTCGCTGCTCTCGGTGCCGCTCAACCTGGGCGTGCTGCACCCGTTGGACGTGGTGCATGCGGCCGAGGCGGCCTACCGGTCGGGCGCGGCCCCACTGCCCGGCGTCGAGGGTTTCATCCGGCAGGTGCTGGGCTGGCGGGAGTACATCTGGCAGCTGTACTGGCGTTTCGGCCGCGACTACCTGCGGCGCAACGCGATGGGGGCGCGCACCCCGCTGCCGGAGTGGTGGCAGGAGCTGGACGCGGATGCGGTGACCGCGCGCTGCCTGCGCGCCGCGCTGGAGGGCGTGCGCGACCGCGGCTGGACCCACCACATCCAGCGCCTGATGGTGCTGGGCAACCACGCGTTGCAGCGCGGTTACCAGCCGCGCGAGCTGTCGGACTGGTTCCGGGAGGCCTTCGTCGACGGCTTCGAGTGGGTGATGCCGCCGAACGTGATCGGGATGAGCCAGCACGCGGACGGCGGCATGCTGGCCACCAAGCCGTACAGCTCGGGTGGCGCGTACATCAACCGGATGTCCGACCACTGCGGCAGCTGCCGGTACGACCCGCGCAAGCGCCTCGGCGAGGACGCCTGCCCCTTCACCGCCGGCTACTGGGCGTGGGTGCACCGGCACCGCGACCTGCTGGCCGCGAACAACCGCACCGCCCGCACCGTGGCCTCGATGAACCGGCTCGGTGACAGCGACGCCGTGGTGGCCCAGGAAGCGGCCCGGGAACAGTTCTGAGCGCGAAGATGGCTACTCTGAGTACGTGCAGCGGGACCGCGTGCTCGACATCGTCGGCACCCTGGCACGGCTCGGCCTGGCCGCCGTCTGGCTCATCTCGGGCGGGCTGAAGGCGCTCGACCCGGATCAGACGTACGTGGCCGTCCGGGCGTACGACGTGCTGCCGCCCGACGGAGTCGGGGTGGTGGCGACGCTGTTGCCGTGGGTGGAGATCGCGCTGGGCGTGCTGCTGCTGACGGGGGTCGGCACCCGGCTGGTGGCGGGGCTCTCGGCGGGCCTGCTCGCGGTGTTCGTCGCCGGCGTGGTGCAGGCCTGGGCGCGTGGGCTGTCGATCGACTGCGGCTGCTTCGGCGGAGGCGGTGCGGTCGCCCCTGGCGAGACCGCCTACCTTGAGGAACTGCTGCGAGACACCGGTTTCATCGCGCTCGCGGCCTGGCTGATCGTGCGGCCACGCACGCTGTTCGCGCTGGACTCGCGGCTGAACCACGACCAGCCGGCAGGTACGGGAAGAAGGAGCTGAGATGGGCGGAGCGTCGCGCAACGAGAAGAGGCGCCGGCAGGATGCCGCCGCCCAGAGGCTGGCCGCCGCCGGCATCCAGGTGCCGCCCAAGAAGGGCCCCAACCGCACCACGATGATCGTGGCCGCCGTGCTGGCGGTGGTCGTCGTGGTCGGGCTGGCCGTGTGGTTCGTGCGCGGCTCCGCCGGCACCTCGGTGGCGCCGACCTACACCGCGTCAGCGTCCGGAGCCGTGGTCACCGTGGGCAGTGGCCCGGTGGTGGTCGATGTCTACGAGGATTACCTCTGCCCGATCTGCGAGCGCTTCGAGGAGCGCTACGGCGCCGACCTGACCACCGCGCTCAACGCCAATCAGATCACTGTGCGCTACCACAGCATCGCCATCCTCGACAACCGCACCACGCCCGAGGGCTACTCGACCCGCGCCGCCAACGCCGCTCTGTGCTCGGTCGACGCCGGCATCTTCCCCGCCTACCACGAGAAGCTGTTCGACTCCCAGCCCGCTGAGGGCAGCGCCGGGCTGACCGACGACGAGCTCGTCGCGTTCGGCACCGAGCTCGATGCGCAGGGCGACTTCGCCTCCTGCGTGACCGGGGCCACCAACGCCAAGGCCGTCACGGCCGAGACCGACAAGGCCACCTCCGACTCGGCGCTGCAGACCGACGGGCGCTTCGGCACGCCGACCGTGGCCATCGGCGGCAAGAAGATCGACATCAACAACTCCGACTGGCTGCAGGACGCGATCGGCGGGTAGTCGGCTGGCGGTCCCCGTGCGCGGCCGGGTCGGTCGGTCGTGTAACTTCTTCGGGAGAAGGGGCTGTGGCGCAGCTGGTAGCGCACTTGACTGGCAGTCAAGGGGTCAGGGGTTCGAATCCCCTCAGCTCCACCCATCTCCGTTGGGACTATCCTCCGGTGTTTCCGCAGCTCAGCTAGGGTTTGCGGAGCCGACGATGATCACCAATTGATCGTCCCTGATCGGTCTTGTGGACGGCTTCTGGAGCAAATCTGGAGCACGGCGTTTGGGCGCCACGAAATGGGGTCAGGGTCT